>NZ_VFUR01000005.1:0-289050 GCF_006441095.1 Mesorhizobium sp. B2-5-4 | reverse complement strand
AAAAGCCTCCAAAGCAACGAAAATGGCCGCCCTCAATCCTCACAACAAGCCTCCCGCAATATTGCGCAACGGGCCCCAAGTGGGGGAGATGCCCGGCAGGGCAGAGGGGGGCGCTGACTCACCGACTTGGAAAGTTCAACAGGCTTCTCAGACCACAAAGAAATCCTGCTAGAAAATATCACATACGGTACTTTTGTTCGCAATGCGAACTTTGTTGAATCCTGAGGGCCGCTGCGATGGTCAAGTTCCTGCCGCTCAAACAGGCCGTGGCCGAGAACCTCAGCAATGGCGACACGGTTGCCTTCGAAGGCTTCACCCATCTGATCCCGATGGCGGCAGCGCACGAGGCGATCCGCCAGGGGTTTCGCGACTTGACCCTGATCCGCATGACGCCCGACCTGATCTACGACCAGATGATCGGCATGGGCATGGCGAAAAAAATCGTCTTCTCCTATGTCGGCAACCCCGGCGTCGGCCTGCTGCGGCGCGCCCGCGATGCGATCGAGAACGGTTTCCCCCGGTTGATCGAGATCGAGGAACACAGCCATGCCGGGATGGCCAACGCCTATGAAGCGGGCGCGGCCGGCCTGCCCTGTGCCGTGTTTCGCGGCTATCGCGGCGCCGGGTTGGCTGACGTCAATCCCAACATCAGGTCGGTCACCTGTCCGTTCACCGGCGAGGTGCTGGCGGCGGTGCCTTCGATCCGGCCCGACGTCACCTTCATCCATGCGCAGAAGGCCGACAGGAAAGGCAATGTGCTGGTCGAGGGCATCATCGGCATCCAGAAGGAAGCCGTGCTGGCGGCGAGGCGCGCCGTGGTCACGGTGGAGGAAGTCGTCGACAATTTCGACGACCTGCACCCCAATTTGACCGTGCTGCCGCGCTGGACGATCGCGGCGATCTCGGCCGTGCCCGGCGGCGCGCATCCGTCCTACGCACATGGTTATTATGTCAGGGACAACGCCGCCTATCTCGAATGGGATGAGATCGCCGCTGACCGCGAGAAATTCCAGGCCTGGATGCAGGCGAACGTCATCGAAAGAACCAGCGATGATTTCGCGGCCCGCGTCGAACATCTGAGGAAAGCGGCATGAGCCAGCTCGCCTTTACCCCCAACGAGATGATGACGATCGCCGCCAGCCGTGCGTTGAAGAACGACGATGTCTGTTTCGTCGGCATCGGCGCGCCGTCGGCCGCCTGCAAACGTCGCGCGGCTGACGCATGCGCCTGACATAACGCTGATCTACGAGAGCGGCACGATCGGCACCGCGCCCGACGTGCTGCCGCTGTCGATCGGCGATGGCGAATTGTGCGAGACCGCCGTCACCACCGTCGCCGTGCCGGAGATGTTTCGCTACTGGTTGCAGGGCGGCCGCATTTCCATAGGTTTCCTCGGTGCCGCTCAGCTCGACAAGTTCGGCAACATCAACACCACCGTCATCGGCGACTATTTCCATCCCAAGACGCGTCTGCCCGGCGGCGGCGGCGCGCCGGAGATCGCGACATCCTCGAAGGAGATCTACATAACCATGGCGCAGACCAAGCGCGGCATGGTCGAAAAAATCGACTTCTTCACCTCCTTTGGCCATGGCGAAGGCGGCGACCACCGCCAGCGGCTGGGCATCGACACATCGGGCCCGACATTGCTGGTCACCGATCTCGCCATCTGGAAGCCGGATCCGGTGACCAAGGAATTCACTGTTGTTTCGATGCATCCCGGGGTCACCCGCAAGCAGGTGCAGGAGAGCTGTGGCTGGGTGGTTAAGTTCGCCGAGGCGCTTGACGAAACACCGGCGCCAAGCGAACTCGAACTGAAGACATTGCGCGACCTGCAGGCCCGCACCAAGGCGGCGCATGAAGGAACCGGAAAAGGGAAAGCTGCCTGACATGGCCGAGGCCTATATCTGCGACTACATCCGCACGCCGATCGGCCGCTTCGGCGGTTCGCTATCTTCGGTGCGTGCCGACGATCTTGGCGCCATCCCGCTGAAGGCTTTGCTTGAGCGCAATCCCGGCATCGATTGGCAGGCGGTCGACGACGTCGTCTATGGCTGCGCCAACCAGGCCGGTGAGGACAACCGCAACGTGGCGCGCACGGCGCTGCTTTTGGCAGGACTGCCCCAGGAAGTCCCCGGCTCGACCGTCAACCGGCTGTGCGGCTCGGGCATGGACGCGCTGACCATCGCCGCGCGTGCCATCAAGGCCGGCGAGGCGGAGCTGATGATCGCAGGCGGCGTGGAATCGATGAGCCGTGCGCCCTTCGTCATGCCCAAGGCCGACGCTGCCTTCTCGCGCAATGCCGAGATTTACGACACCACCATCGGCTGGCGCTTCGTCAACCCGCTGATGAAGAAGCAGTATGGCGTCGATTCCATGCCGGAAACCGGCGAGAATGTAGCGGAAGACTTCGCTGTTTCCCGTGCGGATCAGGACGCCTTTGCCGTGCGCAGCCAGGACAAGGCGGTCGCGGCCCAAGCCAATGGCCGGCTGGCGAAGGAGATTACACCGGTGGCGATTCCACAGCGCAAGGGCGATCCGGTCGTGGTCTCGAAGGATGAACACCCCCGCGCCGGCACCACGGTCGAGACATTGTCCAAATTGCCGACGCCGTTCCGGCAAGGCGGCACGGTGACGGCGGGCAATGCCTCGGGCGTCAATGACGGCGCGGCGGCACTGATCGTTGCCTCGGAAGCAGCTGTCAGGAAATACGGGCTGACGCCGATCGCCCGTATCCTTGGTGGGGCCGCCGCCGGGGTCGCGCCGCGTATCATGGGCATCGGCCCGGCGCCGGCGACGCAGAAGCTGTGCGCGCGGCTTGGCCTGACGCCAAAACAGTTCGATGTCATAGAACTCAACGAAGCCTTCGCCTCACAAGGCATCGCTGTGCTGCGCCAGCTCGGCATTGCCGAGGATGCGCCGCAGGTCAACCCAAATGGCGGCGCCATCGCACTTGGCCATCCCCTGGGCATGTCGGGCGCCCGCATCTCAGGGACGGCCGCACTTGAGCTGCGCGAACGCGGTGGCCGCTACGCGCTGGCCACTATGTGCATCGGGGTCGGCCAGGGCATTGCCGTCGCGCTCGAACGGGCCTGATCGTCGGTTCTCGGCTCGACAAGACCATGGTCAGATTCGGCGCTCCGCCAAATTTGACCATGTGGACAAAAGTGCTGACCCGTTCCATAGTTCCCCGTCTGATTTTTGGAACAGCCGGCTCGACACGGCTGTCGAACAGAGGGGCACTTCAATGGAAAACCGGAAGAACAAATCCCATTCGACGCGCGAAGGACTGTCGCGGCGCAACGTGCTGGAGCTGGGCGCTCTTGGCCTGGCGGCGGCGATGCTGCCTGGTGCGGCCTTCGCGGCGGGCAAAAAACTGAAGGTGGCGGCGATCTTCGCCACTCCGATCGAGGAGCCTTGGGACAACCAGATCCACGTCGCCTTGCAGAAGGCCGAGAAGGAACTCGGTATCGAATATAAATGGTCCGAGAAGGTGCAGACCGCCGACTTCAGCCGCGTCATGCGCGAATATGCGCAAGGCGGCTACCAGCTGGTGCTGGGCGATGCCTTCGCCGCCGAGCGTGAATCGCGCCGCACCGCCAAGCAGTTTCCAAAGACGGCCTGGCTGTTCGGCTCGGGCGCCGGGCCGGCCGAACCCAATTTCGGCGTGTTCGACAACTGGATCCATGAGCCGGCTTATCTCTCGGGCATGATCGCCGGCAAGATGTCGAAGTCGGGCACGGTCGGCGCGGTGGCGGCGATGGGCATCCCGGAAGTGAACCGGCTGGTCAACGCCTTCTTTGCCGGGGCCAAGGAGGTTAATCCCAACGTCAAGAAGAAAGTCGCCTTCATCGGCTCCTTCTTCGACCCGCCGAAGGCCAAGGAGGCCGCGGTGGCGCAGATCGATGCCGGCGTCGATGTCATCTATGCAGAACGCTTCGGCGTCATCGAGGCGGCGGTGGAGAAGAAGATCTTCGCCATCTCCAACATGTCCGACCAGTCGAGCCTCGGTCCCGATACGGTCATCACCGGCCCGGTCTGGGACATGTACCCGACGGTCGAGCAGGCGATCAAACTGGTCAAGGCCGGCGTCTACACGGCGCAGGATTACGGCGATTTCTCGCGCATGGCCAAGGGCGGCTCGTATCTGGCACCCTTCCACAAGTTCGACAAGACCTTGCCCGCCGAGATCAAGGATCTGGTCGAGAAGAAGAAGGCCGAGATCCTGGAAGGCAATTTCCGGGTGGACGTGGACGAGAACACGCCGGTTTCGGATTGAGGGTTGGTTCGAGGGGCGGTGCGTGGCGCCCTCGTCCGGCAGGCCAGAGGGGGTGCAGCGCATCCCTGTCAATCAAAGCTGCCATGGTAAAGCCAATTCCTCTCAGGAGCGCCCTTGTCCGCCCCCCTCATCGAAATGCGCGGCATCACCAAGACCTTCGGCGCCCTCAAGGCGAACGAGGCCGTGGATCTCAGCGTGGCGCCGGGCGAAATCCTCGGTCTGCTCGGCGAGAACGGCGCCGGCAAGACGACATTGATGAACGTGCTGTTCGGCGCTTACGCGCCGGATGCCGGCGAGATCCTGATCCAGGGCCGGCCGGTACGGATCACGAGCTCGGCCGATGCGCTGGCCGCCGGCATCGGCATGGTGCACCAGCATTTCCATCTGGCGCCACGGCTGACGGTGCTGGAAAACCTGCTCATCGGTATTCCGGGCAAGTCGGGGCGGATCGATCGCGCCGGCGGGCTGGCCCGGCTTGCTGAAATCAGCAGCCAGCACGGGCTGACGCTTGATCCCGACCTGCCGGTCTCGGCGCTGTCGGTCGGCGAGCAGCAGCGGCTGGAAATCGTCAAGGCGCTGTTTCGCGGCGCCAGGCTCTTGATTCTCGACGAACCGACTGCAGTGCTGGCGCCGAGCGAGGTCGAGGGTTTGTTTTCGGCGTTACGGTCTATGGCGGCGCAAGGGCTCGGCATCATCTTCATCTCGCACAAGCTCAATGAGGTGCGGGCGCTCACCCATCGCTGCACCGTACTGCGGCATGGCCGCGTCGCCGGCCGTGTCGACGATCCTGCCAACACGACGTCGGCGGCGATGGCGCAATTGATGTGCGGCCATGAGATCGTGCCACCGGCGAGGGGACCGTCGCTGCCCGGCGCCGGTGTGCTGACGCTCGACGGCATTTCAACCTGGCGGCATTCCGGCACGGCGCTGCGCGATGTGTCGCTTGCGGTTCGTGCCGGCGAAATCCTTGGCATTGCCGGCGTCTCCGGCAATGGCCAGCGGGCACTGGCGGAGGTCATCTCGGGCGTGCGCGCGCCCGATGCCGGCCGGATGACCATCGCCGGCGAGACCGTATCGCGGTTCTCGCCGCGCGAGGTGCAGGCGCTGGGCCTTGGCCGCATCCCGGAAGATCGCATGACGACGGGGCTGGTCACCAATCTGCCGCTCGCCGATTCCATGGTGCTGCCGCGCATCGGCACATCGGCCTTCTCCGCCAGGGGGCTGCTCAAGCCGGATGCGATCCGCGCTTTCGCCGAAGAACAGATCAAGGCCTATGATATCAGATGTCCCGGGCCGATGACGCGCGCCGGCGCGCTGTCCGGCGGCAATCTGCAGAAGGCACTGCTGGCGCGCGAGCTTGCCTTCGACCCAAAGGTGTTGATCGTGTCGCAGCCGACGCGTGGCCTCGACATTGGCGCCGCCCGTTTCATCCACGAAAAATTCCTCGACATGCGCGCCAAGGGTTGCGGCATCATCGTCATCGGCGAGGATCTGGAAGAACTGCTGGTGCTCTGCGACCGCATCGCGGTGATGTATGAAGGCCGCATCGCCGGCACGCTGGACAGCGCCGACGCGACCGTCGCGCGGCTCGGCCTGCTGATGACCGGCGCGGAGGGGCACGGCTGATGTTCCGCCTCGAAGTCCGCACCTCGACCCCTGCCTGGTTCAATTTGGCCTTGCCGCTGCTGGCGATTGCCGCCACGCTTTTCCTATGCAGCGGCCTGATCGCGCTGGCCGGCGCGGGCGTGCTCGAATCCTACGGGGTTATGTTCACCGCTTCGCTCGGCGACAGTTATGCCATCACCGAAACGCTGGTGCGCGCCGCACCGATGATCTTCACCGGGCTGGCGGTGGCTGTCGCCTTCCGTGCCAAATTCTGGAACATCGGCGCCGAGGGGCAATTGCTTGCCGGTGCGGTGGCGAGCTGTTTTGTTGGCGCCATCCCCATGCCGGGGCCGCTCGCCATGCTGCTGATGGCGCTGGCGGGTGCGGCCGCGGGTGCCGCGGTTGCGCTGGTGCCGGCGACGCTGCGCGTAAAATTCAAGGTCGATGATGTGGTGAGCTCCTTGTTGCTCAACTCGGTCATCTACTACGCCTTGATGGCGCTGATCGAAGGGCCGTGGAAGGACAGCTTCAGCGGCTACCCTATCTCGCCGCCGATCGAGGATTCGGCGAACTTTCCGGTGTTGATCGAAGGCACGCGGCTGCATCTCGGTGTCGTCGCGGCGCTGGTCGCGGCCCCATTGATCTGGTTCCTGATCGTGCGCACGACGCTCGGCTTCCGGATCAGGGTTACCGGCGAAAACCCGGAAGCGGCCAGATATGGCGGCATCGATGTCGAGCGAGTGCTGATCTGGACGGCGCTGCTGTCGGGCGCGCTGGCTGGTCTTGCCGGCGTCGGCGAGGTCGGCGGCGTGCACTTCCAGGTGATGAGCGACATCTCGCCGGGCTACGGCTATTCCGGCATCGTCGTCGCCATGCTGGCTCGGCTCAACCCGCTCGGCGTCGTGCCTGCGGCGATTTTTCTGGCCGCCGTGATGACCGGTGCCGAGGCGATGTCGCGGGCGACCGGCGTGCCGGCCTTCCTCAGCGACGTCATCCAGGGCACGGCGCTGCTCGCCATGCTGGTGGCGCTGCTGTTCACCGCCTATCGCATCCGCCGCGTCGGAGCCTTCGGATGAGCGCGGTGTTCGAACAGATTTTTCAGGTCGGCTTTCTCGCCGCCATCATCCGCATCGCCACGCCGCTGGCCTTTGCCACGCTCGGCGAAATGTTCTCCGAACGGGCCGGCGTGCTCAATCTCGGCATCGAAGGCATCATGCTGCTCTGCGCGATGACCGGCTTCACCGCCACCAGCCTCAGTGGAAGCCTGTGGCTCGGCGTGCTGGTGGCGGTGCTGACCGGCATGCTGATGGGCGCGCTGCATGCGCTGTTCACGGTGGCGCTCGGCCTCAGCCAGCATGTCTGCGGCATCGGCGTCACGCTGTTCTCGTCGGGCCTTGCCTATTTCCTCTACCGGCTGATCTTCGGCCAGCAATCGGTGCCGCCGAGCATCAAGGGTTTTCAGACGCTGCCGATCCCGGTCCTCTCAGATATTCCAGTGCTGGGACCTGCGGTGTTCAACCAGTTCGCGCTGGTCTATATGGCGATCATTGCCATCCCGCTCGCCGCCTTCGTGCTCTACCGCACACCCTGGGGCCTGTCGGTGCGCATGGTCGGTGAAAACCCGCGTGCCGCCGATTCGGCCGGCGTCAGCGTCATTGCCACGCGTTTCCAGGCCGTCATTCTCGGCGGCGCCCTGATGGGGCTCGCCGGCGCCTTCCTGTCGATGGCGCAATTCAATGCCTTCACCTTTGGTGTCGTCTCCGGGCGCGGCTGGGTGGCGATCGCGCTGGTCGTGTTCGGCCGCTGGGACCCGTGGCGCTCGGCAGGGGCCGCGCTGCTGTTCGCCTTCGTCGATGCCTTGCAACTCCGCATGCAGGCGAGCGGTTTGGGGCATATCCCCTACGAGGCGTTCCTGATGCTGCCGTTCATCTTTACCATCATCGCGATGGCGGTCATGTCGCGCAACGCGGTGGCACCCTCGGCACTGCTGAAGCCGTTTCGGCGGGAAGAGCGGTAAGCGAACAGGACTTGGCATCCTTTCCTCTCCCCCGATCGACGGGTAGAGGAAGGCGCCAAGCTGTCCCTGGGTCGAAGACCCAAAGCCCGAATGCGTCACATCGCGGTAAAGCCGTTATCCACGAACAGATGCGTGCCGTTGACGAAACTGGACTCGTCGCTCGCCAGGTAAAGCGCTGCCTTCGCCACTTCCTCCGGCTCGCCGATGCGGCCCTGCTGCGCGGCAAGTGCGGCGTCCGAGACATCGACGCCGAGCCTGCCAAGATCGGCGACCTCGCGCAGGCCGTGCGGCGTTCTGATGAAGCCGGGACAGACCGCGTTGCAACGGATGTTGTGGTCACGGAACTCCACCGCGATGGCGCGCGCGAACATGTGGCAGGCGCCCTTGGTGGTGTCGTAGAGCACTTCATTCGGCGTCGCCGCCACCGCCGAGATCGACGAGGTGCAGACGATCGATCCACCGCCGGCGGCGATCATGCCGGGCAGCACGGCGCGTGTCATCAGGAACATCGAGCGCACATTGACGGCGTGCAGCCAATCCCATTCCTGCAGCGTCGTCTCCAGGAACGGCTTTATCACGATGGTGCCGGCATGATTGAACAGCACGGTGACGGGCCCGAGTTTTTCGGTCGCCCCTGTAACCGCAGCTTCGACCTGGGCCTCATCAGAGACGTCGGCCACCCAGTGTTCGGCTATGTGTCCCCGCGCGCGTATCGCGGCCGCGGTTGCAGCAGCTGCTTCACCGTTGCGGTCGATGATCGCGACCTTGGCGCCTTCGGCGGCAAACAGTTCCGAAGCCGCGCCGCCCATTCCCGTCGCGCCGCCCGAAATGATGGCGACCTTGCCGCCCAGTCTTTCGCCCATTTTTCTGCTCCCAACGTCCCTTTGGATGATTTCATGTTGCAACTGGCAGCGATGCTATCCCTCCTGCATCGAGTGGCCAATGCAGGAAACAAGCGCGTGAAGCGATGCCGCCATACCGTATCACTTCATCGCCTGGATATGTCTCCACAGCAATTTCGTACCAATTTTCGGCGATCAATCAGAAAATAATTTTGCCCGTGACACAAAAATAACAATCGACAAAGTCTACAAGTTTTATAGACTAACCGGCGAGACGGAGGTCGATATGTCCTATATCCAGAACGCCCAGACCGACAGCAACGGCCAGAAGCTGGCCAATGCCCAGGGCTTTCGCCCGGCCTATGCCGGCGCTTTCGCCTATCTCGTCTTTGCCCTTGCGTTCGTGTTCACCGGGGCAATCGTGCTGGGCCTTATTCCCTAAGGGATCGACAGGGGCTGTTGCCCCACAGCTTTCAGGCAATCGGAGTTGAATGAACCGGATCCCGGAGCGCTTTCGCGCACCTGAGGGCCGCATTTCACAGCATCAGTGATTCCAGAGATGGAGGAGATGACAATGCCGATCGAATTCACCCATATTCCCGGCAAGACCGCCGACGCGGCGGTTCCTTTTTTCTATGACTTCGCCGAGACCGCGACGAAGCTCGGGCTGATCGAGGACGGCGGTTTCCAGAAGATCGTCGTCGACGATTCGGCCGGGCTGCTGACCAACATGGATCTTGCGTCCCAGGTGCTCAACCGCACCGCTTCGCTGGAAGTGGTGCTCACTCATTGGGCCGGGGTGATCGACCCGACGGTGGCTGCCCGCCAGCTGGCGTCCATCGACAGGGAGAGCGGCGGACGGCTGGCGCTCAGGATGATCAGCGAGCCGCTGAACGATGACGATGCCGAGACACGGCCGGTCGGCCATGGCGTCGTCTGGCAGCGCATCGACGAATATCTGGTCCTGTTGAAGCGGCTGTGGTCGAACGACCGGCCCTTCGATCACGAAGGCGCGTTTTACAGCATCAAGGGCGGTTACGTGCCGCGCAAGGGTCCGCATGGCGCCGACCTCGTGATCCGCATGGGCGGGCAATCCGGAACGGTGCTGAGGGTGGCCGGCCGGCATGCCGATCTCTTCGAGCTGGCGCCAGGCTCGATCGACGATATCAGGCAATTGATGGAGCGGGCGCGTGGCGCCGCAGCCGAATATGGCCGTGCCGGCAAACTGCGCTTCGCGCTTCCGGTCAGGATCCACCAAGGTGTTTCCGCCGCCGGCCACAAGGCGGTCGACCTCTCCGGGCCACCGGCCCAGGTCGCGCTGTCGTTGCTTGCCTATGCGGCTCTCGGCATCGATGAGTTCATGGTCGTCGGCGTCGACACGCCACACGAGATCGCGACAGTTGGCCGGGAAACACTGGCGCTGCTGCGCAACTCCCTGGCGCGCCGGGAGGCCGATGCGCCACAGCTAGGCAGGTTCATCTCCCGGGAGCGAGGCCCGCAAGCAGCAAATCGAGGCCCTTCCTGAAGGTGCCGACCCAATCGTCGTCGAACAGCAGGCGAGAGCGTTGGATCGTGGGATAACGTTCGCCCGGATGTGCGTGGTGCTGCTGCGTGGCGGCCTTGTCGCTGTCCGCGAGGTCGAAACTCGTCCGGGTTATGGTGGCGCCCATCACATAGTTCCATAGCGACCAGATCGCGACGTTCAAATCCTTGTCCGCCACGCCGGCTCGGGACAAAGTCCTGCCGAGCAATTCCAGGCGGCTGAGAATGTTCGGTCCAAGCGCCCGGCTCGACAACAGCGGTACCGACCAGGGATGGCGCAGCATGCCGGCCCGCCAGTCTTCGAGCATATGGACAATTTCCACTCGCCAGTCCTCAGCGGCATTTATTTGCGGCGATCCGTGATATTCGAGCACGGAATCGAGCGCCAGATCGAAGACGCCGTCCTTGTTGTCGACGTGCCAATATAGGCTCATCACGCCCGAGCCGAGACGATCAGCCAGTCGACGCATCGTCAATCCGTCGATCCCCCGTGCGTCCAGCAGTTCCACCGCAGTGGCGACAATGCGTTCCAAGGAGAGAGGGCGTTCCAGCGAGAGGTGCGGTTCACCGCGCGGCTCCGGCGCGGGCTAGAACTCCGTCCGTCGGGGCCGTTTGCTCCGGGCGCCGCACACGGCGACACTGGATGCCTGTCATCGCCCCGGGGCGGATATCGCAGACCACCGGCGGCGTAGCGTTTCAGGGATTTTGCGGCGCATTCCCGAATTGTTGAGCATTGCAGTCATCTTGAATGTTGACTAATAAGTTCATGTTTCATAGTCAGCCGGGCACCTTGCCTGGCGCAGCCGGGATTGGAATGCGGCGGCCGCGCTGGAGAAATGCCATGACCGGGGCCGCTGTAAGGACAAGGAAGAAGCTCGTGTTGAGACATGGTTTGTTGGTGGCATTTGTCGCATCGGTGATCCTGGCGGCGATCGGCGCGATGGCCCAGGAGCAACCGGCCGGCGCTGCTCCAGCCGCACCGGCACCTGCCGCGCCGGCGGCTGCCGCACCCGTGACGCCGGCGCTCCCGCTGCCGGCGGCACCTGCGGGGGCGATGGAGCTGAACCTGCCGCACGACCTGTCGCCATGGGGCATGTTCATGGCCGCCGACATCATCGTGAAGGCGGTGATGATCGGACTGGCCATCGCGTCGCTCGTAACCTGGACGATATGGCTGGCCAAATCGCTGGAGATTTTCGGCGGCAAGCTGCGCATCCGCCGCGCGGTTCGCGCGATCGGCGATGCCGCGACATTGAAGCAGGCGAGCCGCGCGCTCGACCGCGGTGGCGGCCCCGGCGCGCTCCTGGTGCGGGCGGCGGCGGAAGAGACCGCGCTTTCGGCCGGTGCGCTCGACCATGTCGGGGGAGACGGCCTGAAAGAACGGGTCAGTTCGCGCCTGTTGCGCATCGAGGCGGCGGCGTCGCGGCGCATGTCGCGCGGCACCGGCCTGCTGGCGACGATCGGTTCCACCGCGCCTTTCGTCGGCCTGTTCGGCACCGTCTGGGGCATCATGAACGCCTTCATCGGCATTTCGCAGGCGCAGACCACCAATCTCGCCGTGGTCGCGCCAGGCATCGCCGAGGCGCTGCTGGCCACGGCGATGGGTCTGGTCGCGGCGATTCCGGCGGTGGTGATCTACAACGTCTTCGCCCGCTCCATAGCCGGCTACCGGCAAATCCTGGCCGATGCCTCGGCGGGCGTCGAACGGCTGGTCAGCCGGGACCTCGATTTTCCGCTACGTCGCACCCGCGACGGCGGTGGCGGCCGAGTAGCGGCGCAAGACCATGGGCAGCCGGATCCGCCAGACCATGGATGACGACCTCGAGGAGAGCCACGAGATCAATGTCACGCCGTTCATCGATGTTATCCTGGTGCTCCTGATCATCTTCATGGTCGCGGCACCGCTGGCGACGGTGGATGTCAATGTCGACCTGCCCGGGTCGACCGCGACACCGGCGCCGCGGCCGGAGACCCCGCTTTTCCTCACATTGAAGGATGATCTCACGCTCTCGATCGGCAATGACACCGTGCCGCGCCCGGCTTTTGCCGCCACACTCGACAGCCGCACCAAGGGCGCCAAGCAGACGCGCATCTTCCTGCGCGCCGACAAGGCGGTCGCCTATGGCGACCTGATGGAGGCGATGAACCTGCTGCGTGCAGCCGGCTATCTGAAGGTCGCCCTGGTCGGCCTGGAGGCCGCTCCCGCCAGTGATGCCGCCGCACCGGTGCCAGGCGCGACGGCTGCCCCATGACATGCTCCGCCGCCTCGGCCACGATGGTCCTGTCGCGCTTCGGCTGGCGCGATCTTGGCCTGTGGGCATGTGCGGCCGTGCTGATGCTTGGGGCGCACGTCGCGGTCGCCTATGCCGTGCAGAATTTCAGTCCAGCCGACCTGCCGGATGGCGGACCGCCGCCAGCCCTGATGATCGAAATGGCGCCGATGATGGTGACGCCGGCGTTACCTGAACAGGCCGCGATGCTCGGTGCGGCCATTCCCGACCAGACCGAGCCGGTTGAAGAGACCAAAAAGATCACCAAAGCCGAACCCGACAAGGTGACCGAGCAAGCGGAGCCTGCTGCCGAGCCGGAGACGGTGCCGCCGGACGAGTCAACGGAGATGACGAAAGTCGAACCAGTCGACCAGCCGCCGCTGGAGGAGGTCGTCCCCGATATCGTCGAGACCGTCGCGCCGGAGATTGTCGTTCCGCTGCCGCAGGCAAAGCCGACGGAGCGGCGCAAGGAAAAGGAACCGGCCGAAGCCAAGGTCAAAAGGCCTGTCGACATGCCCAAGCCAAAGCCGAAGAAGCAAAAGGCGGAACCGCCGAAGACGGCAAGTGCCGCAAACGCCGAGATCAAGCCCGCCGCCAAGGCAGCGACGCCGAAATCGGCGGCCGGGATTTCGGGTGTCAGCCCAGTCAAATGGGAATCGCGGCTGACGGCGTGGATCAACCGCCACAAGCGCTACCCGAGTGCCGCGAAATCCCGACGCGCGCAGGGCAATGCCAATGTGGCCTTCACCGTGGATGCCTCAGGCCGGGTGATATCGGCGCACGTGGTCCGTTCGTCCGGCGATGCCGAACTCGACCGTGCCGCGCTTGCGGTGCTGCAGGGCGCCACCGTGCCGGCGCCGCCGTCGGAACTAGGCTCGCGCGTCAGCCGTACGGCGCCATTTGTGTTCAGTTTGCGGGACTAGCAGCCGCCAGGAATTGAACGGTGTCTATCGCCGGCTCATCGATTGGCAGAGCGCCTCGACCTGTTCCAGGTAGAACGGCATTTGGTGCGCAGGATTCCAAAGGTTGGGATCGCCGACGCCATTGATGTCGATGGTCTGCATCATGAAGTCGAAATGGACGTGAAAGGCATCCGCCGCGCCCCAGAGGCTGTCGGCCTGCCAGGTATCGGCCATTGCCATGGAAATCAGCTGCCGGGCCTCGAAGCGGGCAGCATCCGGCGAGGCCGTCCGGCTGGCGATCAGGGCCTTCAGCCGAGATGCTTTCGCCGGCGTCGGCGCTCCTGATGGTCGCGATCATGTTCATTTGCTGGTCCCCTCAAATCTGTGCTCATGAATGTCCGTGTCGCGGGCTGCCGGCGATCAGGCCGAGGTCCGCGGCGACCTTTTCCAGCAGCGGCAGCAAGTTTTGCAGCACCGCGCTACGCTGTCCTTGGTTGAGCGTGGTTGCCTTTCGCGTGTGCCTTGGGGTGCATAGGGTTGGCGCTGAGCTGCGCATGTCTGGCCGGCCGTGCGCCGCGCAAGACGTCGAAGGCCTCGGCATAGGCCATGCCGAGCAGATAGGAGATCATGGGAAAACGGCTTGCTTCGGCCATCTGCACCAGCTCATTGGTCATCGTCGCGATATATTGGAGACTATCGAGCTCTGACTGACGTAAGGAATGATTTGACACGTGCTGCTCCTGTCATCGGATGGAACTCTGGGAAGGGGTATTGGCTACATTGGACATGTTAAGTCGGCTAATTGATCGACCAGCCGCCGTAGTGCATGCCCTGCGAGAAGAAGGCGGTCTGCGTGCCAGCGGCAACCGTCAGCTTCGGGGCATTGTTGACTTTCTTGGCCATTTTCGTCCCTTTCCCGACCCCCCCCCAATGGGATCTGTTGAAGGATCCCCAAAAGGGATCCGCGAGAAGAAAGGTATGGTCCGAGAAGTTAATCCTTTGTTAAAATTGTAGTAAATCAAATACGATCTAAAATATCTTTCCTGGTAGTAAAGTCTAAAAAAATCGATTTTACTCAGATATGGAGTAGGCAAAAGCCAGCATACGCTTTTTCGGGATATTCTTGTTCTTTTTCAGCGTAAGCATGCGGCTAGCCCAGTCCATCCCGGGCGAGGCTGACGACGAGCTGATCGATACCGGGATCATCGAGCCTGATGACGTGCGCCATGCGGATCGCACGCCTGGGCGGGATATTGGACATGTCCTGCCGCATGATGACCGACACGAATGCCGGTCCGGTTTCGGTCAGAAGCATGGCCTTGCCCGTCAGCACCGGTTCGGAGATAGGCGCCCATTGCACCGAGATCAGCGACGGCTCGCCTGTCTGGCGGCGGTTGACGCCGCTGAAATAGATCCAGTTGAGACGCGAGATCGCCACGCCATAGTGGTTGCCGCGCGCCCGCGCCCATGTCGAGCCGCGGCGCTCCGACCATCCGGTAACCCTGCGGAATGTGACCAATTCGGCCTCGCGACGCACGAAGGTCACCGAGCGCATCAGGAGGTCGGCGCGGGTCGGAATCGAAAAATAGGTGAAATAGGTGCCGCTCGCGATCGACGGAGCGGGCGGGCGGATCATCTGGGTGAACAGGCTTTCGGAAATCAGCGGCAGGCCGGGAGCCGAGAGCTCAGGCGTGCCGGGGTCCCGGTACAGTTCGGGTTCATCGACGCGGAAGTAGTCGCAGATCAGCTTGGCGGTGGTCTTGTTGGGAACGGTCTGCCCCTGCAGGTAACGCTCGAACTGCGTGCGGTTGATGCCCAGCTCGCGGCACACCGCGCTGACGGAAGCATGGTCCTTGCAGAGCCGCCTGAGATTTGCAGCGAGATTCTCGCGAATGGACACTTTTTTGCTTCCGCGGGCGGCTTCTTCATTTCGAGTCGGAATCCGTATAGCGCCTTCGGTCGCCCCTGCCGAAACGCCTTGTCACAACACACAGAAAAAACTGATTTGAGAACGCCAGTCTAATGGGGCGGCTTCCAAAAAAAATAGCGTCTACCGGACAGAGGCCATCGCCATAAGTCCAATTGACAACCATTTCGCCTTGGGAACGCGAAATCGCATCTGGCCATTTTTGGGGGCATTGACGCCGTGGTATCGCATGATGCTTGGGCGTTACCGCTCGGGAAAGGCGGACAATCGATTATTCCGCTGGTGGAGCTGAGGAGGATCGAACTCCTGACCTCGTCATTGCGAACGACGCGCTCTCCCAGCTGAGCTACAGCCCCGTCCAGCGGATGGCGCATTTATCGGGGGACGCGGTTTCCTGTCAAGGCGGCGCATCACCGAAAACCCGACCGCAGGTCGCATGGCGGAACCTGCCCTTGCCGGTTTGGCGTGTAATGGCTACATGTCGGCAACAATTGGAGACCGGCATGCTCGCCCTCATTCAAACCATCGTCATGGCGCTCGACCTCTATTGGTGGGTCATCATCGCCTCGGCGATCTTTTCCTGGCTCTATGCATTCAACGTCGTCAACTCGCGCAACCAGTTCGTCGGCAGCATCGGCAACATGCTCTACCGGCTGACCGAGCCGGCGCTGCGGCCGATCCGGCGCTTCATGCCCGACCTTGGTGGCATCGACATCTCGCCGATCATCCTGCTGCTGATCCTGTTCTTCCTCAGGCAGTTCATTCTCACCACGGTGGCGCCACTGCTGCTGGCCTGAAGATCGCATGAGCGCGCCGTACCGCATTAGGGAGAGCGGCATCGAGCTGTTTGTCCGGTTGACGCCAAAGTCTTCGGTGGACAGGCTCGAAAGTGTCGAGACATCGGCGGACGGACGAAGTCACGTGAAGGCGCGGCTCCGCGCCGTGCCGGAAAACGGCGCCGCCAATCAAGCGCTGGAGAAGCTGGTCGCCAAGGCGCTGGGCATGCCGGCTTCGGCCGTTTCGGTCGTTGCAGGCGGCACGGCCCGGCTCAAGACTCTGCGCATTCTTGGCGAACCGGCTGCGCTGGCAAGACGTGTCGAAGCGCTCTGCGATCAATCCTCTGCCTGAAGTTCAATCAATCGCCCAGCGGCAAACGCGGATCGTCGACCTTCAGCGTGTTCACGCTCTGCTTGATGCGACGCAGGTTCTCCAGCACCTTCGGGCCGCGCGTCTCGGCGACCGATGTCACGATCATGTCGACGATCGCCAGCAGCGCGTAGCGCGACGATGTCGGCTTGTAGATGTTGCCGTCCTCGAGCGGCTGCAGGTGGATGACCGTGTCGGCGGCCTTGGCCAGTGCGGAGTCGGGCGCGGTGACGGCCACCGTGGCGGCGCCATATTGCTGGGCGACCTGCACCGCCTCGATGACCGAGCGGGCATAGCCGGAGACCGAGAAGGCGACCACGGTGGTGTCCGGCGTGGCGACGGCGGCGTACATGCGCTGCAGTTGCCCGTCGATCTGCGCCAGAACCGGCAGGCCGAGCCTGAACAGCCGGTTCTGCATTTCGGTCGCCATCATCGAGGAAATGCCACCCGAACCGATGCACAGCACATTGCCTGACGCAGCAAGGCGCGCGGCGACATCGACCAGCGTCGTCATGTCGAGATTCTCGCTGGCGCGCTGGATGGCTGTGACAGCCGCTTCGGTGATGGCCGACGCAATGCGCTGCTCGCGGGCGTCGCGGCTCAGCGGCTCCGGCGACAGATACTGGCCGCCGATGGCAATGGCCTGCGCCAGATGGAACTTGAAGTCGCGCAGGCCCTCGCAGCCGAGGTTGCGGCAAAAACGGGTCACTGTCGGCTCACTGACGCCGACGCGCGCGGCAATCTCGGAGATCGCGGCCTTCGAGGCGAAGTCGAGGTCGGACAGGACAAGACTTGCCAGTCGGCGATCCGATTTGGTGCCGTCCTGCGACATCAGCTGCAGCCGGGTGATGATGTCGGCAGGCGTCTTCATATCCGAGTTTCCGTCGTCATCTCAGAGGCAGGCCCGTCGCCGTGTCGAACAGATGGATGTTGCCGGGATCGACGGAGACCGGCAGCAGGTCGCCTGGCCGGACCGGCAGCCGGTCGCGGAACACGGCGCGTACCGTATCAGTGCCAATGGCACCGTAGACATGGGTTTCGGAACCAGTCGGCTCGACGACGTCAACCTTGAGTGTCATGGTGCCGGCGGCTTCACCGACGATGAAATGCTCGGGCCGGATGCCCGCCTCCACCGCACTGCCTGCCGGCACCGGCTTGCCGGCGAGCGCAAGCCGCCCGCCGCCGACCGACTCGAACCAGGTTTTCTCGGGCGTCGTCTTGAGAGCCCCGGACACAAAACTCATCGACGGCGAGCCGAGGAAGCCGGCGACGAACTTGTTGGCCGGCCGGTCATAGAGCACCAGCGGCGCCCCGACCTGCTGGACCCTGCCGCGGTCCATCACCACGATGCGGTCGGCCATGGTCATGGCCTCGATCTGGTCGTGGGTGACGTAGACGATGGTCGATTTCAGCCGTTGGTGCAGCGCCTTGATCTCGGTGCGCATCTGCACGCGCAACTGTGCGTCGAGATTGCTGAGCGGCTCGTCGAACAGGAACACCGAGGGTTCGCGCACGATGGCGCGCCCCATGGCGACGCGCTGGCGTTGGCCGCCTGAGAGCTGGCGGGGGTACCGGTCGAGATAGGAGAACAGGTTGAGGACGCCGGACGCCTTCTTGACCTTCTGGTCGATGGCCGTGCGGTTCTCGCCCCGGATTTTCGGGCCGAAGCCGATATTGTCCGAGGCCTTCAGGTGCGGAAACAGCGCATAGGACTGGAACACCATGGCGATGTTGCGCTGCTGCGGCGGCAGGTCGTTGGCGCGCGTGCCGCCGATCAGGAGATCGCCGGAACTGATGGTCTCCAATCCTGCTAGCATGCGCAGCAAAGTCGATTTGCCGCAGCCGGACGGGCCGACCAGTACCACGAACTCGCCGCTCTTGATGTCGAGGCTGATGTCCTCGAGGATCTTGTGCTGGCCAAAGGATTTCGACAGGTTGCGAAACTCGACGTCGGTCATGGTCACGCTCCCAATATGTCGTCGATGAACGGCAGGCAGCCGGCGGTCAATCCCGCATCCACGGGCATCACCACGCCTGTTACGCCCGAGGCCCGGTCGGAAGCAAGGAAAGCTACCGCTTCGGCGACTTCCGAGGCGTTGACGATGCGGCCGAGCGGATAGAGCCGCTGCAGCTTGCCCAAGATCTTAGGGTCCTTGGCAAGGCGATGGTCCCAGGCGGCGGTGCGGATCGATCCGGGGCAAACCACATTGGCGCGCACGCCGCGGCGGCCGAGCTCGACGGCGATCGATTTGGAATATGCGTTGATGCCGGCCTTTGCGGCGGCATAGGCGGGGTTGCCGAAATGCGCGATGGCGTTGACGGAGGAAATGAAGACGACGCTGCCCGAACCGCGCGCGGCCATCGCCTTGGCAATGGGATCGGCGAACATCATCACGCCGGTCAGGTTGAGGTCGAGTTCGTGCTCGATCCTGTCCGCCGTCAGCGCATCAAGCGTCTCGGCGCGGGTCCAGCCGGCATTGTTGATCAGGATGTCGGGGACGCCGTCCTTTTCAAGCACGGCGGCGATCGTGGCTTCGACCGAGGCCCGGTCGAGAAGGTCGAAGACATGGCGCGAGGCAAGGTGCGGGCTCGCCAGCGCCTCTTGCGACTGGTCGCAGCCGACCACCCGCGCGCCCCTGTCGGCCAGCAATGCGACGATCGCCGAGCCAAGGCCACCACCGGCGCCGGTAACTATGACGGTCCTGCCTTCGAATTCGGCTCTCGAAACCACGGCGCTTGCTCCTCCCGCAGGTCGGGCAGATGCCGGGAGGCTAAAGAACACGATGTAATTAAGCAACATATTAATCCGCTTGCATGCGGCGAATTCATCGATAATGTAGGAAAGTCACATAAATCTTGTGTCAGCACCGGCACAAGGAGCGCGAATGCGCGAACAAATGGGAGAGATCGGATGAACCTTGCAAAATGGACGGCCGGCCTGATGGCCGGAATGGGCATGCTGGCCTTCGCGGCGCAGGCAGAGGCCGGCGAAGTGCGGGTTACCGTCGCTGAATACAGCGCCAAGACCGGCCCCTACTTCGAGCAGGTCAAGAAGGAGTTCGAGGCGAAGAACCCCGGCATCACGGTCAAGTTCGAGGTGGTGCCGTGGGATGTGCTCTTGCAGAAGCTGACCACCGACATAACCGCCGGCACCAATGCGGATCTCTCCATCATAGGCACGCGCTGGCTGATCGATTTCGTCCAGCAGGATGTCGCAGAGCCGCTCGACAGCTATATCACGCCCGAATTCAAGGGCCGCTTCATCGACACCTTCCTGTCGCCCTCGATCATGGGCGGCAAGACCTACGGCCTGCCGATCGCCGCTTCGGCGCGCGCCATGTATTACAACAAGGAGCTGTTCGAGAAGGCCGGCATCGCCAAGCCGCCGGCAACCTGGACCGAACTGCAGGAGGATGCGCGCAAGATCAAGGCGCAGGGTGCCTTCGGTTTCGGCCTGCAGGGCAAGGAGATCGAGACCGACGTCTATTACTATTACGCGATGTGGTCGCAGGGTACCGAGATCCTCAACAAGGACGGCACGTCGGGCCTCGGCACGCCGGGCGCGCTCGAAGCCGCCAAGCTCTACAAGTCGATGATCGACGAGGGGCTGACCGAGCCCGGCGTCACCTCCAACAACCGCGAGGACGTGCAGAACCTGTTCAAGCAGGGCAAGGTCGGCATGATGATCACGGCGCCCTTCCTGTCCAACCAGATCAAGGAGGAGGCGCCGAGCCTCAAATACGGCGTGGCCGCCATTCCGGCCGGTCCGACCGGCGTGCGCGGCACCTATGGCGTCACCGACTCCATGATCATGTTCAAGAACTCCAAGAACAAGGACGAGGCCTGGAAGCTGATGGACTTCCTGTTCACCACGGAGCAGCGCGCCAAGTTCACGCAAGGCGAAGGCTTCCTCCCGGTGAACAAGGAAGAGGCCAAGATGGATTATTACGTCAACAACGCCGATCTCGCCGCCTTCACTGCCCTGCTTCCGGATGCCCGTTTCGCGCCAGTCATCCCGGGCTGGGAAGAAGTTGCCCAGATCACCTCGGATGCCATGCAGAAGATCTATCTCGGCGGCGATCCCGAAGCAGGCTTGAAGGACGCCGCGGCCAAGGCCAATGCCGTGCTGAAGAAATAGGGCGTATCTCCCTGCGCCCGTGGCGCGCCCCCGACTCAGGCGGGGCGCGCCACATTTTTGACTTCCTGCCGGGTGCAGCGGATCCGAAATTCGCATAAGCAGAAACTCAGATCCAGCGCACCGGGACTCAACCCAAGCCGATGCAAAATCGCTTCCTGCCCTATCTCCTGACCTTGCCCAGCCTGTTCCTGGCGGCGGTGGTCATCTTCTGGCCGGTCTGGGACCTGATCCAGATCGCGACACATGACGTCAACCGCTTCGGTCAGTTGCGCGAGTTCAGCGGCCTTGCCAATTTCGCCGCGCTGACCGCCGATCCCGATTTTGTCGCCGCACTCTGGCGCACCGGGCTGTGGACCTTGCTGGTGGTCGGCGGCGCGCTGCTGCTCTCGATCCCGGTGGCGATGATCCTCAACACCGATTTCTATGGCCGGGGCCTTGCCCGTGTCATCATCATGCTGCCCTGGGCGGTGTCGCTGACCATGACGGCGGTGGTCTGGCGCTGGGCACTGAGCGGCGAAAGCGGCATGCTGAATTCGGCGCTGATCGGGCTTGGCCTGATCGACCACAACATCCAGTGGCTGGCACAGGCCGGAACCGCCTTTCCGATGCAGGTTCTGATCGGCATCTTGGTGACGGTGCCGTTCACCACCACGATCTTCCTCGGGGGCCTGTCGTCGATCCCGGACGATCTCTACGAGGCGGCCGCACTGGAAGGGGCAACGCCGCTGCAGCAGTTCCGCGAGATCACCTTTCCGCTGCTGAAGCCGTTCATCAACATCGCCATCGTGCTCAACACCATCTACGTCTTCAACTCGTTCCCGATCATCTGGGTGATGACGCAGGGCGGGCCGGCCAACTCGACCGACATCCTGGTCACCCATCTCTACAAGCTCGCGTTCCGCATCGGCAAACTCGGCGAGGCTTCGGCGGTGTCGCTGGTGATGTTCGCCATATTGCTGATCTTCACCATGATCTATGTGCGCCTCGCGATGCGGGAGCAGCGCGCATGACTGGCAAGCTGAAGCGCACCGTCATCGCCTGGCTGTTGCTGGCGCCCTTGATCGTGGTGACGATCTTTCCCTTCGCGGTGATGTTCCTGACGGCGGTCAAGCCACGGACCGAGGTGCTGACACCCACATGGTGGCCGAGCGAGTTCCGCTGGTCGAATTTTTCCGACATGTGGGTGGCGACCGGCTTCGGCCAGGCGCTGGCCAATTCACTCTATGTCTCGGTGATCGCCACCCTCGGCGCCATCTTGATCTCGGTGCCGGCGGCTTACGCGATGTCGCGCTTTCGCTTTGCCGGTTACGGCGCCTTCCGCCAGTTCCTGCTGATCTCGCAGATGATCTCGCCGATCGTGCTGGTGCTCGGCCTGTTCCGGCTGATGGCCGCCTGGGGGCTGGTCGAATCGACCACCGCGCTCGGCTTCATCTACATGGCCTTCAACGTCGCCTTCACGGTCTGGATGCTGCAGAGCTATTTCGACACCATTCCGCGTGACCTCGAGGAGGCGGCCTGGATGGAAGGCGCCGGCCGCTGGCTGACGCTGCGCAAAGTGTTTCTGCCGCTCTGCCTGCCGGCGATCGCGGTGACGGCGATCTTCACCTTCATCAACGCCTGGAACGAATTCGTCGTGGCGCTGACCATGCTGCGCAGCCAGGAGAGCTACACGCTGCCGATCCAGGTGTTCTCGTTGGTCGCCGGCCGCTACACGATCGAATGGCATCACGTCATGGCCGCGACGCTGCTGGCCACTTTGCCGGTGGCGATCCTGTTCATCTGGCTGCAGCGTTATCTCGTTCGGGGGCTGGCGCTCGGGGCGGTCAAGTAGCGATCCCAGCAAGTCCAGGAAAAGTGCGCGGCGGTTTTCCGTCCGGAATTGCGAAAAACAAGAAGTCTACGGAGCTTTCATGCGCGTCTTCACCGCCTCGCTGGCGACGGAAACAAACAGCTTCTCGCCGGTGCCGACCGACCGGGCCTCGTTCGAGATGGCGTTCTATGCCGGGCCGGGCAAGCATCCGGAAACGCCGACCCTGTGTTCCTCGCCGATCGTGGCGCTGCGCCGTTGCGCGGCCGCGGAAGGGCTGACCGTGATCGAGGGCACCGCGACCTGGGCCGAGCCCGGCGGTCTCGTGCAGCGGCAGACTTATGAAGCGCTGCGCGACGAGATACTCGGCCAGCTCAAGGCGGCACTTCCGGTCGACGCCGTCATTTTGGGCCTGCATGGCGCCATGGTGGCGCAGGGTTATGATGATTGCGAGGGCGATCTGCTGGAGCGCGTGCGCGGCATTGTCGGGCCCGGCGTGGTGATCGCCTGCGAGTTCGATCCGCACAGCCATCTGACGCCGAAGCGCGTGGCGGCGTCCGACATCATGGCCTACTTCCTCGAATTCCCGCACACCGATTTCTACGAGCGCGGCGAGCACGTCGTCGAACTTGGACTTGCCGCGGCGCGCGGCGAGATCAAACCCGTCATCTCGACCTTCGACTGCCGCATGATCCAGGTGCTGCCGACCAGCCGCGAACCGATGCGCTCCTTCGTCGACCGCATCAAGGCGCTGCACGGCAAGGACGGCGTGCTGTCGGTCTCGGTCATCCATGGCTTCATGGCCGCGGACGTGCCCGAAATGGGCACGCGCATCCTTGTCGTCACCAACGATGACAAGGCCAAAGGCGATGCGCTGGCCGAGCGGCTGGGACGCGAGCTCTATGCCATGCGCGAAACGACGGCGATGGCCATGCTGAGCGCGGCCGACGGCATCAATCGGGCGCTGGCCGTTCGCGCCGAAAATCCCGGCAAGCCCGTGGTCATCGCCGACATCTGGGACAATCCCGGCGGCGGCGTTCCCGGCGACGGCACCATCGTGCTTCGCGAACTGCTGGCGCGGGGCATCGCAAGCGTCGGCGTGGCGACGATCTGGGATCCGATCGCGGTGACTTTCTGCCAGGCGGCGGGCGAGGGCGCGGTCATCGACCTGCGCTTCGGCGGCAAGGCCGGGCCGCAGGCGGGCGAGCCGATCGACGCGCGCGTCACCGTGTTGAAGGCTGTCAGCGAAGGCTGGCAGAGTTTCGGGCCGAGCCGCGTGACATTGGGACCGTCAGCGGTGGTGCGCATCGAAGGCACCGAGGTCGATGTGATCCTGAACACCAATCGCACGCAGACCTTCGAGCCCGATGTCTTTTCCAACATTGGCGTCGATCCGCTGACAAAGGACCTACTGCTGATCAAATCAACAAATCATTTCTACGCCGGCTTCGAGCCGATCGCCGCCGAGATCATCTATGTCGCAGCGCCGAGTTCGTATCCCAGCAATCCGGCGGCGACGAATTACACGAAGCTGACCCGGCCAGTGTGGCCAAGGGTGGCTGATCCTTGGGCGGTGTAGGGTTCTTCCTTCTCCCCTTGTGGGGCCCGAAGGGCGGGCGAGGCCCATGACTCGCCCAGGGCGGTGGCCTCGCGAAGCGAGTTCGCAAATGCAACTTGACACCTCAGATAGTCGCTCATCCGTCTCGGCGCTGCGCGCCGATCCACCTTCTCCCACAAGACAAGGGGAGAAGGAAAAGGGCGCTACACCAATCCGCGCTTGACCATCATTGCTTCCGGCGAAGGCATCTTGCCGCGAAACGCCGTGTAAAGCTCCTCAGGGTCCTTCGAGCCGCCGGCGGCATAGATGTTCTTCCTCAGCCGCTCGGCCAGCGCCGGGTTGAAGGGATCGCCTGTTTCCTCGAAGGCGGCGAAGGCATCGGCATCGAGCACCTCGGACCACATGTAGGAATAATAGCCGGCCGAATAGCCTTCGCCCGCAAAGACATGGCCGAAATGCGGGGTGCGATGGCGCATCGCGATCGTGTCGGGCATGTCGAGCTTTTCCAATGTTTCGGTTTCGAAACGAAGCGGCTCTTCCGGTGCATCGGGCAGTGCATGGTAGGCCATGTCGATCAAGGCAGAAGCGGTGAACTCGACGGTGGCGAAGCCGGCGCCGAAAGTGCGCGTGGCCAGCATCTTATCGAGCAGCGCCTGCGGCATCGGCTTGCCGGTCTTGACATGCAGCGCGTGCTTTTCCAGCACCGCCGGCACCGTCAGCCAGTGCTCATAGAGCTGCGAGGGCAATTCAACGAAATCGCGGCTGACCGAGGTGCCGGACACCGACGGCCAGGTAACGTCGGTCAGCATGCCGTGCAGCGCATGGCCAAACTCGTGGAACAAGGTCTTCGCCTCGTCGACCGACAGCAGGGCCGGTTCGCCCGCCGGCGGCTTGGCGAAGTTCATGATGTTGTAGATCACCGGCTGCGAGCCATGCCCGAGCTTGTAGCCGGACTTCAGCGCGCTCATCCAGGCGCCGGAACGTTTTGAAGGCCGCGCGAAATAGTCGGCCAGGAACAGGCCGCGCTCGCTGCCGTCGGCGTTCTTCACCACGAAGACTCGCGCGTCCGGATGCCAGGCGGCGATGCCCTTCTTCTCCTGGAAGGTGATGCCGAACAGCCGTGTCGCCACATCGAAACAGGCATCGATGATACGGTCGAGCTGCAGAAAGGGTTTCAGTTCGGCCTCGTCGAAAGCGAACTTTTCCGCGCGCAGCTTCTCCTGGTAGAAACGCCAGTCCCAGGCAGCGAATTTTTCGTTGCTGCCGGCCTCGGCCGCCAGCCGCTCCAGCTCCTTCTGGTCGGCGGCGGCTTTTTCCAGCGCCTTTTCCCAGACCGGGTCGAGCAGCGCATGCACCGCCGTCGGCGTCTTGGCCATGGTGTCGTCGAGCTTGAGCGCGGCGAAGGAGGCGTAGCCGAGCAGCTTCGCCTTTTCGGCGCGCAGCTTCAGCATGTCGCGCACCACGGTCGTGTTGTCGGACGCGCCGCCATTCTGGCCGCGCATGGTGAAGGCGCGATAGGCGATCTCGCGCAGGTCGCGGCGTTCCGAGAAGGTCGTGAACGGCTCGTAGATCGAGCGCGACAGGGTGACGGCATATCGGCCCTTCCGGCCGCGCATCTCGGCGGCCTCGGCCATCGAACTTTTCACGAAATCCGGCAGACCGGCGAGGTCGGCCTCGTCGAGGAACAGCGCCCAGTCGCGCTCGTCGGCCAGCACGTTCTGACCGAAAGTCGTGCCGAGCGACGACAGCTCCTCGTTGATCTTGGCCAATCGTATCTTGCCGTCGGCGTCGAGTTTGGCGCCGGAACGCACGAAGCCTTTCCAGGTCTTCTCCAGGACACGCAGCGTCTCGGGATCGAGCTTCAGAGCTTCGCGGCGCTGGTAGAGGTCGTCGATGCGGGCAAACAGCTTCTCGTTCATCGAGATCGCTGAGAAGTGCCTCGACATCTTCGGCGAAATGTCGCGCTCCAGCGCCTGGATCGTCTCGTTGGTATAAGCGCCGGCGCGGCACCAGAAGATTGACGAGACATGATCGAGCGCCTCGCCGCCAAGTTCCAGCGCGGCAAGCGTGTTCTCGATGGTCGGCACTTCCTTGTTGGTGGCGATCGCGTCTATCTCCGCCTCATGCGCCTTCAGCGCGGCGTCGAAGACGGGGGAAAAATCACCATCGCCAATATGGGCAAAATCGGGCAGACCGAGCGGGCCTCGCCACACGGTCAACGGATGGGCGGCAAGATCGACGACTTTCGTGGAGGGCATGGAGGGTCTTTCGCTGGCGTCAGGAAGGAGGGTATCACCGATGTAGGACGCTGCCTGCTGACCCGCAATATACCAGTTGGCCGCTCCGCCTCAGTAGCCCTCGCAGGTTTCGGCGATCGCTGCTTGCGAACTGGCGGTGATGCGGTTGTCGCTCACCGCGAAGGTCTCCTGCATCAGCATGTCATTGTTGGGGAAATCGTAGCAGGCGATCACGGTGGTCACCCCGCCTTCGCTCTTCTCGATGCGGTGGCGGATAGCAGCACCGGCAACCGCACCTTTCCATTCGTCGAGCGAGGCGATGAATTCCTGCTTGCCCTGGATAACGCCGAGGTCGTCGAGCTTGATGCGGACGTCGTCGGCGAGCAGGTCCGCCAGCTCGGTGCGATCGGCGACCAGCAGCGCCGAATACCAGCGGCTGATGATGGCGCGGTCATCGGCGCGAGCGGCAACGATCGCTATCATCAGCGCGGCCGCCGTGAAAACGACCGGCCGGACGTCCGTCAGCTGTCGCGCGGCCCCGTTCATTCCAGCACCGGCCGCTCGAAATCGCCGGTCTCCTTGTTCATCACCCAGAGTTCGCCGGTCGAAATGTCGAACCAGGCTCCGTGCAGCGACAGCCGCCCCTTGCCCTCGAGGATCGAGACGCAGGGAAAGGTCCTGAGATTGGCGATGGAATAGCGGACCGAGATGCGCTCGAGGGCCGTCTGGCGCTCTGTCGCCGTCATGAAGGTGCTGGCCGACACCGTCTCGGCAGCCGGCGCGATCAGGCTCATCCATTTGCCGATGAAGTCGCCAGGAGACAGCGGCGCGGAATTGGGGTCGAGCGCGGCGCGAATGCCGCCGCAGCGGCCGTGGCCCATGACGACGATGTTCTTGACCTTGAGGCTCTGCACGGCGAATTCGAGAGCCGCCGAGGTCGAATGGAACTCGCCGTCCGGCTCGTAAGGCGGCACCAGGTTGCCGACATTGCGCAGGACGAAAAGTTCGCCGGGGCCGGCGTCGAAGATCGCCTCGGGCGCGGATCGGGAGTCGCAACAGGCGACGATCATGGTCTCGGGCGCCTGGCCTTCGCGGGCGAGCTCGCGATAGCGGCCACTCTCGGTGAGGTAGCGGCCGTTCATGAAATTGCGGTAGCCGGCGAGGAGGTGGTCGGGAAGATGAGGCATGGGCGGCTAAGGCCTTTCCGGTTGGAGGCGGCAGCTCGTTGCGGTCGAGGAAAGGCTCTAACGGCAAAAGCCCGCTGCGAGCAATGCAGAATTGCGGGAGCTGGCCATAAATGCCATGCGCCAAAGTGGGACGCCCGCCGACTTTGTCACGCCCAGATGGCGACCGGTATGCCAAAACCATCAGCGAGCGGCGGATTGGGAAACGGCTTTGCTTCGCCACCGGCGATGCGGCCGGCAATCAGCATCATGGCCGCCGCATCGAGGAAATCATCGGCGGCCGCACCACGTGGCGGCGGCTGCTCGAGGAAATCCATGTCATAGCCGTGCCGGCAAAGCAGCGCCTTGCGTTCCACCATGCCGGCTGGATTGACGCTCCCCTTGATCTTCTTCGGCAACAGCATGGCCCGATCGCCGTTCAGGCGGCAGAAGGCGACTTCCGGGTGCGATTCGAAGACACGGCCGCGCAGCTCGGGCCGCGCGATCAGCAACGCGTCGATCTCGCGGATTTTCGAGAAGATGCCGAAGGCCTGGATGGAAACGCCGCGCGGAGGGTCCGATGTCGTCCTGGCCACGTCGCTTGCCCTGAGATGTGCTGCGTACCAGGCTTCGGTCGTGGTGAAGCCGCTGGTGTCGGCATAGAGCGCGGCGCGCGACGGGATCGAAAAGACGCTGGACTGGCGCGCACCGAGCAGCGGCCGCACCTGCGCCTCCGGTCCGCGCCCGCCTTTGCTGGAAAATTCGGGCAGGCCGATCGGCATGTCGACGGCGACGATCGCGTCGTGGGGGATCGCCGCCAGCAAGGCGGCGAAGGTGGGGAAGACATCGACCGAAGGCGCGGCGTCGGGGTTACGAGGTGTCGAACCGGGTTCGCGCAGCACGGCGATCCAGCCGGCCTTGCAGCCATCGGCGCCGACGAGCAGGACTTTGGCCGGGGTCACGCCCGGCGGTCCCGCCCCGGATGCGTGAGGTGGCGCAGCTGGACCATGGCCATCGGGTGCGACAGGCTCTGCGCATCGGTCTCGAGCTGCAACTCGTCGCCGCCGCGTTTTGCCGTGCGCGCCAGGATCTCGTAGACCGCCGCCGTGGTCGACTGCAGCGCCTTGATCGCCGGCTGGCCGGACAGGATGCGCGCCAGGTAGACCGCCGCGGTCAGGTCGCCCAGGCCGTTCGGCGGCTTGTCGATCAGGCGGTGTTCAGCGAGCAGCGCCTGGGTGCCGTCGAGCAGCAGATTGCCGGTGCCGCCTGAAATCATCGACGGTGCCGAGGTGACCAGCATGGTCGACGGTCCGGCATGGAGTGCCGCCGAGATCACCGATTTCAGGTCGGGCAGCGGCGCGCCGGCCATCCATTCCAGCTCATAGCGGTTCGGAGTGGCGATGTCGGCGATCGGCATCAGCCGGTCGCGCATGACGGCGGCGGTGGGCTCGGGCACATAGAGGCCACCGGAATCACCCATCACCGGATCGCAGATATAGACGGCGTCGGGCGTCCTCGTCTTGACAGCGGCGACCAGAGAGGCGACCGCCTCTGCCTGGCCGGCCTCGCCGAGATAGCCCGACAGCACGGCACCGACCTCACCGAGCCACGGCGCGCGCTCCAGATCGGCCATCAGCGCCTTGAACTGGTCGAGCGGCGGCACGATGCGGGTCGCGCGGCCATGGCCGGGATGCCATGGCAGGATGATTGTCGGCACCGCCCAGACCGGAAAGCCCAGTGTCTCCAGCGCGAACACGGCGGCACGGTTGCCGACCGAGCCACGCGCGACATGGCTGGAAATGACGATGACCGCGCGCGGCGCGTCGGTTCTTTCGGCGCTCATTGTTTTTGATTCCTAGCTGCCCCGGGTGAGGAAAAGCACGAGCCAGACCATCAAGCCCAGCGCCAGAAGCAGGCCGAGTATCCTGCCAACGCGCGTACCCCAGACTTCGATCGGGTCCGAGCGGTCGGCATCGGCCGCGGAGACGTGGTCGTGCATGCCTTTTGCCGTCCGTGCCACGAAAGAATTGCCGGCCGGATCGGTCTCCTGCGCGACGCGCTGGAGGATACGGCGCGATTCCCTGTCGCTGTCCTGGCCTTCCGGCATGATGATGTCCCGTTTTGGTGGAACCTTATCGCGTTCGCGCGGCCAATCACAGGGCCTTGCGCGGGGTGATCCATGCCGAGCCTGATGCAGAGGTCGGGGCCGTTTTCTTGCGGGCCGATTGTGGTAATGCTTCGGATGCAACTTCTATCGAGGGACCTCATCATGCTTGCCCAGCGCCTTGCTCGACCATCGACATTACGCACGCTGCCCACCTTCCTGATGATGGCAATCGTGCTGCCGCTGCTTGCCGGCTGCGGCTACAACACGATCCCGACGGCGGAAGAAAACGCCAGGGCGGCATGGAGCGAGGTGTTGAACCAGTATCAGCGCCGCGCCGACCTCATCCCCAATCTGGTCGAGACGGTCAAAGGCTATGCCTCGCATGAAAAGGACACGCTCGACGCTGTTGTCCAGGCGCGGGCCAAGGCGACGCAGATCACGGTAACGCCGGAAACGCTGAAGGATCCGGAAGCGCTCAAGAAGTTCCAGGATGCCCAGGCAGGGCTGACCAGCGCACTTTCGCGGCTGATCGCGGTGTCGGAGGCCTATCCCGACCTCAAGGCCAACCAGAATTTCCTGGCGCTGCAGGCGCAGCTCGAAGGCACGGAGAACCGCATCGCGGTGGCGCGGCGCGACTACATCCAGGCCGTCAGGGACTACAATCTGACGCTGAAGACGTTCCCGTCGGTGCTGTGGGCGACCTTCTGGTTCCGCGGCAGCGAGCCCTTCGCCAACTTCACCGTAGAGGAAGACAAGATGCAGCCGCCGAAGGTCGATTTCGGCACGAAGCAGGGCGGGTGAACGGCGACTGTCATCGAAATAAATTCCGCGAAAAGACGGATCGCTGGCGTGCAAACACCCCCCTCTGTCCTGCCGGACCCGGCCCTTCGCTGTCGCTCCGGGCGTTCGTCATTCGGAAAGCCAAGCAATTGGCTTTCCGTCCGCTTCGCGGACCACTCCTCACCCCCCGCAAGGGGGGAGATTGGCCGCTTTGCGGCCGGCTTCCACTCTCAATCCCTGGCGATTGGCGAAACCCTGTATGACATCCAATCTCCCCCCGTGAGGGAGAGGTGTCCTGCCGGACAGAGGGGGGCGCGACAGAACGCCAACCTGGCTTTTCTTGGCGCGTTATTCTGCCTTTTCCTCCTCTTGCCCCTAACCGCCTTCGCTGCCGATCTGCCGGCGCTCACGGGCCGCGTGGTCGACAATGCCGGCATCATCGATGCCGCGACCAAAGCGGCGCTGACGCAAAAGCTGGCGGACTTCGAAACCAAGGGCTCGGACCAGATCGTCGTCGCCACCATCCCCAGCCTCGACGGCGAGGAGATCGAACCCTACGCCAACCGGCTGTTCCGTTTCTGGAAGCTCGGCCAGGCCAAGGAAAACAACGGCGTCCTGCTTCTGGTCGCGCCCAACGACCGCAGGATGCGCATCGAGGTCGGCTATGGGCTGGAAGGCACGCTGACCGATCTGCACACCAAGCTGATCATCGAGAACGACATGGTGCCGGCCTTCCGCGCCGGCGATTTCTCCGGCGGCATCTCGAAGGCCGTCGACGACATGATCATGGTGCTGGAGGGCAATCCGGAGGAGCTGGAGGCGCGCGGCAAGCGCAACGAGCAGGCCCCGTTCAATTCCGACGACCTGTTCTTCGCCATTTTCATCAGCATCTGGGCGATCATTTTCTTCGGCGGCATCGCGGCTTCGGTCCTGCCGCCGATCTTCGGCCAGAAGCTTGGGCCCGGACGCTATCGCTGGCTCGGCATGACCTTCGAGCCGCACCGGCGGTCCTCATCCGGGGGCGGCTGGTCGTCCGGAAGTTCCGGCGGCGGCTGGTCTTCGGGCGGCGGCGGTGGCGGTTTTTCGGGTGGCGGCGGTTCGTCCGGCGGCGGCGGCTCCTCGGGAAGCTGGTAAGGGCATGACGACGCGCAGCATCAGCCTGTTGAGGTCCGGCCGCCTTATCCCGGCTATCCATGCTGTCCTGATGGTGCTGGCGCTACTGCTGTCCAGCTTCGCGGGTTTCGCCGCCGAGCTGCCTGTTCTGAGCGGCCGCGTCGTCGACAATGCCGACATCATCGATGCCGCGACCAAGACGGCGCTGACGCAGAAGCTGGCGGACTTCGAAACCAAGGGCTCGGACCAGATCGTCGTCGCCACCATCCCCAGCCTCGACGGCGAGGAGATCGAACCTTACGCCAACCGGCTGTTCCGCTTCTGGAAACTGGGGCAGGCCAAGGAGAACAACGGCGTTCTGCTTCTGGTCGTGCCAAACGACCGCAAGATGCGCATCGAGGTCGGCTATGGGCTGGAAGGCACGCTGACCGATCTGCACACCAAGCTGATCATCGAGAAAGACATGGTGCCGGCCTTCCGTGCCGGCGATTTCTCCGGCGGCATCTCGAAGGCCGTTGACGACATGGTCATGGTGCTGGAAGGCAATCCGGAGGAGCTGGAGGCGCGCGGCAAGCGCAATCCCGCCGACAGCAGCACTCCCATGGACCCGGTCGTCGCCGTGTTCCTGATCCTGTGGGCGACGATGTTCTTCGGCGGCCTGGCAATGGCATTCCTGCCGCCGATGTTCGGCACGAAGCTGTCGCCGGGCGTGTATAGATGGCTGGGCATGACGTTTCGTTATGGCCAGGGAGCGGGCGGATCCACGCGCAGCAGCGGTTGGACGACGGGGTCGGGCGGCGGCTGGTCCTCGGGCAGTTCTGGCGGCGGGTGGTCTTCGGGGTCAAGCAGCGGCGGCGGCGGGTTTTCGGGTGGCGGCGGCTCGTCCGGCGGTGGCGGTTCTTCAGGAAGCTGGTGAGACAAGATCATGGCAACACGACCAATCAGCCCACAGGATCATGAGCGGATCGCCGCTGCGATCCGCTCGGCGGAATCCAGGACCGACGGCGAAATCTATTGCGTCGTGGCGCATGCCAGCGATGGCTATTTCGCCCCTGCGGCCTTGATGGCGACGCTCGGCATGTTGGTCGTCAGCCTCGTGGTCGCCTATGGGCTGGAGGCCTGGTGGCTCACCATCCGCCTGCCTCATTTCGTCATCGCTGAGTTGCTGGCGCTGGCCTGCGTGCTTGCCCTGCTGTGGACGCGGCCCGGCCTGCGCATCCATATGGTGCCGCGTCGGCTGCGCTATCTGGCCGCGCATGCCAATGCGGTCAAGCAGTTCCTCGCCCGCAACGTCCACCGCACCACAGCGCGTACCGGCGTGCTGATCTTCGTCTCGATCGCCGAACGCTATGCCGAGGTGGTCGCCGATTCAGGCGTCGACGCCAAGGTCGGCCAGCATGTCTGGGACGGAGTGGTGCGCGATCTCACCGCGCATGCCGGCGACGACCGGCTCGCCGACGGCTTCGTCACGGCAATCGAGCAGGTGGGGGCGGTGCTGGCCGAGCACTTCCCGGTCACGCAAGGCGATACCAACGAGCTGGACGACCATCTGGTCGAGATCTGAAAGCTCGCCCGCAAACGCTCCTCAGCCGGATTCCTGACAGGCTTTGCTGGATGTCACCAGCGTCATGGATCGTCTGTGCGAAAGCGCACCATCGGCCGCCCGCACTCTTGCAATCGGGCAATGCGGGTTTATGGTTAACAAATCATGAATACGCTGACGATCGACATTCGGAAGGCAGACCCGCGCGATGCCGGCGCCATTGCCGAGGTGCATCTGGAAGCCTGGCGGGGCGCCTATTCCGGCATCATTCCGCACCGTACGCTGACATCGATGATCAACCGCCGTGGCGCCGACTGGTGGGCGAATGCCATCCGCCGCGCGGCCACCGTGCTGGTCGTCGAAATCGGCGGCAAGATCGCCGGCTATGCGACGATCGGCAAGAACCGCGCCAAGGAACTCAAGCAGCAGGGCGAGATCTACGAATTGTACCTGCGCCCGGAGTATCAGGGCATCGGGCTTGGCAGGCGGCTGTTTTCGGCGGCCAAGGCACGTCTCGCCGACCACGGGCTGAAAGGCATGGTGGTGTGGGCGCTGGAAGACAACCAGAACGCGCTTGCCTTCTATGCCGGGGCCGGCGGCCGCGACATCGCCGAAGGCGTCGAGATTTTCGAGCAGAAGGCGCTCAAGAAGGTCGCCTTCGTCTGGGAGTGACCGCCGGGGAATAATCGGAAGGCGAAGCCCCCGACTCACGCAAAATCACGGCGCTGAAACATCTTGTGCCGATGATTGAACGCGTGGAGCGCCATCGCGTCTCTCCGGATGCATCTAAGCACCATTCGCCGCATTGCACCATTTTGCGCCGCCCGCTATCTCCTGCCAATCGAGAGAGGGACAAAAGCCATGCGCATCGAAGCCATAGCCACTGGAAAGAATCCGCCTGACGACGTCAACGTCATCATCGAGGTGCCGATCGGCGGCGAGCCGATCAAGTACGAGATGGACAAGGAGGCCGGCACGCTGTTCGTCGACCGCTTCCTGCACACCTCGATGCGCTATCCTGGCAATTACGGCTTCGTGCCGCACACGCTGTCAGGCGACGGCGACCCGATCGACGTGCTGGTCTGCAACACGCGCGCTTTGGTGCCGGGCTGCGTCATCAACGTGCGGCCTATCGGCGTGCTGATCATGGAAGACAATGCCGGCCAGGACGAGAAGATCATCGCGGTGCCGTCGCCGAAGCTGACACTGCGATACGAGAACGTCACCGAATACACGCAGCTGCCCGACATCACGCGCCAGCAGGTGCAGCACTTTTTCGAGCACTACAAGGATCTCGAGCCCGGCAAATGGGTCAAGATCGAGGGCTGGCACGATTCCAAATATGCCAAGAAGATGATCATGGACGCGATCGACCGGGCGAAGGCGAGCAAGTAGGTACCCGACTTCGTCATGCCGGGGCGGAGCAGCCGCGAAATGGCGCTTCGGTGATGTCCTCAGTTATCGACCCGGCCGAAAGCCGGCACGTTGCCGACCACCACGCGCTTGTCCTTGCCACAGGCGAAGCCTTTCGCCTTCTCGTCGGCGATCTTGCGCGCCTGGTCGTTGGCGGTGAGGTTGCCGGTGGCCAGCACCAGGCCGACGGTGCAGCCGTCACGGGCGTCCATCTGGGCGACCTTGGCGACGAGCAGCACCTCGGTCTTCTTGGTCTCGTCCTCGGGATCGCTGATCGAGCGGCGGTGGATGACCGCGAATGGCACGGCTTTGTCGCCATTGGTTTCGATGCGCCACTCGACCTTGGCCCCAGACGAATTCAAGGCCGAAAAACTTTCCCAGGCGGACGTCATGTCGCCGCCGGGCGGAAAGCCGTAGAACAGCGATTCGCGGGCGTCGTCATATCCGATCAGCACGGAATAGCCGCGATAACCGGAGCAGGCGAGGTCGGCCCAGTCGCCGTCGCCCTGCTCGGCCTGCGCATAGGTCACGCAGTCCTTCTTCCAGTCGAGGTCGGTGTAGGCGCTGGATATCTCGCCGGCTTGTGCCGCCTGGCAGAGGCCGGCGAGGGTAAGCGGGATCAACAGGCTGCGCATCGCGGAGATCTCCGTTGGAGGTCGTCCCAGCGTATCGCCAATCGCTATTTCTTCAAGCTCGCTTCGATCAGCAGGTCGGCGTTGCGGGCAACCGACTGCGCCGGTCCGCCAAGGCCGAACAGCTGGCCGCTGATATAGGCGCCTTCGATCAGCAGCAGCAGCCCGTCGCCCAGCGTGTCAGGGTCTTGCGCGCCCATCGCAGCCGCCATGGCGCGCAGGCGGCGGCGCAATTCCTGCTTGTTGGCCTCACTGACGACGCGGGCCGGATGGCTGTGGTCGGGATATTCGACCGCCGCATTGGTCATGCCGCAGCCGCGATAGTCCGCCACTTGCGTTCGCTTGCCGATGCGGGTCAGGAAAGCCTTGATCTGCGCGCGCGGGTCGCCGGGATAGGCGGCAACGGCCTCATCGAAACGCTCCCAGTATTCAAGATCGTATTGCCTGAGGTAGGAGGCGGCCAGCTCGTCCTTGGAGGGAAAGCTGCGATAGAGGCTGGGCTTGGTGACGCCGGCGCGCTTGACGATTTCGTCGACGCCGATCGCCCTGATACCTCGCCGGTAGAACAGGTCATAGGCCACGTCGAGGATCTTCTTGGCGGCCTTGGGTGGCGCGGAAGCATGACCGTCTCTGATGGTCAGTTCAATATTTTTGTCGCTTGGCATCATGGGACTCGATTGACAATGTTACCGATCGGTACGATACATACTCCCACCTTGCAACGTACCGGTCAGTAACATGATAGCTCAATCCCGTCCATTTGGCCAGCGCTACGCTTTCGTCGTGGTTGGGGTCATCTTCCTTTGCCTGCTGATCGCCGCCGGCCTGCGCTCGGCGCCTTCCGTCATGATGCTGCCGCTGGAAAACAGTTTCGGCTGGCGGCGCGACGTCATTTCGCTGGCCGCGGGCGTCGGCATCCTGCTCTATGGGCTGACCGGTCCGTTCGCCGCGGCGCTGATGGAACGCATCGGGCTGCGCCGCACGCTGCTGGCGTCGCTGGTGGTGATGTCGGCTTCGACCACGCTCAGCCTGCTGATGACCAAGCCATGGCATCTGTTCATCACCTGGGGCGTTTTTTCCGGCATCGGATCCGGCGCTGTCGCCAGCGTCCTTGGCGCCACCATCGTCAACCGCTGGTTCAAGACCAATCGCGGCCTTGTGATGGGGCTGATGTCGGCCTCCAGCGCCACCGGCATGCTGGTCTTCCTGCCGCTGATCGCCTCGCTGGCGCAAGCCGGCGGCTGGCAGCCCGTTGTCGTCGCCGTCGCGATCGCCACTGCTGCGCTGATCCCCCTGGTCTGGCTGCTGGTGCCGGAGCGCCCGGCTTCGATCGGCATGGTGCGTTATGGCGCCGAGGCGGATGACGTGCCGCCGACTTCGCCCGCGTCACAAGGCAATTTCCTGGCGCATACGCTCAACACGTTGCGCCGCGCCGCCGGCACGCGGGTGTTCTGGTACCTGTTCGCCACCTTCTTCGTCTGCGGCTTCACCACCAACGGGCTGGTTGGCACGCATCTGATCGCGTTCTGCGGCGACATGGGCATTGGCGAGGTGCAGGCCGCCGGCCTGCTGTCGATGATGGGCATTTTCGACCTGATCGGCACCACGCTGTCAGGCTGGCTCACCGACCGTTTCGACCCGCGCAAGCTGCTCGGCGTCTACTATGGCATCCGTGGCCTGTCGCTGATTTACCTGCCCTATTCCGGGTTTTCGGCGACCAGCCTGATCATCTTCGCCGTGCTATACGGCCTCGACTGGATCGCCACAGTGCCGCCGACGCTGCGGCTGGCCAACGAAGCCTTCGGCGACCGCAGCGGGCCGATCGTGTTCGGCTGGATCGTCGCCGGCCACCAGGTGGGTGCCGCCACCGCCGCCGCCTTCGGCGGCACCATGCGTGAACTGCAAGGCAATTACGAACTGGCGTTCCTGATTGCCGGCATGACGGCAATCGCGGCGGCCTGTATTTCGCTCCTGATCAACACCAGCCGACCGGCCTTCGATCCGGAACCGCAGGCGGCTTGAGGCGTGTTGAGATTCAGGTGAGGCCGGCCTGCAAACGGCGGCTTCCTGCGCTTCCGGTGCTCACGTACAAAGGTACGCTCCGCTCCGGTTCTCGGATCCACCATTTTCGACTCGGCCTGACCTGAATCTCAACACGCCTCAGCGTGTAAGAACTGGCGCGAGAGGCGTCTCAGTCGGGGTAGCAGACCATTGGAATGTTGGGCCAAACCGCCGCATCGCAGTTGGCGCTGGCCTGTCTCTGCTTGAAGGCGGCGCTGACCGGGCCGGTGACCACCGGGTCGACGCCGTCGGGCGCGTCGGCAAAGGCCTGCTGCGCGGAAGGCGTATCAGGCAGGACAGACCGCGCTTCCTTCAGCGTCGCGGCCGACTGCGCAGCGTTGGCCGCCAGCAGGACGGCAAAGGCAGCGGACGCGATCAGCGGCCAAAATCGGTTGAGTTTATCGGTCATGACGTTCGAACTGCCCGGGGCCTTAAAAGGTTCCCGCCTTGGTTAACAAAATCATTTCACACGCAGATGCTTAAGATTTGATGAGTATTTGGTGTCGCGCGTCCCCTTTCGCAACTGCGAAAAACCCTGTATGAGCCGCGCAACCGAAAGAGGCAGCGCCCTTGGCCTGCTGCCTGCAACGCTTCCGAGACCAGAATCATGAACCTCCGTAATATCGCGATCATCGCGCACGTCGACCATGGAAAGACCACCCTGGTCGATCAGCTTTTGAAACAGTCCGGCTCCTTCCGCGACAACCAGCGCGTCGCCGAGCGCGCCATGGATTCCAACGATCTCGAAAAGGAACGCGGCATCACCATCCTGGCCAAGGCGACCTCGGTCGACTGGAAGGACACCCGCATCAACATCGTCGATACCCCAGGCCACGCCGATTTCGGCGGTGAGGTCGAGCGCATCCTGTCGATGGTGGATTCGGCCATCGTGCTGGTCGACGCCGCCGAAGGGCCGATGCCGCAGACCAAGTTCGTCGTCGGCAAGGCGCTCAAGGTCGGCTTGAAGCCGATCGTCGTCATCAACAAGATCGACCGTCCCGACGCGCGCCATGTCGAGGTGGTCAACGAGGTGTTCGACCTGTTCGCCGCGCTCGACGCCACCGACGAGCAGCTCGACTTCCCGATCCTCTATGGTTCGGGCCGCGACGGCTGGGTGTCGGAAAACCCGGAAGGGCCCAAGGACCAGCAGCTCGCGCCGTTGTTCGACCTCGTCATCAAGCATGTGCCGGCGCCGACCGTCCATCCCGGTCCGTTCCGCATGATCGGCACCATCCTGGAAGCCAATCCGTTCCTCGGACGCATCATCACCGGCCGCATCGAGAGCGGCACGCTGAAGTCCAACCAGGCCGTCAAGGTGCTGCACAATGACGGCACCCAGATCGAAACCGGCCGCATCTCCAAGATCCTCGCTTTCCGTGGCCTCGAGCGCCAGCCGATCGAAGAAGCGCAGGCGGGTGACATCGTCGCCATTGCCGGCCTGTCCAAGGGGACCGTCGCCGACACGTTCTGCGACCTGGCGGTGACCGAGGCGCTGCATGCACAGCCGATCGATCCACCGACCGTGACCATGTCCTTCCTCGTCAACGACAGCCCGCTGGCCGGCACCGAAGGCGACAAGGTGACCAGCCGCGTCATTCGCGACCGGTTGCTTCGGGAAGCCGAAGGCAATGTCGCGCTCAAGATCGAGGAATCGCCCGACAAGGATTCGTTCTTCGTCTCCGGACGTGGCGAATTGCAGCTCGCCGTGCTGATAGAGACGATGCGCCGCGAAGGCTTTGAAATCGCCGTCTCGCGTCCGCGCGTCGTCATGCAGAAGGGCGAGAACGGCGAATTGCTGGAGCCGGTCGAGGAAGTCGTGATCGACGTCGACGAGGAGCATGCCGGCGTCGTCGTGCAGAAGATGTCGGAACGCAAGGCCGAAATGGTCGAACTGCGCCCGTCGGGCGGCAACCGCCAGCGTATCGTCTTCCACGCGCCGACGCGCGGCCTGATCGGCTACCAGTCGGAACTTTTGACCGATACGCGTGGCACCGCCGTGATGAACCGGCTGTTCCATGCCTATGAACCCTACAAGGGCGAATTGCCCGGCCGCACCAACGGCGTGCTGATCTCCAACGAGCAGGGCGAGTCGGTCGCCTATGCCATGTGGAACCTGGAAGACCGTGGCCCGATGGTCATCGATCCGGGCGTCAAGGTCTATCAGGGCATGATCATCGGCATCCACAGCCGGGACAACGATCTCGAAGTGAACGTGCTGAAGGGCAAGAAACTGACCAACATCCGCGCCGCCGGCAAGGATGAAGCGGTCAAGCTCACCCCGCCGATCCGCATGACGCTGGAGCGCGCATTGGCCTGGATCCAGGACGACGAGCTGGTCGAGGTGACGCCGAAGACCATCCGCCTGCGCAAGCTCTATCTCGACCCGAACGAGCGTAAGCGTTTCGAGAAGTCGTCCAAGGCGGTCGGCGCGGCGTAAGGTTTTCCTTTTTCGAGAACTGAGAGGGCGGAGCACCTGTGCTCCGCCCTTTTTCGTTCACCCACCAGCAGCCGAGATGATGGTCCGACGGTCGGGCTCGCCGGCGAGATGGATGCGGATTGTCGCTCCCTCTCGGGCTGGTTTGCGCAGGGCCTTTGCTCCATCCGGCTCGACGGTCAGCAACTTCCGTTCGTCCAGCGCCTGAAGCCGCGACCGCGAGATGCGAAGTTCGTTGGCAAGCAGCCGGTCGAGCCTCAGCGATACCGGCGTTTCCAGACCGAGCCGGAGTTCCAGCGCCGTCGCGTCTTCCTTCATCTCGCCGATCACCTGCTTGCGCACGGCGGCGTCAGGGAACTCCTCGACGCGTCCCACCTGTTTGCGCAGGGCAACGATGTCGAAGGCATGGCTCCGGACCAGTGCCGGATCATTGCTTTCGAGTGCCGCGAGCAGCGCCGGCGCGATGTCGCGGCGGTTGCAGCGCTCGAAAATACCGAAATTCCAGGAATTGTCGCAATCGACGCAACGATAGATCAGCCACACGTCGATGCGCTTGCCGTTGGCGTTGACGCGGAATTTCCCGCTGCAGCGATAGGCTTTCACGCAGCCGCAGCGATTGCAGTTGATCAGGGGGCGTGGTGCGATTTCAGGCGCGATCGTCCAGTGGACGCGCAGGGCCGAAGACATGCCGGTAAGTCCTTCCCGTAGGGAAGTTCATCCGGTCGGCGATGTCGAGATGCCCATGCGGGCGCGGCATGGCGGGTGGCTGCGGAAAATGTGAATACAAGTGTCGCTTGCAAAAAGCGCGCGACAGCGGTTCAGCAGTGCCAAACCGGTCTCGAACCGCCGCCCAGAAGAACACATGAAAACGAAACAGGCACTGCTGATGCGGCGCCATGCAGGTGTGTCGGGGGAGTTTGACGAGACCGGCGGTTACTGAGGCAAAGTGAGGCTCGAAATTGTTTCGCGGCGGCCCTTCTAGCGGCGTGACGCCGGGTCTGCAAGGGGCTCCGCGAGCACACGGCAGGTCAGCGCCCGCGGCCCATATTGTCTTGCCTTTGCCAGAGCCGCAGCTGTCGGGTTATTGTGGCTGATCGAGCCCCAACGCAGAGACCCTCGCCATGCACCTCGCCTCACTGCTGATCTTCGCCGCCGCCTTGTTCGTGGCCGCCGGTTCGCCCGGTCCGTCGATCGCGGCGCTCGTCGCGCGCGTCATCTCGAAAGGGTTTCGCGATGTGTTTCCGTTCCTGCTTGCCATGTGGATCGGCGAAGGCATCTGGCTGTCGCTGGCTGTGTTCGGGCTGGCGGTGGTGGCGCAGACCTTCCATCTCGCTTTCGTCATGGTGAAATGGGTTGGCGTCGCCTATCTCGCCTACCTCGCCTGGAAGATGTGGACGGCGCCCGTCGACGCCAAGGAAGGCGAGATGCCGCGCGAGGATTCGGCCGGCAAGCTGTTCTTCGCCGGCATGGCCGTCACGCTCGGCAATCCCAAGATCATGATGTTCTATCTGGCGCTGTTGCCGACCATCATAGACCTCGCTTCGGTCAGCCTCGTCGGCTGGGTCGAACTGACGGCGACCATGGCGGTGGTGCTGATCGCTATCGATTTCGCCTGGGTGCTTGCCGCCTCGCAGGCGCGCAAGCTGCTCAGGAGCAAGCGCGCCATGAAGATCGCCAACCGCGTCAGCGCCACGACAATGGCCGGTGCCGCGGCGGCCATCGCGGCGCGGTCCTAGGGCAGTTCGCCGTTTTATGGAAACGTCGAACCACTCTAGCTCTTTTTTAACGCAATTCCTTAGGGAAAGCGCTACGCGCTTCTCCGGGGAAAACCGCTTCGCACTTTTCCTGGAATTGCTCTAAGCAGGCGTCAGCCCATCATGTTGATGATCGGCGCGATCTCGACGTTGCAGTTCGGCTCCATCAGGATCGGACACTCCCTGGCCTTGCTGGCCGCATCATCGATGTCCTTCGCCTCGATGATCGAATAGCCGCCGGTCGGGTTGCTGCCGCCATTGTTCTCGACCTTGCCGCCGGGCAGCACCGTCTTCGACATGCCGACAGGATTGCCGCGCTCGACCACGGCCGAGCCGAGTTTTCCGAACCAGCCTGTCCAGGCGTCGGTCATTGCTTTGCGGTCCGCTTCGTTCGCCGGCATCTTGCCCGAGCCATGATAGATGTAGAGAAACTTTGCCATGCTCTCCTCCCTGATCAGCGGCATCGAACCGACATGCGGTCATGCCGCCTGCCGATCATCCGGCCAAAATGACCAGCAGGCAATGAAAATTCGCCAGCGCTAATATTCGTCTCCGCGAGGTGATCGCCATATGCTACTCGACCGTCCTGAAGGTGGGCATCGGTATCCTGGATACCCGCCTTGCGGCGGCCTTCATCACTTGGGTAGAACGCCGGCCGTCGGAAATGCGGCACTCTTCGGCGCCTGCGGTCCGCCGGGATAGAATTTCGAGGCCGGGTTCTCCTGCATGAAATCATAGGCGACCATGCCGAGCGGCCGCTTTTGCCGTTCCGATGCCGCCTGATGCCAGGGGATCACCTGGCGCAGCGCCTCGAGTGCCGCGGTTGGCGCCTCACCGAATTTCCGCTGCGGGTTCTGCGCCTTGCGGATTTCCATCCAATAGCTTGCCGTCAACAGGTCCTGAGCCAGCAGGTGAAACGACAGATCGACCGCTTCGCGGGCGCGTTGCGTTTTGATGCGGGTCTGCGCTTCGAGGTCCTCGACGGTGGCGACGATGGCCTGGCCATTCGGTGTCACCGGCGTGCCGAGGTCGGCCAGTTCCTGCCAAAGATCGGTCGGAAGATAGCCGTCGAAGGTCGGGATATCCTTGCGCTCTTCGGGCTTCAGCACATCGGCCGGCTTGACCACGGTGAAGAAGGGATTGCGGAAGCGCTCGATGCGCTGCGCCACCGCGACGCCAAGATTGGTGAGAGAGATGGTGAAAGCCTCGACCTGATTGGCCATGGGATAGGGATCCCAGTTGGCATTGGAGAAGATATAGCCGGACTTGCCGTTACTCAGCGGTCCGCCCTTGATGTAATATTTCAGGAATTGCGGTGTGCTCAGCTCGGGCGAGCTCTGCGGCGTCAGGCCCGGCAGCACGGCCGGATTGTGATCCGACGAGTTGATGGAGAGCAGCACGGATTGGCGCAGATCCGCCCAGGCCTGCCAGGCCGAGCCCTGGCGCTGGCTGGAGGCGCGCATGCTTTCCGGGTCCTGGATGATGCGGGCCGCATCCTCATCGAAGAGATAGCTGCCCTTGATCATGTCCATGATCCTCGCCGCATCCCATGTCAGCCACGGGTAAGGCCGCATGGATTGCACCGGCACCGATATCGGCGTCACGCTGGAATTCATGCCGTTCAGCCCCATGGCGTAGCTGAGGTCGGTCCATTCCAGCAGTTTTCGCGCGTCCTCAAGCAAAAGCACCGCGTGTGCCTGCGCGTAGGCATTGCTGCTGGTCAGCGCGGCCTGGTCGGCGGCGAACGGTTCGAGCGGCTTCAGGCCGGCCTGCGAAAGGGCCTGCGCGGCCGGCATGCGAACGCCGTTGAGGTAGGCCTCGCCTTCGCCGACCATGGCCGCGCCGATATTGCCGAGTGTCGCGAGGTCACCTTCGCCGAGCGTGCCGCGCGATTGCACGACCGGCGTCACCCGCTTGTTCAGCATGTCGAGGAGCATATGCGTCAGCTGCGGGCTGGCGGCTTCGTAGGACATGGTGTTGGCGCGGATCGCCATGATCGCGCGCACGAGCGCCTCCTCCTGCAGCTCCGGCCCGTAGCCTCTGTTGACCCCGCCCTTGAAGCGGGCGAGCTGCTGATCCTTGAGGAGCTTGCTGTTTTCCGGCGTCGTCGGGTCGCCGGAGAAGATCACCGTTTCGCGCTGGTCGCCGGCGCCACGGTTGAACCAGTAGATCGTGATACCTTCGGCGGCACCCTCGAGCAGCAGGCCGTAGGCATCCGCCGAGCGCTGCAGCGCTTCCGGGCTGAGTTCGACCTTGGCGCCGTTGCGGGCGATGTCGATGACTTGGTCGATGGTCAGGTCGTGGCCGGTCAACGTTACTGTCTTGGCCGCCGCCGTTTCGAAAATGGGCTGGTAGGCTGTCGCCGGCTCGAATGCATGGGCGGGTGGGGATGCGAGCGCCAGCGTCATGGTCAGGGCGCAAAGAACAATCCTGGGTTTGGCGATTCGGTCAAGCATAAGGGCTCCCATTCTCGAAGCGCTAGCCTCGGGCACGAAGTTTCACCCCTCGGAAATTTTGTTTCCCGGAAACCTAGCCGGCAGTGTCTGCCTGTCAACGCTTGATGAGAACGAGGACCGATGGTGGAGCGCGCGTGGCCCTATCGCGCCATGGCGTGATATTCGTCGTTCGGCCGCATGTCGATCGCGGCCGCGACACGATTCGACATGTTGAAGAAGGCCGCGGTCGAGGCGATGTCCCAGATGTCGCGATCACTGAAGCCGGCCTGGCGCAATGCAGCGCGGTCGGCCTCGACGATCCTGGCCGGCTCTTGCGTCAACTTGACGGCGAATTCGAGCATCGCCGTTTGCTTCGGGGAAAGGTCGGCCGCGCGGAAATTCATCACCATCATCTCGCCGAGCAAGGGATCGCCCGAGAGCTGACGCACCGCAGCGCCATGGGCGGTCAGGCAATAGTAGCAGTGGTTGATGGAGGAGACGGCGACAGCGATCATCTCGCGTTCCAGCTTCGACAGGCCGGATTCGCCCAGCATCAGGTCGTTATACATGTCGGTGAAGGCGCGCAGCTTCTTGTCGTCGAAGGCATAGGCCCTGAGCACGTTGGGGACGAGCCCGAGCTTTTCCTCGCATTTGGCGAAATAGGCTTTTGTCGGCTCGCTCAGCTCTCCCGAGGCCAAGTCAAGCGCGGTGATTTTGCCGGTCATGGATCATTTCTCCTCGTCAGGCGATGCCTTGCCGCCGAATTCCGATAATTCTTAGCAAGCCGTCAAACCTTTGTCGCCAAACAGCGGTCATCTGCTACCATAGTCGCAAAAGCATGCGACGGGAGGGAAGAAGCGTCATGGCCAGTGTGAAGTCCGCAGCCAAGTCGAAGAAGAAGGCACCTGCGGCGAAGATCGAGGACAGACCGGCCAGGCTCACTGATTACCTGCTCGCCCGCGCGCCGGCGGAGGATATCGCCGCCTACGACGTGACGGACCTCGAACGTGCCGCCGATCTCGCCGGCCAGGCGGTCGCCGTTCACAAAAAGGGTGAGTGCGTCGTCGCCGTCGAAGCCGATTCGGGCGTCGTTCGCGAAGGCCGCCCGGTGACCGTCATCACGGTCGTCAACGACAACATGCCGTTCCTGTTCGATTCCATCCTCGGCGAGGTCACAGAGACATCAGGTGAACCGACCCTGGTCACCCATCCGGTGATCACGGTTCGCCATGGCAAGACGGGTGTGGACGAAATCCTCGGCGACGGCAATTTCGCCAAGGACGACGGCAGCCACGACCGGCTGAGCGTGATACATGTGCATATTCCCCGGCTGACGCCCGAACAGGCAAATGGCTTGACCGAGCGGCTGCGCAAGATGCTTGGACAGGTCCACGCCGCGGTCAACGACTGGCGGCCGATGCTGGCCCGGCTCGATCAGGCAATCTCCGAATTCCGCTATTCGGCGGTGCCGCTCGACAAGAAGAGCGTCGCCGAGGCCATCGCCTTCCTGGAGTGGCTGCGCGACGACAACTTCACCTTCCTCGGCATGCGTGAATTCAAATATACCGGCGGCGAGGAAAGCGGCAATCTGGAACGCGCCGAAAAGCCCGGCCTCGGCATCCTGACCGACCCGGACGTGCTGGTGCTGAGGCGCGGGACCGAGGCGGTGACGACGACGCCGGAAATCCGTGCTTTCCTGCACGGACCGGAGCCGCTGATCGTCACCAAGGCCAATGCAAAGTCGCTGGTGCACCGGCGCATCTATCTCGACTACATCGGCGTCAAGACCTACACCGCCAAGGGTGCGCTGGCGGGCGAACTGCGCATCGTCGGCCTGTTCACCTCGACCGCCTATACGCGGTCGGTGATGAAGATCCCGTATCTGAGGTCCAAGGCCGAAACCATCATCGCCAAGTCCGGGTTCGACCGCCATGACCACTCCGGCAAGGCGCTGATCAACGTGCTGGAAAGCTACCCGCGCGACGAGCTGTTCCAGGTGCCGGTTCCGATCCTGCGCAAGCATGCCGCTGCCATTCTCGGCCTGGTCGAACGGCCCCGCGTGCGAGCGCTGGTGCGCGCCGACCAGTTCGACCGTTTCGTCTCGATCCTCGTCTTCGTGCCGCGCGACCGCTACGACAGCGTCGTGCGCGAGAAGATCGGCGCCTATCTGAAAACCGTGTTCGAGGGCCGGCTGTCGGCCTACTACCCGGCCTTCCCCGAAGGCGGGCTGGCGCGCGTTCACTTCATCATCGGCCGCTCCGGCGGCAAGACGCCGAAGGTCGAGCAGGCGACGATAGAGGCGGCGATCCGCGACATCGTGCGCACCTGGGAAGATGCGCTTGCCGACGCAGCGGAAGCCAGCGGCAGCGACCCGGCATTGAAAGCGATCGCCGCGCGGCTGCCGGAGAGCTACCGGGATACGTTCAGCGCGGCGGTGGCGCTGGCCGACGCCGGGCGTATCGCCAAGATCAGCGCCGGCAATCCGATCGCCATCGACTATTACCGCCATGCCGAGCAGAAGCCACACCAGGCGGCGCTGAAGATCTATCACCATGGCAGCCCGGTGGCGTTGTCGCGGCGCGTTCCGGTGCTGGAGAACATCGGCTTCCGTGTCATCAGTGAGCGCACCTTCGAGGTCGGCGACGACCAGTCGGGCTTGGTCTTCATCCACGACATGGAGCTGGAGAACAGCTACGGCAAGCCGATCGACCTCGCCGACGGCGGCGCGCTGTTCGAGGACGCTTTCCTGTCGGTATGGCGCGGCGATGTCGACAATGATGGCTATAATGGCCTTGCCCAGACCGCCGGCCTGTGGTCGGGCGAGATCACGATCCTGCGCGCCTATGGCCGCTATTTGCAGCAGGTCGGCATTCCGCAGAGCCAGGATTTCATTGCCGCGGCGCTCAACCGCTATCCCGAGATCGCGCGCGGCCTGCATGACCTGTTCATCGCGCGGCTCGGCCCGACGGCGGAAACGGAAGGCGTGGTGGCGGCCAAGCACCTCAAGGCCAAGATCAGGGATGCGCTGGAAGATGTGCCCAACATCGACGACGACACCATCATCCGTCGCTATTTAAATCTGATCGAAGCCTCGCTGCGCACCAATCATTTCGTTGCCGATACGAAAGAGAAAGGCCAGTCGCTGGCGATCAAGCTCGAATCGCAGGCGGTCGAGGGATTGCCGGCGCCGCGGCCATGGCGGGAAATCTTCGTCTACGGCTCCGAGGTCGAAGGCCTGCATCTGCGCTTCGGCCCGGTGGCGCGTGGCGGCTTGCGCTGGTCGGACCGCGCCCAGGACTACCGCACCGAAGTGCTCGGCCTGGTCAAGGCGCAACAGGTCAAGAATGCCGTCATCGTGCCTGTCGGCGCCAAAGGCGGCTTCTATCCCAAGAAGCTGCCGATGAGCGCCGGCCGCGACGCCATTTTCGAGGCCGGCACCTCGGCTTACAAGAACTTTGTCTCCAGCCTGCTGTCGATCACCGACAATATCGGCCTGGACGGCGTCATTCCGCCGGCCGGCGTAGTGCGCCGCGACCAGGACGATCCTTATTTCGTCGTCGCCGCCGACAAGGGCACGGCGACCTTCTCCGACACCGCCAACGCCATCTCGGAGAAGCACGGCTTCTGGCTCGACGATGCCTTCGCCAGCGGCGGTTCGGCCGGCTACGACCACAAGAAGATGGGCATCACCGCCAAGGGCGCCTGGGAAGCGGTCAAGCGGCATTTCCGCGAGATGAACCGCGATGTCCAAACCTCGCCGTTCTCTGTTGTCGGTGTCGGTGACATGTCGGGCGACGTGTTCGGCAACGGCATGCTGTTGTCGCCGAAAACGCGGCTGATCGCCGCCTTCGACCATCGCGACATCTTCATCGATCCGGATCCTGACATGGCGGCCTCGATGGCCGAGCGCGAGCGCATGTTCGCGTTGCCGCGTTCGAGCTGGCAGGACTATGACAAGACCAAGCTGTCGGAAGGCGGCGTCATCGTCTCGCGCAACCAGAAGTCGATCACCTTGCCGGCGGCCGCGGCGGTCGCGATCGGCCTCGCCAAGACGACCGCCACGCCGGTCGAGATCATGACCGCCATCCTCAAGGCGCCGGTCGACCTGTTGTGGTTCGGCGGCATCGGCACGTATCTCAGGGCGTCGACCGAAACCAATGCCGAGGTCGGCGACCGCGCCAACGATGCCGTCCGCATCACCGCGCTCGACGCGCGCGCCAAGGTGATCGGCGAGGGCGCCAATCTCGGTGTGACGCAGCGCGCACGCATCGAGTTCGGCATGAATGGCGGCCGCTGCAATTCCGACGCCATCGACAATTCGGGCGGCGTCAACTGCTCCGACGTCGAGGTCAACATCAAGATCGCGCTGGCGTCCGCCATGCGCAAGGGATCGCTGACACGTCCGGCGCGCAACAAGCTGCTGGCCGAGATGACCGACGAGGTTGGCGGCCTGGTGCTGTCCAACAACTACCAGCAGACGCTGGCGCTTTCGATCGCCCGCAAGCGCGGTCTCGCCGACATCGCGCATCAAAGCCGCTTCATGACGGCGCTGGAGGCGCGCGGCCTGCTCGATCGTGTGGTCGAGACGTTGCCGTCGCCGGTAGCTCTTGCCGAGCGCGAGGCACGCGGCGAGCCGCTGACCCGGGCCGAGCTTGGCGTTCTGCTCGCATATGCCAAGATCGTGCTGTTTTCCGACATCGTCGCCAGCGACGTGCCGGACGATGCGCATTTCGACCGCGATCTGATGGGCTATTTCCCGGACCGGATGGCGAAGAAATACGCTTCCGAGATCCACGGTCATCGGCTGCGCCGCGAGATCATCGCCCGTGTCGTGGCCAACGACCTGGTCAATCGCGGAGGGCCGTCCTTCGTCAACCGGCTGCAGGAAGCGACGGGGCGCACTGCCGCCGATGTGGTGCGCACCTTCGCCGTGGTGCGCGATGGCTTTGCGCTGCCGGCGCTCTATCGCGAGATCGACGCGCTCGACAACCAGATCGACGGCCAGGTGCAGCTCGATCTCTACCAGATGGTGAGCCGGCTCATCTATATGAGCAGCGGCTGGTATCTGAAGAACGATGCCGGCACGGCACCGCTCGGCCAGCGCATCGCCGAACTGCAGGAGGCGCGCAAGGCGCTGGAGCCCAAACTGGTATCGCTGCTGCCGGCTTTTTCCCGCGAGCGGATCGAGGAGAAGCGGCACGGGCTGTTCAAGGCTGGCGCCCCGGAGAAGCTGGCCGAGCAGCTGGCGATGAGCGAGGCGGCGGAGCTCATCCCCGATATCGCGCTGACGGCGCGCACCGCCGGTGCCGATATTGTCGCGGCCGCCAGGGCGTTCTTCGCCGTCAGCGACGCCTTCCGCATCCCGCGCGTCGAGGATGCGGCGCGCTCGATCACGCCTTCGGACTATTATGATCAACTCGCTCTGTCCCGCGCCACCGACACGATCGGCGCGGCACGGCGCGGTATCGCGGTCGCCGCGCTCACCGGCCAGTCCAAGGCGGCCGATCCGGTGGCGGCCTGGCTCGAAGCCGGCGGCGAGCGGGTGGCGCGCATCCGCGATCGGCTACAGGCGCTGACGGAAGGCGGCGACATCACCGTGTCGCGGCTGTCGGTTGCGTCGGGCCTGATGAGCGATTTGACGGGAATGTGAGCCAGCGCTTGTCCATTTGCATGAATATTCGAAACATGCAGACATGGCGCCCGAAATGGGCGGAGCGGGTGCCGGGGGAATCACTATGGCGGTAGAGACAATCCAGCGGGCGTCCGGGCGCGGCATTTGGGGGTGGATGTTCTTCGACTGGGCGGCGCAGCCGTTCTTCACGGTCGTCACCACCTTCATTTTCGGCCCCTATTTCGTTTCGCGCATGGCGGGCGATCCCACCACCGGCCAAGCCGTCTGGGGCTATGGCATCGCCGCTGCCGGGCTGGTCATCGCGGTGCTGTCGCCGATCCTCGGTTCGATCGCCGACCAGACCGGACCGCGCAAGCCATGGATCGCCTTCTTCGCCGCGATCAAGGTCACCAGTCTCACCTTGCTCTGGTTCGCCGCGCCCGGCTCGAACCTGTTCCTGATCGTGGCGCTGTTCTCGCTGGCATCGGTGGCGGCGGAGTTTTCTACCGTCTTCAATGATTCCATGATGCCGCGCCTGGTGCCGAAGAGCGAGATCGGCCGCATCTCCAACGTGGCCTGGGGCCTCGGTTATCTCGGTGGCATGATCGCACTGATCTTCGTCGTCACCTGCCTGGCCGGCTCGCCGGAAACCGGCAAGACGATCATCGGCATCACCCCATTGTTCGGTCTTGACCCGCAGCTGGGCGAGGATGCCCGCGCCACCGGGCCGCTGTCGGCCGGATGGTATTTCCTGTTCATCCTGCCGATGTTCTTCTTCACGCCCGACGCCATCAAGGGCATCCCGATCGGGCCGGCGGTGCGCGAAGGCCTGTCGGAGCTGAAATCGACGCTGGCCGAGGTGCGCAAGCGTGGCGGCATCTTCCGCTTCCTCGTCGCCCGCATGATCTACCAGGACGGCGTCAATGCGCTGCTGGCGCTGGGCGGCACCTTCGCGGCGGGCATGTTCCAATGGTCTATCACCGAGATCGGCATGTTCGGCATCATCCTCAACGTCGTCGCCATCTTCGGTTGCTGGATCGCGGCGCGGCTCGACACCGGCCTGGGTTCCAAGGCGGTGGTGATGATTTCGTTGGTCATGCTGTCCATCGCCACCATCGGCGTCGTCTCGACCGGCCCGGGCTTCACGCTGCTTGGCCTGATCCAGCTTTCGACCGCCGACTCGGGAGGCCTGTTCGGCACGGCGGCCGAAAAGGCCTACATCATGTACGGCCTGCTGATCGGCCTGGCTTTCGGGCCGGTGCAGGCGTCGTCGCGCTCCTACATGGCGCGCAGCGTGACCGCAGCCGAATCCGGCCGCTATTTCGGCATCTATGCGCTAGCCGGCCGCGCAACCAGTTTCCTGGCGCCGTTCATGGTGGCGACGATTACCGCAACCAGCGGCTCGGCGCGGCTCGGCATGGCGGCGATTATCCTGTTCCTGGCCATCGGCATGGCGATCCTGGTTCGCACGCCGTATCCGGCGGATCGGCCAGTTGAATAGCAGCGCCTCTTCCTTCTCCCACAACAACAAGGGAGAAGGGAAGAAGCTCCTCAATGCCGGAAATGCCGCACGCCTGTGAACACCATGGCGATGCCGTGTTCGTCGGCGGCGGCGATGACGTCGTCGTCGCGCATCGAACCGCCCGGCTGGATCACGGCGGTGGCACCGGCTTCGATGGCCGACAGCAGGCCGTCGGCGAAGGGAAAGAAGGCGTCCGAAGCGACCACCGAGCCCTTGGTCAACGGCTCCGCCATGCCTGCCGTCTCCGCCGCGTCGACCGCCTTGCGCGCGGCGATGCGTGAGGAATCGACCCGGCTCATCTGGCCGGCGCCGATGCCGACGGTGGCACCGTCCTTGGCATAGACGATGGCGTTCGACTTGACGTGCTTGGCGACGCGGAAGGCGAATTTCAGATCGGCCATTTCGCTGGGCGTCGGCGCGCGCTTCGTCACCACCTTCAGATCGAGGTCGTCGACCACGGCGTTGTCGCGGCCCTGGACGAGCAGGCCACCGGAAACCGACTTGACCGTCGTGCCTGCCGTGCGCGGGTCGGGCAGGCCGCTGGTGACCAGCAGGCGCAAATTCTTCTTTGCAGCTATGATTGCCGCGGCCTCGTCGGTGGCGTCGGGGGCGATGATCACCTCGGTGAAGGTTTTCACGATTTCCTCGGCCGCCTCGGCGTCAAGGGTGCGGTTCAAGGCGACGATGCCGCCGAAGGCCGAGACCGGGTCGCAGGCGAGCGCCTTGGCGTAGGCCGCTTTCAGCGACGTACCTTCGGCCACGCCGCACGGATTGGCGTGCTTGATGATGGCGACGGCGGCCGAGCGGTTCGGATCGAACTCGCCGGCCAGTTCGAAGGCGGCGTCGGTGTCGTTGATGTTGTTGTAGGATAGTTGCTTGCCCTGCAGCTGCCGCGCCGTGGCGACGCCCGGCCGTTTGTCGCCATTGACGTAGAAGCCGGCATCCTGATGCGGGTTTTCGCCGTAGCGCATGACCTCGGCAAGCCTGCCGCCGAAGGCGCGCCAGGTCGGATGCTCGATCTCCAGCGCCTCGGCGAACCAGCCCGAGATCGCCGCGTCATAAGTGGCGGTGCGGGCGAAGGCCTTGGCCGCCAGCTTCTTGCGGAAATCCAGCGACAGCGAGCCGATGTTCATCTCCAGCGCGTTGAGCACCGCGGCGTAGTCGCCGGGATCGGTGACAATGGCGACATAGGCATGGTTCTTGGCCGAGGCACGGATCATCGCCGGGCCGCCAATGTCGATATTCTCGACGATCGCCGCGTAGTCGGCGCCGGAGCGGCGGACCTCCTCGAACGGATAAAGATTGGAGACGACAAGATCGATCGGCTCGATGCCGTATTTGCGCATCGCCAATGTATGCTCGGGATCGTCGCGCACGCCAAGCAGCGCGCCGTGCACGGACGGGTGCAACGTCTTGACGCGGCCGTCCATGATCTCGGGAAAACCGGTGAGCTCGGAGACATCGCGCACCGCCATGCCGGCTTCGGCGATCGCTTTTGCCGTGCCGCCGGTGGAGACGAGCTCGACGCCGGCCGCGGCCAGTGCCCTGGCGAAATCGATCAGCCCGGTCTTGTCGAAGACGGAGAGCAAGGCACGGCGGACGGGAACGAGGTCCGGGGCGGGAATGTTCTTGGCGGCGACGGCCATTGGCTGGCGGCCTTTCACGGCTGGTGTGATGGATGCCCCGCGCCGTAGCATATGAGGCCCGGAAATCAAGCGTGGCGCGTCATTCGACGGTTTCATATGAAATTGAGGGCATCCAGTATAGGCTCATGTGCTCGCGATGGAGGAAAACCTATGGCATTCGTGCGTATTGGCCAGTTCAGGGCGTTGCCGGACACGACGGAGCGGGTGCGGGACGTCTACGAGGCCGAGGCGATCCCCGCCATCCGCGCTGCCAAGGGCAATATCAGCGCCGTTCTGCTGCAGCAGCACCAGGCGCGCGACACGTTCATGGCAATCACCGTTTGGAGCACGGCAGAGGATGCCGAGCGCTATGACCGAAGCGGCGAGGCGGCGGCGATGGTCGACAAGATCCGCTTCGCCTTCGCCGGCCCGCCATCGCTCAGCACCTATGACGCCTTCGGTATCCCGCAGCAGGCTTGAGCCGACTGGTTTGGCGGCGGTTCAGTTGTTTTCGGGATAACCGGCGATCTTTGTCCGCGTCAGCTGCCAATGGACTTCGGCAATGTCGGACGCCTTGAAGGCGAGCACGATCTGGCGGCTGCGGCGCGGCCCGCCCAGACCGGCGAAATAGATCGATTCCTCAACTTCGGGCACCACCTCGTCCGAGGTGAACACCCAGGTGTCGGCCAGATCGGCGGTCAGCACCAGCCGCTCCTGTTCGTCCTGCAGCAGATTGATGTCCGGATGGACGTGAAAGCGCACCGTGATGAAATCGCGGCCGCTGTTGCGGATCGCGGCGTTGCCGGGTCGCTGGAACCGGTCCCGGCCCGCCAGCACATTGCCGTCCGAGGAGAGTTTCAGCTCACGTTCGTGCAGGAAGCCGAAACGCTGCAGATACCCGTCATGACGGGCGATGAAGCCGTGGACGCCCTTCTGGTCGATGCGCTTGCACTGCACTTGCTGCGGGCCGCCGATCAATGGTGATCCCAACTGGTCGTTGACCCGCAGCGCGTGGGTGAAACGCGCCGAAGACGTGTCGTTGATGGTGGCTGTCGAATGCGCTGCGGTGGCGCGGGCCAGTGGCCGGAACTCCGCGGCGCCGTAGGTGTCGATGCCGGCATTGACGATATAGTGCTGGCGGCCCGACGACAGTTCGAAGGCGAGGCAGCCGGCATGGGCTGCATTGGACACGTCGACCGGCGGCGGCAGGCCGGTATCGGCGATCACGGTGGTGCCGCCGATCGCCAGCCGTTCATAGCCCGAATGCGGTGCATGCAGCAGCGGGGAGCCGGCGGTGTCGTCATGGCGCAGGATGGTGGCGATGCGGTCATGGATTGTGGCGCCCATACCGTTGAAGCGGGCGAGGCTGCCATCCTGATGGCGGAAGAAGCGCAGCGCCGGCAGCATGCGGTCAATGGCGCCGATCAGCGCCTGCGGCGGCGCTTCGGCCTGGTTGGCGTAGGTCTGGCGCAGCGGCAGGAGGTCGGCGAGGATTTCCAGCACAGCCATTGGATTGCGCGAGATATGGCCGCCGTCGGCAAGGATCTGGCGATTGAGTTCCCCGGCAAGGTTGCGGGTGGCGCCGCGCAGCGCGGAAGCCGGCGCCGGCAGGGACAGTGCCGCGAAGGCCAGCGCGATACGGGCGCGCAGCCGATCCTTGCCGTCGGGCATTTCGCGCGCCATCGACCTGAGATAGCGGATCTGCATGGCGAGCGATTTCAGGAAAGCGCGGTAAAAGGGGAACTCGGCGCCCTGCAGCACGACGGAGGAATGCTGCAGCCAGGCGATGATGCGTTTGGCCGTCGTGCCTGGCTCCCAGGCGATGCCTGAAATATGGTTGCCATGCATGGCGATCCAGTCGGAGACGAGCGCGCGGGCGTTTGCCGCGGCGAGCTCCGTGCCAGCGGCACGCATGTGGCGCAGCCAGCGGAAGCCATGCAGCGTCTTCTGCCACCCGTGATTGGGGACATTGATCTGGAAAGGGGATTTGCCGCCGGTCTCGACCAGATGGCCAGATAGGGGATAGCGGCCGTAATAGATCTCGAGTGCGATCTGCGGGTCGGCGAGGCGCAGGTCCGGCGGCGCGATCAGGACACGTTCGGGCGTGCGGCCGGAATAGCGCCAGCGATAGACCGGGCTGGCACGCAGGCGCCGGCGCGTCTTGCGCCAGAACTCCTTCGCGACCAGCGTCCACAGACGCGTCGTGTTGCTGGCAGCCAGTGCCAAAACCCCTCCTGATCGTCCTCTACCCCAAGCACAAGCTTATATGATTCAAGAATTTATGCGAAGGCGAATTCCATAGGACGGCGCCGGGTCCCCTGCTTTTGGACCGGTTCCTTCCTAAAAAAATCTGCAAATCCCAGTGCTTAGGCCGAGGTTCGACGCATGCGCGCGGCGAAGAAGCCGTCCAGACCGGAGCACTCCGGCGCGCCGAGGTCAAGATCGGCGGGCGTGGTGCGCAGTGTGCCTTGCGGCGTCAGGAACGAATCGATGCCGGCGATCTCGCCTTGCCGCAGCGGATCGTCAATGACCGCAGCCGTGTCCTTGAGAAAGGAACGATGCAGTTCTTCGCCCTCGATCGGATCGAGGGAACAATTCGAAAAGACGATCCTACCGCCGGGCCTGACCAGTGTAACGGCGCGCGCGAGCAGCCTGCGTTGCAAGTCGGCGAGTTTTTCGACGTCCGCCGCCGTCTTGGTCCACGGCACGTCCGGATGCCGCCGCACCGTGCCCGTCGAGGAACATGGCGCATCGAGCAGCACGGCGTCGAACAATTCGCTGGGCTCGTATTTGAGCAGATCGGCCTGGACGATGTCGGCGGAGAGGCCGAGGCGGCCGAGATTCTGCGCCAGCCGCGCCAGGCGGTTCTTCGAGGTGTCTACCGCTGTGACCCTGGCGCCAGCGAGAATGAGCTGCGCGGTCTTGCCGCCGGGCGCTGCGCAAAGGTCGGCGACGCGCAGGCCGGCGACATCGCCGAACAACCGGGCGGGAAGGCTGGCCGCAGCATCCTGGACCCACCATGCCCCCTCCGCGAAGCCCGGCAATTCCGTGACGGCGCAGGCTAGCTTCTCCACCCGAACCGTTCCGGTGGGCAGGACAATGCCGCCGAGCTTTTCGGCCCAGAGTTCGGCATCGGCCTTGACCGAGAAATCGACCGGCGCCTCGTGGCGATGGGCAGCCAGGATCTGCCGGGCCTTCTCGGTGCCATAGGCGGCCTTCAGCCGGTCGGAAAACCATTTTGGCGCTTCGTCTGTGGCGGCAAGCGCGGCCGGAAGCTCGGCTTCCTTGGCTCGCGCCAGCGTGCGCAGCACGCCGTTGACCAGGCCGGAAAAACGCTGCGTGCGGGGGTCGGACTTGGCGTGGGTCACGGCTAGGTCGACGGCGGCGCTGTCGGGAATGTCGAGGAACAGGATCTGCGCTGCCGCCACATGCAATATGTGCGACAAGGCGGTCGCGTTGGGCGGCAGCGGCTTTTCCAGGCGCCGCGCCAGCAGTCCCGAGATGGTCATGCGGTAGCGCAGCGCGGTTACCAGTATGGCGCGCACCAGGCCACGGTCGCGCAAATCGAGGACCCTGTATTGCGGATGGCCGTTCTCGTGGTCGGTCAGGCCATCAAGCGGCGTGCGGGCATCGATGACTGCGGCCAGCAGCCGCGCCGCAGCCTTCCGCGCGGCGAGGCCGGCAACGAACTCGCCGCCGGCATTGTGTTCCTGATCGCCTGCAACCGTGCGTCGAGGTGCTCTGCCCGCCACGCTCACGACCACCGGCCCTTGGGCCCGGTCGGGTTGCGACCCCACGGATTGGATTTCGGGCTGGCCGGTTCGGCCGGCTGTTCCGGTTCGGCCGGCTTGCCCCACGGTCCAGCTGCTTGCGGCTCGTCCATTAGCGGTGGCGTCGGTGCCTGCCGCTGCGCGGTTCGCGGAGCGCCATCGCCCATCTGCCGCGCCATTGCCTGCAGGGCGGCGATGCGGTTGTCGGTGCTCGGATGGGTGGAGAACAGACTGTCCATGCGCTCGCCATGCAGGGGGTTGATGATGAAGAGATGCGCCATCGCGGGATTGCGCTCGGCATCGGGGTTGGGAATGCGTTCGGCCCCGCGGGCGATCTTGTCAAGCGCGGAGGCCAGCCATAGCGGGTGTCCACAGATTTCGGCGCCGCGCCGGTCGGCCTCGTATTCGCGGGTGCGGCTGACCGCCATCTGCACGATCATGGCCGCGAAGGGCGCGACGATCATCGCCGCCAGCACGCCGACAAAGCCGAACGGGTTGTTGTCGCGGTTGCCGCCAAGGAAAAAGGCGAAATTCCCGAGCATCGAGATGGCACCGGCAAAGGTGGCGACGATGGTCATGGTCAGCGTGTCGCGGTGCTGGACGTGGGCGAGCTCATGCGCCATCACGGCGGCGACCTCTTCATGGGTCAGCCGCTGCAGCAGGCCGGTGGAGGCGGCGACGGCCGCGTTCTGCGGATTGCGGCCGGTGGCAAAGGCATTCGGCTGCGGATTGTCGATCAGATAGGTTTTCGGCATCGGCAGCCCGGCCTGTTTGGCCAGTGCCTGGACGATGGCGTAATATTCCGGCGCGTTCTTCTCGTCGACCTCGACGGCGCGGTTCATCGACAGCACCATCTTGTCGGCGTTCCAGTAGCTGAACAAATTGGTGCCGGCAGCGACCAGCAGGGCGATCATCATGCCGCCCGAACCGCCGATCAGGAAGCCGACGCCCATGAACAGCGCAGTCATGGCGGCGAGAAGCATGGCGGTGCGAATGGTGTTCATCGTCTGCTCCTGTCCGGATGGTGGTGAAAAAGGGTCGATCCTCGTGACGTCATCGCTATATGATGGGAAACGCCTGTTCCTGTTTCAATCCGCTCGAGATATCGCATGAACGATGAAACCAGTAAAACGCCAGCCGGCACGGATGACGGCGAGCCGCCAAAAGAGCTGACGCCCGCCGCCCGCCGCGCGCTGCAGGAAGCCGAGGCAAGGCGGCAAGACTACCGCCGCAAGGAAGCAGCACTGCCCCGGGAAATCGGCGGCCGCGGCGGCAAGGAACCCGGCCGCTATGGCGACTGGGAGGTCAAAGGCCTGACCAGCGACTTCTAGAGTGTGTTGATATTCAGATGAGACCGGCCTGCAAACGGAAGCTGCCTGCGCTTCCGTTGCTCACATATACCTCAGTACGCTCCGTTCCGGTTCTCGGCAGCTTCCGTTTTCGACTCGGCCTGACCTGAATCTCGGCACACTCCAGGCCGCGCTGCACTCTAAGCTGCGTTGCGCTGGGGCTCGAGCGCAACCCAGCCGCGTTCGTCGACGGTGATGTCGATGTCATCGTAACCGGCGATCGTGGCATGCTGTGTTGCCAGGGGATGCTGGTGCGTGGCGTTGATCACCATGACCGACGCTCCCGCCGCCTCCGCCGCCGCGATGCCAGCCGGGGCATCCTCGAACACCAGGCAGTCACGCGCGTCGAAGCCAAGCCGTCTTGCGCCGAGCTGGAAACAGTCGGGCGCCGGCTTGCCACGGGAAACATCCTCCGCCGCGACGAGGACCCCAGGGACAGGAATGCCGGCGACCTTCATGCGTGCAAGCGCCAACGAGCGTGGCGCCGAGGTTACGATCGCCCAGCGCTCCGGCGGCAGCGCGTTGAGAAACGCCACGGCACCGGAGATCTGGAGGATGCCCTCGAGATCGTCGGCCTCGGCCTTCAGCAGTAAATCGGCTTCGTGTGTCGGGTCGACGCCCGGGAGTGCAAGGGCGGTGATGGTCTCGATCGCCCGCACGCCATGAATTGTCGGCAGGAAGGCCGCGACGTCGAGGCCGTGGCGCAGCGCCCAGTCGCCCCAGACCCGCTCCGCCGAGGCGATGGAATTGATGAGCGTGCCGTCCATATCGAAGAGGAAGGCGGCGAATTTTTTGCCAGCAAACATGATTTTCCTTGAAGTCCGGGGGAGGGTGTCGAGGGAGGACGCAACCGTAACGCCAAGGTGCCGACATGAAAAGCGCGAGAGCGCTTTTGGGTCGCGATCCAGGGAACCACCGTCACCTCGCAACGTTTGAAATCGTACAATTCCCATCACGCGAACCAGGGACGACGCCCATGCTGATACGCCTCGGCTACGAGATCGCGATTGAATGCGCCGAGGCAACCCCGGTGATTTCTCTGCTCGAAATCCACAAGGACAGGCGGGCCGACATCAAGCGGCAGACACGTGTGCTCATCTCGCCATCGGTGCCGACCAGGCTCTATCACGACCTGCATGGCAATGCCTGCCGCCGTTTCACCGCGCCCGCCGGCGGCTTTCGCATCCTCTACGACGCGGTTGTCGAGGACAGTGGCGAGACGGACGAGGTCAACACGCTGGCCCGGGAAATGCCGGTCGGCGAGTTACCCGACGAGGTGCTCTTCTATCTCCTGGGCAGCCGCTATTGCGAGACAGATCATCTGAGCAATCTCGCCTGGCAGCTTTTCGGCCATCTTCCGTCCGGTTGGGCGCGGGTGCAGGCGATTGTCGACTATGTCCACAACCGCCTGTCCTTCGGCTATGGCTATGCGCGTTCGACCCGCACTGCCGCGCAGGCGCACGAGGAACGCGTCGGGGTGTGCCGCGACTTCGCCCATCTGGCCATCACGCTTTGCCGTTGCATGAACATTCCGGCGCGCTACGTGAACGGCTATCTCGGCGACATCGGCGTGCCGGCCGATCCGGCGCCGATGGATTTCTCGGCCTGGATGGAAGCGTTCCTCGACGGCAAGTGGTACACGTTCGATCCGCGCCATAACCGGCCCAGGGTTGGTCGCGTCGTCATCGCGCGCGGCCGCGACGCCACCGACGTTCCCTTGCTGCACAGTTTCGGCCCGCACCGGCTCACCTTGTTCAAGGTATGGACCTACGAACAGCAAGGCAGGCTGTTCAATCCACCCCACCGCGGTATCGACAGGACGGCCAGCGCGCAGATGCTGGCCTAGTTCTCGGCGTCAGCCATTTTCGACTCGGCCTGATCTGAATCTCAACGCGTTGGCTAATACATGTCGCCCGGAAGTGTCCTCGGTTCCGGGACAACGACACGCATTAAATCAGAAGCCTACAGCAGGTCGGGCGAATCCCATTCGCCGCGACATGCTGTAGGTTTGTGCCATGCCTCGCAACCCTGGGACAGTTGGTCCGCTTCCGCACAGAAGGCCTGTGCCGCAACAGGACGTCGCCAAGACCTCGGCAATTGCCTCGCCTCGAGCATGGTAAGCGTCTGATAAACGCGGCGAGGATCGTGGTTTTTCGTTTACCAGTCGTTCACTTTCGCGAAGGTCTAAAGCAAGCAAAAACAACAGCTTGATATCTGGCCGAAGGTGTCCCGGCGTGAGGCGGAGTCATCCGGCTGGAATCCTGCATTGCCCTGTCTGCGGCGACGAGGCCGAGGCAAGCGGAGGCTGTTGGATGCGGAATTGCGGGGGTCTTATTCACGCGGTCGGCAGGTTCGCCAGAGATCGCGGTGGAAATTTCGCGGTCCTGTTCGGCTTTGCTGCCTCGGTCTTGGCGCTGGTCGCGGGCTTCTCGGTCAATGTCACGCAGCTCTACAATGCCAAATCGAGCCTGCAGGGCGTCGTCGACGCGGCGGTGACATCGACGGCACGTGACCTGACCACGGGTGCCATCAAGGAGGCCGACGCAAACAAATCCGTGCAGGCCTTTCTCGACGCCAACGCTGCCGCCGGAATTCTGCAGGCCGGCCAAGTCGTTCTTGACCGGCTGATCGTCGACAAGATCGCAAAAACGGTCCAGGTGGACGCCCACGTCGATGTTGCCCTGTTCTTCCCGATTTTCGGCACGGACGATGCGAGGCGGGTCACTGCTTCGACAACATCGCTTTATTCGGACAAGACCATCGAAGTGGCGATGATGCTCGATGTAACCGGATCGATGGCCGGTCAGAAAATCAAGGACCTGAGGACCGCCGCCGCCAATGCGGTGGACAGCTTCCTGGGTACTCAGGACCCGAACAAGCCGCGCGTTCGCCTCTCCATCGTGCCCTACGCCAATTCGGTCAATACCGGCCAACTTGCGGCCAGCAGCGTCTATGTGGAAGCCAATGCCAGTCAGCGCAAGCAGGCGCCCGGCAATGCGAGCGCTCAACCTGCTTCGGCATCCCCGCGCCCGGATAATTGCGCCACCGAACGCAAGGGGACCGATCAATATTCGGAAGCGGGTCCTGGCTCCAGCATGGTCAACCGCGACTATCTGTTGTCTAGCTTTGCCGCTAACACAAACACTGCGGCTTGCCCGGCCGCCGCACTCGTCCCTTTGACGGCTGACGTCGCCACGCTCAAGAATGTCATCAAGAATCTTGGCGCCTCGGGGGTACTGCCGGCCACATCGGCGTTCAATGGACCTGGTATATGCTGTCGGAAAGCTGGGGCGGCGTGCTCAATGCCTCTCAGCGGCCAGCCAAATTCGATCCCAAGAAAGTTGGCAAGTACGCGATCCTTATGACAGACGGCGAATTCAACCTGTCCTATTTCGACGCGACCAGCGTTGGCGGAGTCTATAACGATGCCGGCAAGGAAACGACCCGCACGGCCGCGACAAAACTCTGCGCCGCCATGCGCGACAAAGGCATAGAGATATTCACGATCGGCTTCAAACTCGATAAGACGAATGCCGCTTCGACGCTCCAGAACTGTGCCAGCCCCGATACCGGTTCAGTCAAGCACTTCTATCAGGCCGCCGACGGCGCCGAATTGGATTCGGCCTTTCAGACAATCGCCCGCAACATCGAAACCCTTGCTTTGACCAAGTAGAACCCAGCCCAAACGGAAAAGGCCGCCGCTTCTTTCGAAGCCGGCGGCCTTCCGTGTTTCCGTCCATGGCGCGGCTCAATGGCGGTGACGTTCACGTCACCCGCCGCGCATCTCGCGCCTTAACGGGAAGACTGCTTCCCGAAAGTGCAATCCGCTGAGGCCACGTTCTGGAAAACGAAATCACTCGACATCGGATCACCTCCTTTCGATTTGTTGAACACACCCTCATGATGGGGTGCGTTGCAGCAAATGACAAGTGCCATGCTGAAAAAGGCATCCTTGCCGGAAGATGGCGCCGTATGCTTTGGCTTGCGATCCAGGTCCCGAACGGACAAGATTGAGCCATCGACAGCGGGGAAGGGTATGGACGCCACCGAAAGAGCTGCGCGCATCGTTCGAACGGTAGTCGAGGCGGTGAAGCCCGCCTTCGCGGTCAGGCTGTGGACCGGCGAGCGGATCGGCCCCGCTACCGGCCCCGTGCTCGTCATCAACGACCACGACATTGTCTGGCAGATCGTTCGCCGACCGTCCCTGTCGACCCTTATCGAGATGTGGATTTCCAAGGCAGTCGACATCGAGGATGGATCGCTGTTCGATTTCTACGCCCTGCCTTCGACGGGCAAGCTGCGGTCGAAGCTGAAGACATTGCCGAAACGGGCGCTTCTGCGTGACCTGCCGGCGGTGCTGTTTTCGAGAAAGCAGATGACGTCGCGGGTTGATCTCGCTGGTCGCAACCCGTTCGTCAGCGGCTCCAGCAAGGAGGCGATCCAGCATCACTATGATATCTCGAATGCCTTCTACGGGCTCTTTCTCGACGAGCGCATGGTCTATAGCTGCGGGTATTTCCAGGATTTCGCAAACGGCATCGACGAGGCGCAGGTCGACAAGCTCGACCATATCTGCCGCAAGCTTCGGCTGAAACCGGGTGAAAGATTGCTCGACATCGGCTGCGGCTGGGGCGCGATGCTGATCCACGCCGCGAAAAATTATGGTGTCGTCGGACACGGCGTATCGCTGTCGCAAGCCCAGACCTCACTAGCCCGCGAGCGCATTCGCGCCGAGGGTCTGGAGGACAAGATCACCATCGAGATAAAGTCCTACGCAGAGCTCACCGGCACCTTCGACAAGATATCGTCCATCGGTATGTTCGAGCATCTGGGCCTGGCAAACCATGCGGCCTACTTCTCCGCTGTCCACCGGCTGCTGAAACCGGGCGGAATCTATCTGCATCACGCCATCACAAGGCGCAGCAAGGGCGACATCAAGAAGACCCTGCGCAAGGGGCCGGAATACAGGGCGCTGATCAAATACATCTTCCCGGGTGGCGAGCTCGATACGGTCGGCATGACGCTAGGCAATCTCGAAGCGCACGGCTTCCTCGTCTACGATGTCGAGAATTTGCGCGAGCACTATGCCCGCACCTGCAGGCTGTGGGCCGAGCGTCTGCAGGCGCGGTTCGGCGAGGCAATCGCCGAGGTCGGCGAAGCCAAGGCGCGGCTGTGGCTGCTTTACCTGAGCGGCTGCTCCATCACCTTCGAACGCGCCTCGGCGCAGATATTCCAGACCGTCGCCACCAAACGCGCGCGAGGCCCGAGCGGCCTGCCACCGACCCGGGCGGACCTTTATCGATAGGCTTGGGTCGGCAGGTCAGACAAACCGCATCGGCGCACCGATCTCGACACGGCCAGGCTGGTCGACGGTGCAATAGACGCCGAGATTGTGGCCGTTGTGGCGGACCAGATTGCGCAGGATCCCTGGATCATTGTCGAAACCGTCCTGGGCGATGATGGTGAAGCCGCAGCGGCGGCACGGCTCGGAGATGGTCAAGACCAGGTCGCCGATGGCGAGCTTTCGACCGATCCATTCGGTTTCGGGAAACGAGCCCTCGACCGGAGCGATGTCGACGACGATGTTGGGGCGGAAGCGGCGCGGATCGGCGGCCCCTTCCGGATGCAGTGCCTTCAGCCGCGCCAGCGATGCCGTGGTCAGGAGATGGATCGGCGCCTTGCGGTAGCGTTCCGCGGTCAGCGGACCGGCATAGCCTGCCGCATTCTCCCTGCGGAACGGCCGGATCGACGCGCCGAAGCCGAGATAGGCCGACACGGCGCGGTCGCATTCGGCGCTGGGTGCGGCGAGCCAGTCGCCATCGGGGATGGCGATTTCCAATTCGCCGCCGTGGCTCAGCCGGGTGCGGATGCTCGGCACCTTGTGCCATTTGGCGTCACGATCGGGCCGGGCGATCTCGTTGTCCGAGATATCGACGAGGCCGAACATACGGTCGCCCTCGATGCTGTGGGTGCCGACCAGGATGGCGTCCTGGCGCTCGCCGGCGAGCGAACTCGCCGGATAGCGCCACAACTGGGTGACGGTGCCCAATGCCGCGTCTTCCCGCATCAGCCCTTCTTGTTCTGCCGGTTGGCGATGAGATCGTCGACCACGGCCGGATCGGCAAGCGTCGAGGTGTCGCCGAGTGCGGAAAAATCGTCCTCGGCGATCTTGCGCAGGATGCGGCGCATGATCTTGCCCGAACGCGTCTTGGGCAGGCCGGGCGCGAACTGGATCTTGTCGGGCGTCGCGATGGCGCCGATCTCCTTGCGGACATGGGCGACGAGTTCCTTGCGCAACTCTTCGCTCGGCTGCTCGCCGGCCATCAGCGTGACATAGCAATAGATGCCCTGGCCCTTGATGTCATGGGGATAGCCGACCACGGCGGCCTCGGAAACCTTGTCATGGCTGACCAGAGCCGATTCGACCTCGGCCGTGCCCATGCGGTGGCCGGAGACATTGATGACGTCGTCGACGCGGCCGGTGATCCAGTAGTAGCCGTCCGCATCGCGGCGGCAGCCGTCACCCGTGAAATATTTTCCCTTGTAGGCGGAAAAATAGGTCTGCACGAAACGGTCGTGATCGCCATAGACGGTGCGCATCTGGCCCGGCCAGGAATCGGTGATGCAGAGGTTGCCATCGGCCGCACCGTCCACCACCTTGCCCTCGCTGTCGACCAGTTGCGGCTGGACGCCGAAGAAGGGCCGTGTCGCCGAACCTGCCTTGAGGTCGGTAGCGCCCGGCAGCGGCGTAATCAGGATGCCGCCGGTCTCGGTCTGCCACCATGTGTCGACGATCGGCACCTTGCCGTCGCCGACGACGTTGAAATACCACTCCCAGGCTTCCGGGTTGATCGGCTCGCCGACCGAGCCCAGCACGCGCAGCGATTTTCGCGATGTCTTGGTGACATGCGCGTCGCCGGCGCCCATCAGCGCGCGCAGCGCTGTCGGGGCGGTGTAGAAGATGTTGACCTTGTGCTTGTCGATGACTTCCCAGAAGCGCGACTGCGAGGGGTAGTTCGGCACCCCCTCGAACATCAGCGTGGTGGCGCCGTTGGCGAGCGGTCCATAGACGATGTAGCTGTGGCCGGTCACCCAGCCGACATCGGCGGTGCACCAGTAGATGTCGCCGTCATGATAGTCGAAAACATATTGGTGCGTCATCGACACATAGACGAGATAGCCGGCGGTGGTGTGCAGCACGCCTTTGGGCTTGCCGGTCGAGCCCGACGTGTAGAGGATGAACAGCGGATCCTCGGCCTTCATCTTCTCCGGCTTGCACTCAGGCTTCACCGTCGCGACTTCGTCGTGATACCAGACATCGCGCCCCGGCGCCCAGCCGATCTTGCCGCCCGTGCGGCGCACGACCACGACGGTCTTGACCTTGACATGGTGCTTGGCGGCAACGTCGATCGCCTTGTCGGTGTTCTCCTTCAGAGGAATGGGTTTTCCTCCACGCAGACCCTCGTCGGCAGTGATGACGAAGGTCGATTCGCAGTCGACGATGCGGCCGGCCAAGGCATCCGGCGAAAAGCCGCCGAAGACGACCGAATGAATGGCGCCGATACGCGTGCAGGCCAGCATCGCGTAAGCCGCCTCCGGGATCATCGGCATATAGATGGTGACGCGGTCCCCTTTCTTGACGCCGTGCTTCTTCATCACATTGGCAAGCCGGCAGACATGCTCGTAGAGCTCGTTGTAGGTGACCTTCCTGTCGTCGTAGGGGTTGTCGCCTTCCCAGATGATGGCGGTCTGGTCGCCGCGCTTCTTCAGGTGGCGGTCGATGCAATTATACGAGACGTTGGTCTGGCCATCCTCGAACCACTTGATCGAGACCTTGCCGTCGAAGGAGGTGTTCTTGACCTTGGAGAAGGGCTTGAACCAGTCGATCCGCTTGCCGTGCTTGCCCCAGAACTTGTCCGGGTTCTTCACGCTGTCGGCATACCATTTGAGGTAAGTGTCATTGTCGATCAGCGCGTTCTTCTTCCACGCCGGCTGGACGCGATGGACATGAACCTCGGACATTTCTTGGCTTTCCTCCCGAACCAGTTCCGCGGGCTTGAAACGCCCGCGGGATCGCGGCCACGCAGCCGCGAATTCGGCGGCATTATTACCAGTTCCGCCGCGACGGCAACATTAGACGTTGGATTCGCGTGGCGGGATGCCGCAGGAGCGCTTTCCGAGGCTGTCAGCACTCGACGCGGTTCGCTGCTAACTGCATGTTTTTGTGGGAAAAGTTCGTTCTGCGATCAAGAAAAATCAATAGACAGTTAAGTAACGGCGCGCACAATTGGTGCTTGGGAGGACAGGAGAATCAACCTTGGGGACCGCAATGCGCGACCATCTGGAAATGGACCTGATGCTCAAAGGCTACGGCCTGACCACGGCCAAGATTCTCTATCATTTTCCCGACCACCCGCATCTCCTGCAGAGCTTCGTCTGGCAGGACTACGACATCGCTCCGACATTTCCGGTGCTGATCAGGTTCATCGAATTCTGGAAGGCCAAGCTCGACGGGCCCCTGCATTCGGTCAGCTACACGCACCAGAAGCTGATCGCGCCGAACGAATGGCGCAAGGTGGATGGCGAGTTCGTGCTGCACTGAGGGTCCGGCGCAGAAGCTTTGAGGCTCGCTTGCGTTGACGGGCCGATATGCATGGCGATTGACGGAACGCCTATCGCTTCGTCATCCTAGGGCGCAGCGAGGAGCGGAGCGACGAGAGCAGACCCTAGGATCCATGCCGCGACCTCTCGACGTTGCAGCGGTCCAGAATTCTGATCCGCCGCATTGCTCAACAGCCGTCACGGCATGGATCCTCGGGTCTCCGCGACGGAGCTTCGCTCCTGCTTCGCCCGTGGATGACGAAACTGAGAGGCGTCGGCCAATCCCGAACGTTGCCGCCCAAATGAACGATCGCGAGTTTAAACCGCCGGCGGGTTCAGCCGGGCAAAGCCTTCCTGACGCCGATAGGGGAAATAGGGGTAGGGCGCGGTGACCTCGCTTGCGGCGTCGAGCTTTTTCATGTGCTCCGGCGTCAGCGCCCAGCCGACGGCGCCGAGGTTCTGTCGCAGTTGCTCCTCGTTGCGGGCGCCGATAATGACGGAGGAAACGGTCGGGCGCCGCAGCAGCCAGTTGATCGCGATCTGCGGAACCGTCTTGCCGGTTTCCTCAGCCACGGCGTCGAGCGCATCCATGACCCGATAGAGATGCTCATCCTCGACCGGCGGGCCGAAGCTCGCGGTCTCGTGCAGCCGGCTCTTTTCCGGCAAGGGCTGGCCGCGGCGGATCTTGCCGGTCAGGCGGCCCCAGCCGAGCGGGCTCCACACCAGTGCGCCGAGGCCCTGGTCGAGGCCGAGCGGCATCAGCTCCCATTCATAGTCGCGGCCGAGCAGCGAATAGTAGACCTGATGCGCGACATAGCGTGGGTAGCCGTGCATCTCCGCGAGGCCGAGCGACTTCATCACTTGCCAGCCGGAGAAGTTGGAGACGCCGATATAGCGCAGCTTGCCGGAGCGAACGAGGCCGTCCAGCGTCGACAGAACTTCCTCGATCGGCGTGCCGGCATCGAAAGCGTGCAGCTGCAGCAGGTCGATGTAGTCGGTGCCGAGGCGCTTCAGCGCGGCGTCGACCGACTTGATCAGCCGCGAGCGCGATGAGCCAAAGTCGGCCGGCCCGTCGCCCATGGGCAGCGCGGTCTTGGTCGAGATCAGCACCGCGTCGCGCCGGCCCTTGATCGCTTCGCCGAGCACCTCCTCCGAGGCGCCGTTCGAATAGACGTCGGCGGTGTCGAACAAATTGACGCCGGCCTCGAGGCAGATGTCGATGAGGCGCCGCGCTTCGCTGGCGTCACTGTTGCCCCAGGCACCGAACAGCGGGCCGGAACCGCCAAAAGTTCCGGCGCCGAATGAGAGCGCCGGCACATTCAGGCCCGATGCGCCGAGACGTCGATAGTCCATTTTCTTGCTCCTGGTGGTTTGTGAAGAGGAGAGGCGATTCGGGTGTCGGCTGATGTCACGACCGGACGGTGGCAGGCGCGCCTGATGTGGTGCCACGATCGAGGCGAAGCGCCAGTCCGGCCACGGCGAGTGCCGCCAGCGGCAGCAGGGCGGCGACCCAGGTGAGCGAACCCAGCCCAAGGCCATGGGCGATGACCGTGCCGCCAAGCCAGGCGCCGGCCGCATTGCCGAGATTGAAGGCGGCGATGTTGAACGATGAGGCCAGGCTTTGGGCGGCGCCTTGCGCCTTCTCCAGCACCCACATCTGCAGCGGCGCCACGGTGGCGAAGGCGGCCGCGCCGAGCAGGCCGACATAGATCACGGCCATGACCTGGCTGTGGATGGCGAAGCTCATCGTGGCAAGCACCAGCGCCAGCACCACGAGGCTGCCGAGCACCGCCGGCACCAGCCAGCGATCGGCGACCTTGCCGCCGGCGAGATTGCCGGCGATGAGACCGCCGCCGAAGACGAGCAGGATCGGCGACACGGCCGCTTCCCTGAAGCCGCTGATCTCGGTGAGCAACGGGGCGATGTAGGTAAAGACGGCGAAGACGCCGGCATAGCCGAGCACCGTCGTGGCGAGGCCGAGCAGGACGGGCGTGCGGCGCAGCACGGCGAGATCGGTGCGCAAATCGCTCTTCTCGAGCGCTGCGTGGCCGCGCGGCACCAGGGCCAGGATGACGGCGAAGGCGGCGAGGCCGACGGCGGTCACCGCCCAAAAGGTCGCGCGCCAGCCAAAGGCCTGGCCGAGCCAGGTGCCGAAGGGTACGCCGAGGATGTTGGCGATGGTGAGCCCAGTGAACATCAGCGCGATCGCCGAAGCTTTCCTGTTGGGCGCGACCAGGCCAGTGGCGACCACCGAGCCGACGCCGAAGAAAGTGCCATGGGCAAAGGCGGTGATGATACGGGCACCCATCAGGGTCCAGTAATCTGGCGCCAGCGCACAGGCGAGGTTGCCAATCGTGAAGATTGCCATCAACGCCAGCAGCACGGTTTTGCGCGGCCAGTTGCCGGTGGCGATGGTCAACAGGGGCGCACCGATGACAACACCGAGCGCGTAACCCGAGATCAGTTGGCCAGCGGCCGAGATCGACACACCAAGATCCTTACTGACATCCATGAGCAGGCCCATGATGACGAATTCGGTGACACCGATGCCAAAGGCACCGGCAGCGAGGGCATAGAGAGCAAGAGGCATGGCGGTCCCATCTGTCAGCAAAGGACGCCCAGTCCGCGCCCCGGCCCGGAAGATCGTGATCCGCCATGTTGTGAACCAGACTTGCCCAAGGCATATTTCCTGTGAAATAGATTCACAGATGGCCAGGCCCGATATCAACCGCTCCGGCGAGATCGAAGTCTTCGTATGCGTCGTCGAAGCGGGGAGCTTCTCGGCCGCGGCGCGGCGGCTGCGCATGACACCGTCGGCGGTGAGCAAGCTGATCGCGCGGCTCGAAACACGGCTTGGCGCGCGGCTTGTCAGCCGCTCGACGCGCAAGCTCCAGCTCACGCCGGAAGGGACGTCCTTCTACGACAGCGGCGTGCGCGTCCTGGCTGACCTCGATGCCGCCGAGCGGGAAGCGGCGGCGGGTGCGGCGCCGCGCGGGCGGCTGAGGGTCAATGCCTATGTGCCGTTTGGCCAACACCGGCTAATGGCACTGCTGCCGCGCTTTCTGGCACGGTATCCGGAGATTTTCGTCGAGGCTGTGCTGACCGACAGCGTGATCGATCTGTTGGAAGAGCGCGCCGATGTCGCGATCCGCGCCGGGCCGCTTCGCGAGTCACGGCTGGTGGCGCGCAAGCTCGGCCAGAGCCGGATGGTGGTGGTTGCCGCGCCTGCCTATCTCGAAGCGCGCGGCACGCCGCTGACGCCCGGCGATCTCGGCCGTCACAACATGCTTGCCTTCGGTTTCGTCCGATACATCGACGGCTGGCCGTTCATCGACGCGGCCGGCGCACCGGTCATGGTCCCGATCGCAGGCTCTGCCACGGTGAGCGACGGCGAGGCGATGCGGCTGTCCGCCCTATCAGGGGCGGGCATTGCGCGGCTGGCGCGCTGGCATGTCGAGCCCGACATCGCCGCCGGCCGGCTGGTGCCGCTGCTGGAAGACTTCAACCCCGGCGACGAAGAGCCGACGCATGCCGTCTATGTCGGTCAGGGCAAACACCTGCCTGCACGTGTGCGGGCCTTTCTCGACTTTCTCGCAGAGACCGTCCGGCTGTAGTCGAAGCCGCGCGTCCATGGGACACGCGGCGTCGAAAAGACTGGCTTGCCAGCGGTAGGGCTATGCCTTCGGGACGAAAGGCGCCGGACGACGGCCGGCGCCCTGGCGTTCGACCATCCAGCCGGGATATTCGGCCGGCAAGGCGCTCACTTCGTCCAGCCTGGCGAGGTCGTCGGCATCGAGCTTGAGGCTGGTGGCGGCGAGGTTCTGCTCGAGTTGCTCCATGCGGCTGGCGCCGATGATCACACTCATGACGAAAGGCTTGGCCAGGACATAGCCGAGCGCCACGGTGGCGACGCTGACATCATGTTTCTTGGCGACCTCGCGCATGACGGCGACCGCTGCCCAGGCGCGGTCCTCGTTGACCGGCGGGAAGTTGAAGGACGCGCGGCGGCCCTCGCCGTTGCCCGGCGCGCCGGGGCCATATTTGCCGGACAGCAGCCCGCCGGCCATCGGCGACCATACCATCAGGCCGAGCTTCTCCTCGTTGATCAGCGGCACGATCTCGCGCTCGAGGTCGCGGCCGGCGATCGAATAATAGGACTGGATGGTCTCGAAACGGGCAAAACCCTTGCGGTCGGCGATGCCGAGCGCCTTGGCGATGCGCCAGGCCTGCCAGTTGGACACGCCGATATAGCGGACCTTGCCACTAGTGACGAGATCATCGAGTGCCCGCAGCGTCTCGTCGATCGGCGTCACCGCGTCGGTGCCGTGCAACTGATAGAGATCGATGTGGTCGAGCTGCAGCCGTTCGAGGCTGGCATCGACCGAATCCATGATGTGGCCGCGCGACGAGCCGCGCTGGTTCGGCCCGTCGCCCATGGCGGCATGGACCTTGGTGGCGATGACCACGTTCGACCTGGCAACACCGAGTTCCCTAAGCGACTGGCCGAGAAGGCGTTCGGACTCGCCGACGGAATAGACGTCGGCCGTGTCGAAGAAGTTGACGCCGGCGGCGATCGAGCGGCCGACGATTTCGTTGACGCCCTTCTGGTCGAGGCTGGCGATCAGGCCCCATTGGGCGTTCTGGCCGGCGGCGCCGAAGGTCATGGTGCCGAGGCAAAGTTCGGAGACGAAAAGCCCGGTATTTCCAAGCTGATTATAACGCATCGTGATGCTCCAGGAGGATGTGGTGACATCCGGATAAATAGGAACGGTACGTTTCGTTTCAAGGCGCTGGGGTAATGAACTAGCCGGGCTGGCCTAAGCGACTACCGGTTGCCGAAGATCGCCGAACCCACGCGGACGCTGGTAGCACCGAAGGCGATCGCGATCTCGTAATCGCCGGACATGCCCATCGACAGTTTGGCGACGCCGGCCTCTCTCGCCATTTTTTCCAGCAGTGCGAAATGCGGTCCGGGATTCTCGTCCGCCGGCGGAATACACATAAGGCCTTCGATGGCGAGGCCATGAACTTCCCGGCAGCGCTTGACGAAGGCGACCGCCTCGCGCGGTTCGATGCCGGCTTTCTGCGGTTCGGAACCGGTATTCACCTGGACATAGAGCTTTGGCGCACGGCCTTGCCTGGCAATTTCCTTGGCGAGCTCGGCGGCGATCTTGTCGCGGTCGATGATCTCGATGACGTCGAACAGCGCCACCGCCTCCCTCGCCTTGTTCGACTGCAGCGGGCCGATCAGGTGTAGTTCGATATCGGGAAAAGCCTTCTTCAGCGCTGGCCATTTGCCTTGTGCTTCCTGGATGCGGTTCTCGCCGAAGACGCGTTGGCCGGCCTCGATCACCGGCTGGATATCGAAGGCGTCGAAGGTCTTGGAGACCGCCACCAGCGTCACCGCGCCGGCTTCACGGCCGGCCTCCTGCTCGGCGGCGGCGATCTTCGCCTTGACCGCGAAAAACTGCTGAACGGTGTCGCCCATATGCAAATCCCGCTGTTTGACTCGCGTTTTTGTCAGCCGCGACGCCCATATGGTTGACGGGTTTGCCAAACCATGGTGAACACCCGGACCACATTTCGTGAACTGCCGGGCTCTTGCCCGCAGTTCGCATGCTTTTAAGTGAAAAACGTCCCATGGCAACCGAACGATACAATCCGCGCGCGTCAGAACCCAAATGGCAGAAGGTCTGGGCCGAAAAGAAGCTTTTCGAAGCGCACAATGACGATCCGCGCCCGAAATACTACGTGCTGGAGATGTTCCCCTATCCGTCGGGGCGCATCCATATCGGCCATACCCGCAATTATACGATGGGCGACGTGGTGGCGCGCTACAAGCGGGCCAAGGGCTTCAACGTGCTGCATCCGATGGGCTGGGACGCCTTCGGCATGCCGGCCGAGAACGCGGCCATGCAGAACAAGGTCCATCCCAAGGAGTGGACCTACCAGAACATCGCCACCATGCGCGAGCAGCTCAAGGTGATGGGCCTGTCGCTGGACTGGGCGCGCGAATTCGCCACCTGCGACGTCGATTATTACCACCGCCAGCAGATGCTGTTCCTCGACTTCGTCGCGAAGGGGCTGGTGACGCGCAAATCTTCCAAGGTCAACTGGGACCCGGAGGACATGACGGTGCTCGCCAACGAGCAGGTCATCGACGGGCGCGGCTGGCGCTCCGGCGCGCTGGTCGAACAGCGCGAGCTGACGCAATGGTTCTTCAAGATCACCGACTTCGCGCAGGACCTGCTGGATTCATTGGACGGCCTCGACGAATGGCCCGAAAAAGTGAAGCTGATGCAGCAGAACTGGATCGGCCGTTCGGAAGGCTTGCTGATCCGCTGGCCGCTGGCCTCGGAAATTGCCGGCGAGCATGAGTTGGAGGTCTACACGACGCGGCCCGACACCATTTTCGGCGCCTCGTTCATGGCGATCGCCGCTGATCACCCGCTGGCCAAGAAGGCCGCGGCGACCAATCCGGCGCTGGCGAAGTTCATCGATGAAGTGCGCCATATGGGCACTTCGGTGGCGGCTCTCGAGACGGCCGAGAAGAAGGGCTTCGACACCGGCATCCGCGTCGTCCATCCCTTCGACGATACCTGGACGCTGCCGGTCTATGTCGCCAATTTCGTGCTGATGGAATACGGCACCGGCGCCATCTTCGGCTGCCCGGCGCATGACCAGCGCGACCTCGACTTCGCCAACAAATACGGCCTGCCGGTGGTGCCGGTGGTGATGCCGGACGGCGAGAACCCGTCGGCTTTCCAGATCATCGACGAGGCCTATGTCGACGATGGCGCGATGATCAATTCGCGCTTCCTCGACGGCATGAAGCCGGACCGGGCTTTCGACAAGGTCGCGAACCTGCTGGAACAGAAGACGATCGGCAACCGGCCGATGGCCGAGCGCAAGGTGAATTTCCGCCTGCGCGACTGGGGCATTTCGCGCCAGCGCTACTGGGGCTGCCCGATCCCGATGATCCATTGCGAGGATTGCGGCGTGGTGCCGGTGCCGAAGGCCGACCTACCGGTCAAGCTGCCGGACGACGTCGATTTCGACCGGCCAGGCAATCCGCTCGACCGTCACCCGACATGGCGGCATGTGAAGTGCCCGCAATGCGGCAAGGACGCGCGGCGCGAAACCGACACGATGGACACGTTCGTCGATTCGTCCTGGTACTTCGCCCGCTTCACGGCGCCCTGGGCCCATGAGCCGACCGATCCCAGGGCAGCGAACGAGTGGCTGGCCGTCGATCAGTATATTGGCGGTATCGAGCATGCGATCCTGCATCTGCTCTATTCGCGCTTCTTCACCCGCGCCATGCGCGAGACCGGCCATGTCGACCTGGCCGAGCCGTTCAAGGGCCTGTTCACGCAAGGCATGGTGGTGCACGAAACCTACCGTGTCGGCTCGGCATCGAATGGCCGCTGGCTGGCGCCGACCGAAGTGCGTCTGGAGGAAGTCGACGGCAAGCGCCGCGCCATCGACATCGCCACGGGCGAGGCGGTCACCATCGGCCCGCTCGAGAAGATGTCGAAGTCGAAAAAGAACACGGTGAGCCCGGAAGACATCACCGATGGCTACGGCGCCGACACGGCGCGCTGGTTCATGCTGTCGGATTCACCGCCCGAACGCGATGTCGAGTGGACCGACGAAGGTGCCGCCGGCGCACATCGTTTCATGCAGCGCATCTGGCGGCTGGTGTCGACGGCGGCCGAGACGCTGGCAGGGGTCACACCCAAGGCGGTCAATGACGGCGAGGCCGGAGCGGTTTCCAAGGCCGCGCACAAGATCCTGAAGGCGGTCGGCGAAGACATCGAGAAGCTCGCCTTCAACCGTGCCATCGCCCGCATCTATGAACTGGCCAACGCGCTGACCACCCCGCTCAACGAGGTGGCGGAAGCCAAGGCCGATCCGGCGCTGAAAAACGCCTGCCGCGAGGCCGTCGAGATCATGGTGCACCTGATCGCGCCTGTCATGCCGCACCTTGCCGAAGAGTGCTGGGAGACGCTGGGCGGCAGCGATCTGGTGGCCGAACGGCCGTGGCCGGTCTTCGATCCGGCGCTGGTCGTCGACAATGAAGTCACCTATCCGGTACAGGTCAACGGTAAGAAGCGGGGGGATTTGACAATTGCCCGCGACGCGGACCAAGGTGCGGTCGAAAAAGCGGTCTTGGCTCTCGACTTCGTGCAGAAGGCACTTGAAGGCAAGGCTCCGCGCAAGGTGATCATCGTGCCGCAGAGGATCGTCAATGTCGTTGCCTGATCGGGAAAAGACAGAGTTGAGCCGTTTGCTGCGCCGCATCGCGCTTGCCGGTCTTGTCGGCTCGCTTGCGCTCGTCTCGGCCTGTCAGGTGCGGCCGCTCTATTCGAGCGCGCCGCTGTCGACCGGCTCCACAGCCAATGCCGAGCTGGCGTCGATCGCCGTCAAGCCGGTCCGGACGCGTTATGCCCAGCAGGTGCGCAACAATCTGATCTTTGGGTTCGGGCGCGGTGCCGGCGAACCGGCTTCGGCGCTTTATTCGCTCGATCTCGGCGTGACCGAAGCCGTTGAATCCTCGGCACTCGTCCAGGTTGGAACCGATCAAGACGAGCCGACCGCCGGTTCGGTGACGCTGACCGCCGGCTACACGCTGACCGATGCGAAAACCGGCGCGGTGATCGCGGTCGGCAGGCGGGCGATCACCTCGTCCTTCGACAGGCCGCGTCAGGAATTTGCCTCCTACCGGGCGCAGATCGACGCCGAGAACCGTGCCGCGCGCGAACTGGCCGAGGCCCTGCAACTGTCAATCGCGCAGGATCTGGCCCGACACGGCAAGGCAGCCAGCTAGCGCCACTCTTCGTTCACGAAAGACGTCCTCTCGATCCTGGTGCCCCCGGCTGTTTCCCGATGGCCAAGGGCCGGCGCTTGCACATGCTCGGCCCGCATATGTGGATGATCGTCGAATACGATCCAGCGCTCTAATCCGTATCGTTCGGCATCGCCGCGAAAGATATTTTTCGCTCGCTCCAACGGCACTGACGGAAGCAACTGTTAACCACTCGCTCCCTATTGCTCAGCAGACGTTCCACAGTGAGTCTTGAGCATGGAAGCCAGGCGTTTTTCTCGGGTCAATTCGTTGCACACAGCTTCGCCCGATGACCCCGAAAGGGAGCGCTCCGGCGGCCCGCGCGGCAAGGTGGATGCCCGCCAATCCGGTGCTTCCCATGCGGGCCAGTCCGGACGGGTAGCCGATCCCGGCGACGACCGCAGACCCTCCGTCGGGCCGAATGGGAAACCCGCGGCGGACAATGCTTTCCCGCAGGGCGACACCGAAAGCCCCGCCTGGCAAGAGTATTTTTTCCTTGCGCCCAATGTGCGTTTTACACGCACGCCGGACTATGAACCCAAGCATCGCCAACCGCATGACGAGGTTGCCGCGCAGGGCGATCCGCAGGCGCCCCCGACGCAGCAGGTCGGGCCTGGCGCCGTCATGCGTCGCGGACCGTCACCGGCCGCGTCCGCTCAGCCGGCGAGCGGCGGCGAGACGTCGCAAGGTGTTCAGCCGACGGCTCCGAAGATGCCCGCAACGGCACGAGCGGCCACGCGCCCGGCGCCCGTTGTCGTGAATGGCGCGCCGGTCAGAACAGCCACCGCTGAAAAAGCCCGGCGGCCCTATCTTTCGGATCACGCCTTCTTCGAGGGCTTGGCTCCGCTTCTGGTTGACGTGACGTCGCCGCCCCGCTCAGTCAGCCCGGTTTCGCGTGTACCGGTCGCGGCAGCGCCGGTCGCTGCGGCGCGGGCCGACATCTCCGCGTCCGCCGTGGCCGATGTCACCACCTTGTTCCGTGTCATCGAATGCCTTCCGGGCCAGGCCTCGTCCGCACTGCCGGACGTCTTTCCGGCCAACTCCAACAAGGCCTTGGTCGAGCCGCCCGTTCCGGCGGGCAGGGCTGTCCGGCAGGGCCGGACGACGGCAGTGGTGGCATCTGCCGCAAGCAGCGCCGCCCCACTTGTGCAGCGCGTGGAGGAAACCGTTGCCACCGTGCGCGGGCCGTCGCTGCCCATGGCTGGCAAGGTTGCGCGGCCGGTGACGGGCGAAAGCTACGAGCTTCCCTCGGAGGAACTGCTGCAGCAGCCGCCGGAAGGGCAGGGCTTCTACATGTCGCAGGAGCGGCTCGAGCAGAATGCCGATCTCCTGGAAAGCGTGCTGGAGGATTTCGGTGTTCGCGGCGAGATCATCCACGTTCGCCCTGGCCCGGTCGTTACCCTCTACGAGTTCGAGCCGGCGCCGGGTGTCAAGTCGTCGCGCGTCATTGGCCTCGCCGACGATATCGCCCGCTCCATGTCGGCGGTCTCGGCGCGCGTCGCCGTCGTGCCCGGCCGCAATGTCATCGGTATCGAGCTGCCGAACGAGACCCGCGAAACCGTCTATTTCCGCGAACTGATCGAATCGCAGGGCTTCCGCAAGACCAGCTGCAAGCTGGCGCTTTGCCTTGGCAAGACGATCGGCGGCGAACCTGTCATTGCCGAGCTGGCGAAAATGCCGCACCTGCTCGTCGCCGGCACCACCGGCTCCGGCAAGTCGGTCGCCATCAACACCATGATCCTGTCGCTGCTCTACCGGCTGAAGCCGGAAGAATGCCGGCTGATCATGGTCGACCCGAAAATGCTTGAGCTCTCCGTCTATGACGGTATCCCGCACCTTCTGACCCCCGTCGTCACGGATCCCAAGAAGGCCGTTACCGCGCTCAAATGGGCGGTGCGCGAGATGGAGGATCGCTATCGCAAGATGGCGCGGCTCGGCGTGCGCAACATCGACGGCTACAATGAGCGCGCCGCCCAAGTCCGCGACAAGGGCGAGACGGTCGTCATGACCGTGCAGGCCGGCTTCGAGAAGGGCACCGGCGAGCCGCTGTTCGAACAGCAGGAAATCGATCTCGCGCCGATGCCCTACATCGTCGTCATCGTCGACGAGATGGCCGACCTCATGATGGTTGCCGGCAAGGAGATCGAAGGCGCCATCCAGCGCCTGGCGCAGATGGCGCGCGCCGCCGGCATCCACCTGATCATGGCAACGCAGCGGCCTTCGGTCGATGTCATCACCGGCACGATCAAGGCCAATTTCCCGACCCGCATCTCCTTTCAGGTCACCTCCAAGATCGACAGCCGCACCATCCTGGGCGAGCAGGGCGCCGAGCAGCTGCTCGGCCAGGGCGACATGCTGCACATGATGGGCGGCGGGCGCATTGCCCGTGTGCACGGCCCCTTTGTTTCCGACGCCGAGGTCGAGCATGTCGTGGCGCATCTGAAGGCGCAGGGCCGTCCCGAATATCTGGAGACCGTGACGGCCGACGAGGATGAAGAGGAAGAGGAGGGCGACCAGGGTCCGGTCTTCGACAAGGGAGCCGTTGCCGCCGAGGATGGCGATCCCAGCTATGACGAGGCGGTCAAGGTGGTGTTGCGCGACAAGAAATGTTCGACGTCCTACATCCAGCGCCGCCTCGGCATCGGCTACAACCGCGCGGCTTCACTGGTCGAACGCATGGAGAAGGAGGGTCTGGTCGGCGCACCCAACCATGTCGGCAAGCGCGAGATCATGGCGGGCAAGCGCCCGTCGCCTATCGCGCCATCCGACGACGGCACGGACTGATCGGGCGGTCAGCTCTTGATCCGCAGCGTATGAAAAAGGCCGGTTGCCCGGCCTTTCTTCGTATCTGGTGTGGGACCGCTCAGCCGATCTTCTGGCCGGTCTTGGCCCAATCGGCGAGGAAGGCGGCCAGGCCCTTGTCGGTCAGCGGATGGTTGACCAGCGCCTTCAGCGTCGCCGGCGGCGCGGTGATGACGTCGGCGCCGATCAGAGCCGCCTGCTTGACGTGGTTCACCGTGCGCACGGAGGCGGTCAGGATCTCGGTCTGGAAATCGTAATTGTCGTAGATCTGACGGATCTCCTGGATCAGCTCCATGCCGTCCGAGCCGGTGTCGTCGATGCGGCCGACGAAGGGCGAGATGAAGGACGCGCCGGCCTTGGCCGCGAGCAGCGCCTGGGTGGCCGAGAAGCACAGCGTGACGTTGACCATGCGGTTCATCTCGGTGCGGATCGTCTTGCAGGCCTTCAGGCCGTCCAGCGTCAGCGGCACCTTGATGGCAATATTGGGCGCGATCTTGGCCAGCACCTCGGCCTCGGCCATCATCTGCTTGAACTCGGTCGCCACGACCTCGGCCGAGACCGGGCCTTCGACGATGTCGCAGATCTGCTTGGTGACCTCGATGATCTTGCCGCCCGATTTCAGGATCAGCGAGGGATTGGTGGTGACGCCATCGAGCAGTCCCAGATCGTTCAGTTCCTTGATCTCTTTGATATCGGCGGTGTCGGCAAAAAATTTCATGGCGGGTCTCCTGACGATTTCGTCGTGCTTGGGAAGGCACGTTCAGCGTTGCTCTTTGATCTAGACCAAAGTCAGGGCAAGGTCACGCCTCATGATCGAAGATTCGCCCTTTGTCGCGGCCGCGCCGGTGCTGGTGCCGATGCCGGCCGAACGCCCCTACACCTATGCCGTGCCGGCCGGCATGCGCGTGGTGCCGGGTTCGATCGTGCGCGTGCCGCTCGGGCCGCGCCAGGTCGCCGGCATTGTCTGGGACGGCGTTGTCGAGCAGGTCGATGCCAGGAAATTGCGCCTGATCGAGCAGGTTTTCGACTGTCCGCCAATCGACCGCGCCATGCGCCGCTTCGTTGACTGGGTGGCGCAGTACACGCTGTCGCCGCCGGGCATGGTGGCGCGCATGCTGCTCAGGGCGCCGGAGGCCTTTGATCCCGAACCCTGGATCGAAGGGCTTCAGCGCACCCTGCTCGTGCCCGACCGGATGACCGATGCCAGGGCCCGCGTGCTGGAGACGGCCGAAGGCGGGCTGGCCTGGACGCGCTCCGGGCTCGCGCACGCCGCGGGCGTATCGTCGACGGTGATCGAGGGGCTGAAAGCGCAAGGCGTGTTCGAGACGGTGATGATCCCGCCGCGCCCGGTGGTGGCCGCGCCTGATCCCAGCTATGCCGTTCCCGAACTGATGCCGGACCAGAACGAGGCCGCGTCGATGCTGCGCGCCAATGTCGCGGCCGGCGAGTTCAATGTCGCGTTGCTCGACGGCGTCACCGGTTCGGGCAAGACGGAGGTTTATTTCGAGGCGGTGGCGGCCGCGCTCGAGCATGGCAAGCAGGTGCTTATCCTGCTGCCGGAAATCGCCTTGACGCACACCTTTCTCGAACGCTTCCAGCAACGTTTCGGCGCCAAACCGGGCGAATGGCATTCGGATTTGCCACCGCGAATGCGTGAAAAAGTCTGGCGGCAAGTGGCGGAAGGCGGCGTGCGCGTCGTTGCCGGCGCGCGCTCGGCGCTGTTCCTGCCGTTCCGCGAGCTTGGCCTGATCGTCGTCGACGAGGAGCACGACCCCGCCTACAAGCAGGAAGACCGCGTCTTCTACAATGCGCGAGACATGGCTGTCGTGCGCGGCCATATAGGCGGCTTCCCCGTGGTCCTGGCATCGGCGACGCCGTCGGTCGAGAGCCGGGTCAATGCCAGCCAGGGCCGTTATGCCAGGGCTGTGCTTTCCGCCCGCTTCGCCGAGGCGGCACTTCCCGATCTCAAGTCGATCGACATGCGCCGCGCCCCGCCCGCCCGTGGCGGCTTCCTGTCGCCGGTGCTGATCGACCATATGCGCCGGACGCTGGAGAAGAAGGAGCAGTCGCTGCTGTTTCTCAATCGGCGTGGCTATGCGCCGCTGACGCTGTGCCGGGTCTGCGGCCATCGCTTCGGCTGTCCGGTGTGCTCGGCCTGGCTGGTCGAACACCGCTTTCGCGGCCAGTTGGTGTGTCATCACTGCGGTCACAATGAGCGCCGTCCCGAAGCCTGCCCGGAATGCGGCACGCTCGACCATCTGGTGGCTTGCGGGCCGGGGGTCGAACGCATCGCCGAGGAGGTCGTGACGCATTTCCCGGACGCGCGCACCATCGTGCTGTCCTCGGACATAATGGGCGGTGTACGACGATTGCGGCTGGAGCTGGAGGCAATCGCCAATGGCGAGGCCGATATCGTCATCGGCACGCAACTGGTCGCCAAGGGCCACAATTTCCCGAACATGACGCTGGTCGGTGTCGTCGACGCCGATCTCGGCCTTGCCAATGGCGATCCGCGGGCCGCCGAGCGCACGTTTCAGCTGCTCAGCCAGGTGACCGGCCGTGCCGGCCGCACCGGCAAGAAGAGCCTTGGCCTGCTGCAGACCTTCCAGCCCGACCATCCGGTGATGCGGGCGATCGTCTCAGGCGATGCCGAGTCTTTCTACCAGCGCGAGATTTCGGAGCGCGAACGCGCTGCCTTGCCGCCCTTCGGCCGGTTGGCCGGCGTCATCGTCAGCGCGGTGACGCGGGCGGAAGCGGAAGGCCATGCACGCGGCCTGCGCCGCGCGGCACCGGAAGCGTCGGACCTGTTCGTGCTCGGGCCGGCGGAAGCCCCGCTGTCGCTGCTCGGCGGCCGCCACCGCTTCCGCCTGCTGATCCAGGGCGAACGGCGCGCCGACATGCAAGGTTTTATCAGAGCCATGCTCGCCAACGGACCGAAGCAGCGCGGCTCGGTCCGGGTGCAGGTTGACATCGACCCCCAGAGTTTTTTGTAGGGCGCAATTTCAGCTACAGTTGTCTCGGCGAGAGAAACGGAAAGACCACATGAAAACCCTTGGCTTGCTCGGTGGCATGAGCTGGGAATCGACCGCGATCTACTACCGCCTGCTCAACGAGATCGTGCGCGAGCGCCTTGGCGGCTTGCATTCGGCGAAGCTGCTGCTCTGGTCGTTCGATTTTTCCGAGATTGCCGAGCGGCAGCATCATGGCGACTGGGACGGCGCCGGCGCGCTGCTGACCGATGCCGCGCGCAAGCTCGAGGCCGGCGGTGCGGAAGGTCTGCTCTTGTGCACCAACACCATGCATAAGCTGGCCGACCAGGTGCAGACGTCAGTGTCGATCCCGCTGATCCATATCGCTGATGCCACGGCGGCCGCGATCAGGCAGGCCGGTTTGCAGCGCCCGGCGCTGCTGGCGACGCGGTTCACCATGGAGCAGGACTTCTACAAGGGCCGGCTTGCCGACAAATACGGCCTCTCGCCAGTGGTGCCCGATGACGCCGGGCGCGACATGGTCCATCGCGTCATCTACGAGGAACTCTGCCAGGGTGTTGTCTCCGAAGCTTCGAAGGCCGCCTATGTCGCCGAGGCAAACCGCCTTCGCCGCGAAGAGGCCGCCGACAGCCTGATCATGGGGTGCACCGAGATCACCATGCTGATCGGCCAGGGCGATTTCGACATTCCGGTTTTCGACACGACGCGCATCCATGCCGAGGCGGCGGTGGAATTCGCGCTCGGTTGATGCGCGTCTCCTAAAGTGCCTGGAGCCATCTGGCGCGGCATTTTTCCTTCGCTAGAATGCCCGCGATTTCAAAGCAGACTTTTCGAGGGGACACGATGGACTTTGCGCTTCCATGGCCGACGAGCCAGGGCGAATGGCTGGCCTGGTCGAGCGCGGTCTTCACCGTGCTGCTCGGCCTTCTGTTCTTCCTGGCGCCGGGCCTGGCGTTCCGCATCCTGCGCCTGCAGGCCAAACCCGAGAAGGCGGCGGCGATCGCCGAAGGCCGAGGCCGCATGTCGGGCTTCTATCTAGGGGTCGGCTTGTGCTGCATCCTGCTCGCGCAGCCGCTGGTCTACATGGCGCTCGGCTTCTCCTGGCTGTTCACCGCCTTCGGCCGGCTGCTGTCGATGATGTCGGATGGCGCCAATACACCTTTCAATTGGGTTTCCATCGTGGTGGAACTGGCGCTCGCGGCCTTGCCGCTCGCCTTTGCCTTCGGCTTTGTGCCCTGAATCCAAGGGTATTCCGGCGCGCAGGACCCGAGTCTTTCGCCGGATGCGACAATAGTGCCTGAAAACCATGCGGAACGACGCATTGCGGTCTTAAAATGCCTGTGCTAGACGGCAATCGACTTTCGGCCGGGGATAGCGGAAGCCGCGCCTCCGTGCTTGGAAAAATGCAGTAAGGTCAAAGATTTAGCCAGAGTTTTTGCTCGCGCCAACAATCTGCGGCCTGTCAGACAAGAGAAAAGACGGTCCGTGGCCCAATCGTCATCGCCAATCTCAGGTGTCGCAGAGCGCTATGCCGGTTCGCTGTTCGAACTGGCATCGCAGTCAAATTCCGTGGCCAAGGTCGAGGCCGACCTGAACGGTTTCGAGGCCATGCTGGCGGGCAGCGCGGACCTCACCCGGCTGATCAACAGCCCGGTATTCTCCAGCGAGGACCAGGCCAAGGCCATCGCGGCGATCGCCGACAAGGCCGGCATCACCGGCCTGACTGGCAATTTCCTGCGCGTCGTCGCCAAGAACCGCCGCCTGTTCGCGGTGCCCGGCATGATCAAGGCATTCCGCCAGATCGCCGCTGAGCACCGTGGCGAGGCTGCTGCTGAAGTGACGTCGGCGCATGAGCTGACCGCAGCCCAGCAGACCGAACTCAAGGCGGCGCTGAAGAGCGTTGCCGGCAAGGACGTGGCCATTTCCGTCACCGTCGACCCGTCGCTGCTCGGCGGACTGGTGGTCAAGATGGGCTCGCGCCAGATCGATACGTCGCTCAAAACCAAACTCAATTCGCTCAAGCTTGCACTGAAAGAGGTCGGCTGATGGACATCCGCGCCGCGGAAATTTCCGCAATTCTGAAAGACCAGATTAAGAATTTCGGCAAGGAGGCCGAGGTCTCCGAAGTCGGACAGGTGCTGTCCGTCGGTGACGGTATCGCCCGCGTTTACGGTCTCGACAATGTCCAGGCCGGCGAAATGGTCGAATTCCCCGGCGGCATCCGCGGCATGGCGCTCAATCTCGAAGCCGACAATGTCGGCGTCGTCATCTTCGGCGCCGACCGCGACATCAAGGAAGGCGACACCGTCAAGCGCACCGGCGCCATCGTCGATGCGCCTGTCGGCCCCGGCCTGCTCGGCCGCGTCGTCGACGCGCTCGGCAACCCGATCGACGGCAAAGGCCCGATCAAGGCGATCGAGCGCAAGCGCGTCGACGTCAAGGCGCCCGGCATCATCCCGCGCAAGTCGGTGAACGAGCCGATGTCGACCGGCCTCAAGGCCATCGATGCGCTGATCCCGGTCGGCCGCGGTCAGCGCGAGCTGGTCATCGGCGATCGCCAGACCGGCAAGACCGCCATCATCCTCGACACGATGCTCAACCAGAAGTCGGTGCACGACAACGGTCCTGAGAAGGAAAAGCTCTACTGCGTCTACGTCGCCGTCGGCCAGAAGCGCTCGACCGTCGCGCAGTTCGTCAAGGTGCTGGAAGAGCGCGGCGCGCTCGAATATTCGATCATCGTCGCCGCCACCGCGTCCGATCCGGCGCCGATGCAGTTCCTGGCGCCGTTCACGGCCTGCACCATGGGCGAATATTTCCGCGACAACGGCATGCATGCGCTGATCAGCTATGACGATCTGTCGAAGCAGGCCGTGGCCTATCGCCAGATGTCGCTGTTGCTGCGCCGTCCGCCGGGCCGCGAAGCCTATCCGGGCGACGTCTTCTACCTGCACTCGCGCCTGCTCGAGCGCGCTGCCAAACTCAACGACGACCTGGGTGGCGGCTCGCTGACCGCGCTGCCGGTCATCGAAACGCAGGCCAACGACGTGTCGGCCTACATTCCGACCAACGTGATCTCGATCACCGACGGCCAGATCTTCCTCGAAACCAACCTGTTCTTCCAGGGCATCCGTCCGGCCGTCAACGTCGGCCTGTCGGTGTCGCGCGTCGGTTCCTCGGCGCAGATCAAGGCGATGAAGCAGGTTGCCGGCTCGATCAAGGGCGAGCTCGCGCAGTACCGCGAAATGGCGGCTTTCGCGCAGTTCGGCTCGGATCTCGATGCCGCCACGCAGCGCCTGCTCAACCGCGGCTCGCGCCTGACCGAACTGTTGAAGCAGCCGCAGTTCTCGCCGCTGAAGACGGAAGAGCAGGTCGCGGTGATCTTCGCCGGCGTCAACGGCTATCTCGACAAGCTGCCGGTCAACCAGGTCGGCAAGTTCGAGCACGGCCTGCTCAGCCACATGCGTTCGGCCGGCAAGGACGTCCTCGAGGCCATCCGCAAGGAAAAGGCGCTGTCGGACGATCTGCGCGCCAAGCTGAAGGCCGAGATCGACGCCTTCGCCAAGACCTTCGCCTGAGCGAAGTGCAAGTCGGGATCAGGTTTGAAGCATGCCTTCATTAAAAGACCTTCGTAACCGTATCGCCTCGGTCAAGGCGACGCAGAAGATCACCAAGGCGATGCAGATGGTCGCCGCGGCGAAGCTGCGCCGTGCGCAAGAGGCGGCGGAAGCGGCGCGTCCCTATTCGGAGCGCATGGGTTCCGTCCTGGCCAACATCACCCAGGCTGTCGGTGGCGGCGGCGATGCCCCGGCGCTGATGGCGGGAACCGGCAAGGATGATGTGCATCTGCTCGTCGTCTGCACAGCCGAGCGCGGCCTGTGCGGCGGCTTCAATTCGCAGATCGCCCGTCATGCCCGCGACCATATCCGCCGACTTCTGGCCGATGGCAAGCAGGTCAAGATCATCTGCGTCGGCAAGAAGGGTTTCGACATACTGCGCCGCGACTATGCCGCGATGATCATCGAGCGCGTCGATCTGCGCGAGGTAAAGACGCTCGGCTTCGTCAATGCCGATGCGATCGCCCGCAAGGTTATCCACCTGTTCAACGAGGGCGCCTTCGACGTCTGCACGCTGTTCTATTCGCAGTTCAAGTCGGTGATCAGCCAGGTTCCGACCGCGCAGCAGATCATTCCGGCAGCGTCCGCCTCTTCGGCTCGGCCCGAGTTGACGGATGGCGCCAGCGCCGTCTACGAGTATGAGCCGGAGCCGGGCGAAATCCTGTCCGACCTCATCCCGCGCAACATCGCGGTGCAGGTTTTCCGCGCGCTGCTCGAAAACGCGGCGGGCGAAATGGGCGCCAAGATGAGCGCCATGGACAATGCGACGCGCAACGCCGGTGAGATGATCAACAAACTGTCGATCACCTACAACCGCCAGCGGCAGGCACAGATCACCAAGGAACTGATCGAAATCATTTCGGGCGCCGAGGCGCTCTAGGCGCGGTCCGCGGGTCATGGCCCGCGAACCGGACCGCGTGAGAAACAAAGGACGAAAAGGGTAAAGACGATGGCGAAAGCAGCGACCCCGCAGAAGGCAATCCCGAAGGCAGCAGCCCCGGCGAAGGCGGCCAAGGCTCCGGCAGCGGCGGCAAAGGCGGCCCCGGCCAAGGCAGCAGCAGCGCCGGCCAAGGCCGCCGCTGCCAGGACCCAGGCCGTGGCCACCAGGGCCACCGGCGTTGTCGGCAAGGTCCGTCAGGTCATCGGCGCGGTCGTCGACGTGCAGTTCGGCGAGCATCTGCCGCCGATCCTGAACGCGCTCGAGACCGACAATGTCGGCAACCGCCTGGTGCTCGAAGTTGCCCAGCATCTCGGTGAAAACACCGTGCGCTGCATCGCCATGGACTCCACCGAAGGTCTGGTGCGCGGCCAGGAAGTGCGCGACACCGGCGGCCCGATCGCCGTGCCGGTCGGCCCGGGCATGCTCGGCCGCATCATCAACGTCATCGGCGAGCCGGTCGACGAAGCAGGCCCGGTCGACGCGGTCGAATTGCGCTCGATCCATCAGCCGGCTCCGGCCTATATCGAACAATCGACGGAAGCGCAGATCCTGATCACCGGCATCAAGGTGCTCGACCTGTTGGCTCCCTACGCCAAGGGCGGCAAGATCGGCCTGTTCGGCGGCGCCGGCGTCGGCAAGACCGTGCTGATCCAGGAATTGATCAACAACATTGCCAAGGCGCATGGTGGTTACTCGGTGTTCGCCGGCGTCGGCGAGCGCACCCGCGAAGGCAACGACCTCTATCACGAGTTCATCGAATCCGGCGTCAACAAGAAGGGCGGCGGCGAAGGCTCGAAGGCGGCGCTGGTGTACGGCCAGATGAACGAGCCGCCGGGCGCGCGCGCCCGCGTCGGCCTGACCGGCCTGACGGTTGCCGAATATTTCCGCGACCAGGGCCAGGACGTGCTGTTCTTCGTCGACAACATCTTCCGCTTCACGCAGGCGGGTTCTGAAGTGTCGGCGCTGCTCGGCCGTATCCCGTCGGCCGTGGGCTATCAGCCGACGCTCGCCACCGACATGGGCGCGCTGCAGGAACGCATCACCACCACCACCAAGGGCTCGATCACCTCGGTGCAGGCGATCTACGTGCCGGCCGATGACTTGACCGACCCGGCGCCGGCGACCTCATTCGCTCACCTTGACGCGACGACGACGCTGAACCGTTCGATAGCCGAAAAGGGCATTTATCCGGCCGTCGATCCGCTGGACTCGACCTCGCGCATGCTCGACCCGCTGGTCGTCGGCGACGAGCACTATGGCGTCGCCCGCCAGGTGCAGTCGATCCTCCAGCGCTACAAGTCGCTGCAGGACATCATCGCCATCCTGGGCATGGACGAACTCTCGGAAGAGGACAAGCAGACGGTGGCCCGCGCCCGCAAGATCGAGCGCTTCCTGTCGCAGCCCTTCTTCGTCGCCGAAGTGTTCACCGGCGCGCCGGGCAAGCTGGTCGACCTCGCCGACACCATCAAGGGCTTCAAGGGCCTCTGCAACGGCGATTATGACCACCTGCCGGAAGCCGCCTTCTACATGGTCGGCGGCATCGACGAAGCGGTCGAGAAGGCACAGCGCCTCGCGGCTGAAGCGGCGTAATTCAAGCGAATAGGGAGTAGTGAGTAGTGAGTAGAGAATAGCAGATGTGACCAAGGGGCCTTTGCACCCCTTCACTACTGACTACTCACTATTCCCTACCTGCTAAGTTGATATGGCTGAAGCTTTCAAGTTCGAACTGGTCTCTCCGGAGCGCCTGCTGGTTTCCGCCGAGGTCGAATCCGTCGTTATTCCAGGCGCCGAAGGCGAGATGACCGTCATGGCCCATCATGCGCCGGTCATGACCACGATCAAGCCGGGCGTCGTCACGGTGAAGAACGCCTCGGGCGGCGAAGAACGCTATGTCGTGTTCGGTGGCTTTGCCGACATCGTTCCGGCCGGCTGCACGCTGCTGGCGGAATCGGCCGTCGCGGTGAAGGATGTCGACCGCGCCGATCTCGCCCGCCGCATCCAGGAAGCCAGGGAAGACGCCGTGGACGCCAAGGACGACCAGGCGCGCAGCAAGGCGGAGCAGTTCCTTGGCCAGCTCACCACGCTGGAAGGCGCCATCCTGCCGGCCTGAACTTCAATTCAGAAGCGAAGTGAAAAGCGGGGCACTTGCCTCGCTTTTTTGTTTTGTTCGAGCGGCGAGAATTCAGCTATGGCGGCGATGCTGTAGCGCCGGCATCAAAGTCCTCTATCGCCTGCTGATCCGTGCCAGCTTCGCCTTACGGCCCTTCGCCCTCTATGCCGAGCGCAGCAAAGGCCAAAGTCGTGCCGTCCCGCCGCAGGTGGACGAGGTGGACGGCCACGAGTTCGATCAGCGTCTGGCGTTCGGCGTGATCCCGGGCGAAGCCGGTCAGATCGAACACCGCCGTCACGGTTTCGTTCGCCGGCAGCTGCTGGTCCAAAAGCGCCGTCAGCGGAGCATCGAGCGGATCGGTGAAATGGCCCTCCGGCAAGCTCTTTCCGCGCGCCGCGCAGGCCGCGATCCAGGCTGCCACCACCAGCGTGAGATGGACCAGCTCGGTGCCGGCTTCGAGGCACTCGATAGCTGAAGCGATGATGCGCTGCGGCAGTTTCTGGCTGCCGTCATTGGCGATCTGCGCCGTGCGGTGGGCAAGTGCCGTGTTCGAAAAACGCTCGGCGAGCTCGGTCGTATAGGCTGATGTGTCGAGGCCGGCGTCATCCGGCAATGTCGATACCGCCTCCTCCCACAGCGCATCGACGAACTGCCTTATCGCCGGATCGGCGAAGGCGCGATCGACCGTGGCGTGGCCGCTGAGCAGGCCGAGATAGGCGATGCCCGAATGCGCGCCGTTGAGCAGCCTCAGCTTCATGTCCTCGAAAGGGGCGACATCGCCGACCATGGTGACGCCGAATTTTTCCCAGGCCGGACGGCCGGCCGGGAAATCGTCCTTGATCACCCATTGGCTGAAGGGTTCCGTCATCACGGGCCAGGCGTCCTCGATACCAAGTTCGCCCGATATCCGCGACCTGTCGGCATCGGTCGTGGCCGGCACGATGCGGTCGACCATGCTCGAGGGAAATGCGACATGACCTGCGATGTGGCCGGCGACCCCAGCATCGCCCGCCGAACCAGGACTGGCATCGCGCAATTTGGCGAATTCGATCAGCAGCCTGTGCAAGGTGGCGCCGTTGGCCGGCAGGTTGTCGCAACAAAGCACGGTAAAAGGCGGGGTGCCGGCGGCCAGCCTGCGGGCCAGCGCTTCGGTCAGAAAACCATGCGCCGTCTTCGGCTTTTGCGGATTGGCCAAGTCGTGGACGATGTCGGGATGCGTCGCGTCCAGCCCACCGCCCGCCGCCCGCAGATAGGCTTTCTCGGTGATCGTCAGCGTCACGATGCGGGTGCGCGCATCGGTCAGCACCGCCAGCACCGCGCCCGGATCTTCCGGCGCCACCAGCATCGAACCGATCGAGCCGATGACATGCAGCTTCTCGCCGCCGCTGCCGCGGACCGCCAGTGTGTAAAGCCCATCCTGCGGCGCCAGCGCGTCGCGCGTGTCGGCGCTGCGCAATGACACGCCTGTTATGCCCCAGCCCGTCTCACCGGCCGCCAGGCATTCATCGATATAGGCGGCCTGGTGGGCGCGGTGAAAGGCGCCGACGCCCAGATGCACGATGCCCGGTGTAACCGCACCGCGATCATATCGAGGCGCGGCGACCTTGGCCGGTAATGCGGGCGCCGTGCGGTTGGAAAGGCGGCGGTCTGTCATCGGTTCGCGCACTCATCTCGTGAAACGGGGTCATGGAACGGCTGGTATCCGGAGGCGGATCGCAAGCCGCAGAACACTGGCGGCGTAACACCGGCGGCGTTCGCCGACAATGCTCAGCTTTGCTCAAAAGTCATCATACAACAATCCAATTTTTGTATGTTGACATTATTTCTGGTCAACCCTACCGATAGGGCTGGGAGGATGGCCGTGGCACTGATCAATGCGGATTTGCTGTTTCCAGCCGAGGCGCGTCCGCTCTCGATCGCCCGCGATCTCTATGCCGGCATCAAGGACCTGCCCATCATCAGCCCGCATGGGCATACCGATCCGCGCTGGTATGCGCTGAACGAGCCGTTCCCCGATCCCGCGCAGCTGCTCATCGTGCCGGACCACTATATTTTTCGCATGCTGTTCAGCCAGGGCGTGCGGCTGGAGGCTCTCGGCGTGCCGACCCTCGATGGTGCGCCCGTCGAGACCGACGGCCGGGCGATCTGGCGGCTGTTCGCGGAACATTATTACCTCTTCCGTGGCACGCCGACCCGGCTGTGGTTCGACCATGTGCTTGCGCATCTGTTCGCCATCGAAGAGCCGTTGAGCGCCGCAACCGCCGATCGCCATTACGACACGATCGCGACGGTACTGCAGTGGGAGAACTTCCGCCCTCGCGCCCTGTTCGAGCGCTTCAACATCGAGGTCATCGCGACGACCGAAGGCGCGCTCGACGACCTCAGATGGCACCAGATGATCCGCGACAGCGGCTGGGAGGGCCGCGTCGTCACCGCCTATCGGCCGGACGCCGTCGTCGATCCCGATTTCGAAGGCTTCTTGGCCAATCTCGACCGGCTCGGCGAGATCACTGGCTGCGACACCGGGACCTGGGCCGGCTATCTCGACGCGCACCGCCAGCGGCGCGCTTTCTTCAAGAGCTTCGGCGCGACTTCGTCGGACCACGGCCATCCGACGGCGGAAACCGCCAATCTTTCCGACGCGGCGGCGCAGGAGCTGTTCAACCGGGTCCGCGCCGGCTCGGAAGACGAGCGCGAACGGAAGCTGTTTCGCGCCCAGATGCTGACCGAGATGGCCAAGATGAGCCGGGATGACGGGCTGGTGCTGCAGATCCATCCGGGCTCCTGGCGCAACCATTCGCCTGGCATTTTCCAGAAATTCGGCAGGGACAAGGGCTTCGACATCCCGACGCGTACCGACTATGTGACTGCGCTGAAGCCGCTGCTCGACTGTGTCGGGCTGGAGCGTGATCTCACCGTCATCCTGTTCACGCTGGATGAGGCCGGCTATACGCGCGAACTGGCGCCGCTGGCCGGCGTCTATCCGGCGCTGAAGCTCGGGCCGGCCTGGTGGTTCCACGACAGCCCGGAAGGCATGCGCCGCTTCCGCGAGATGACCACCGAGACCGCCGGCTTCTACAACACGGTCGGCTTCAACGACGACACCCGCGCCTTTCCGTCGATCCCGGCCCGCCACGACGTGGCGCGCCGCGTCGACTGCGCGTTCCTGGCGCGCCTCGTCGCCGAGCACCGGCTGCGCGAGGACGAGGCGCATGAACTCGCGAAGGAGCTCGCCTACACGCTTGCCAAGACGGCGTACCGGCTTTGAGCCGGACGTTTCGATTTTCAAAGGGAGGAAGTCATGGTGCATTTTTCGAAATTGACGGCGGCGACATTCGCCATCGGTTCGCTGCTGATCGGCGCTGCCAACGCCGAAACCGTGCTGCGATCCTCGGATACCCATCCGGACGGTTACCCGACCGTCGAGGCGGTCAAGTACATGGGCGACCTGATCAAGCAGCGCACCGCCGGCCGCTATTCGATCGAGGTCTATCACTCGGCGCAGCTCGGCGAGGAAAAGGACACGATCGAGCAGACGCAGGCAGGCGTCATCGACCTCGATCGTGTCTCGATGGGACCGTTCAACGGTATCGTGCCGGAGACCGCGGTGCCGTCGCTGCCCTACATATTCCGCTCCGTCGAGCACATGCGCCACGTCATGGACGGCGCTGTCGGCGACCAAATCCTGAAGGCGTTCGAGGCGCATGACCTCGTCGGCCTCGCCTTCTACGATTCCGGTGCTCGGTCTTTCTACAACACCAAGAAGGACATTACCTCGATGGCGGACATGAAAGGCATGAAGTTCCGCGTCATCCAGTCCGATGTGTTCGTCGACATGGTCAACGCGCTTGGCGCCAACGCCACGCCGATGGCCTATGGGGAAGTCTATTCGGCGCTGCAGACCGGCGTCATCGACGGCGCTGAAAACAACTGGCCGAGCTTCGAATCCGCCAAGCACTACGAAGTGGCCAAGCATTACACGATGGACGAACACCAGATCGTGCCGGAAGTGCTGGTCATGTCGAAGGCAAGCTGGGACAAGCTCTCGCCGGAAGACCAGGCGATCGTGCGCCAGGCGGCCAAGGACAGCGTCGTCAAGATGCGCGAACTGTGGGACGCGCAGGAGAAGAAGTCGCGCGGCATCGTCGAGGCCGCGGGCGTCAAGGTCAGCGATATCGACAAGCAGCCGCTGATCGACGCGATGAAGCCCGTCTACGACAAGTACCTGTCGACGCCCGAACTGAAGGACCTGGCCGCCCGCATACAGGCCGAGAAATGAACGGCAGGCTCAATGGATCGAGCAGCGCGGAGACCTCCGCGCTGCGTTCGGACGCGTCGGCCATGCGAGGATTCTGGCTGGGTGCGGAGCGGGTCCTGTCAGGACTTGCCAGGCTGGCGCTTTGGATCAGCGGCGCCGGCCTGACGCTGATGACAATCATCATCTTCTGGCAGGTCTTCTCGCGCTACGTGCTGAACCGTTCGCCGAGCTGGACGGAATCCTTCTCGGTTCTGCTGATGGGCTGGTTCATTTTTCTTGGCGCCGCCGTCGGCGTGCGGGAACGCACGCATCTGGGCTTCGACGTGCTGCTCTATGTCTTGCCTGCCTCGGCCAAGGCGGTGCTGCGCAGCATTTCCGATCTTGTCGTGCTGGCCTTCGGCGCCGGCATGATCGTCTATGGCGTACAACTGGCGAGGCTGACCTGGAACACGGTGATGCCTTCGCTCGCTTTGCCGGGCGGCGTCAGCTTCCTGCCGGTCATCCTGGGTGGCGCGCTGGTCTGCCTGTTTTCCTTGGAACGGCTGGCCGGGCGTTTTGCCGGCCTGCCCGTCGACGCCGACATCCATGCAACCGGCGAGGAGCCCTGAACCATGGCACTTATGGTCCTCTTCGGCACCTTCGTGTTCCTGCTGGTCATCGGCACGCCGATCGCGTTCTGCCTCGGCGTCGCCAGCTTCGCGACGATCCTCACGCTCGGGCTGCCGCCGGTCGTGGTGTTCCAGCGGCTCAATTCCGGCGTCAGCGTCTTTTCGCTGATGGCCATCCCCTTCTTCATCTTCGCCGGCGACCTGATGGTGCGCGGCGGCATCGCCGCGCGGCTGGTCGCACTGGCAGGCTCCCTGGTCGGCCATTTGCGGGGCGGTCTGGGGCAGGTCAACATCGCTGCGTCGACCATGTTCGGCGGCATTTCCGGCTCGGCGGTGGCGGATGCGTCGGCGGTCGGCGGGCTGATGATCCCGCAGATGAAGGCGCGCGGCTATGGCATCGACTACGCCGTCAACATCACGTCGGTCGGCGCCATCATCGCGCTTCTCATTCCACCGTCCCACAACATGATCATCTATTCGATTTCGGCCGGCGGCCGTATCTCGATCGCCGACCTGTTCACGGCCGGCGTGCTGCCGGGTCTGCTGCTGGCGTTGTCGTTGATGATAACGGCCTATTGGGTTGCCAGCCGCCGCGGCTATCCGACGGAGCCCTTCGCCGGCTTCGGCCGGGCCATGCAGCTGCTTGTCGCCGCCATTCCCGGCCTCATCCTGATCGCCATCATCTTCGGCGGCGTCAGGTCCGGCATCTTCACCGCGACCGAGAGCTCCTGCATCGCCATCGTCTATGCCTTCCTGGTGACGCTGATCATCTACCGCTCGATGAGCTGGGGCGACTTCGTCGCGGCGACGACGGCGTCGGTGCGCACCACCGCCATGGTGCTGATGATCATAGGCTGCGCGGCGGCCTTCGGCTGGCTGCTCGCCTATCTCAGGGTGCCGGCGGCGCTGGTCGCCTTTCTGCAGTCGGTATCCGACAACAAGCTGGTCATCCTGCTGTTGATCAACATCGTGCTGCTCATCCTCGGCACCTTCATGGACATGTCGCCGCTGATCATCATCACGACGCCGATCTTCCTGCCGGTGGTCATGGCCTATGGCGTCGATCCCGTGCATTTCGGCGTGATCCTCATCCTCAATCTCGGCATCGGGCTTTGCACGCCACCGGTCGGCGCGGTCCTGTTTGTCAGCTGCGCCATCGGCCGCATTCCGATCTGGACCGCGATGCGCTCGATCTGGCCATTCTACGGCGCCGCCTTCGCCGTGCTGATGCTTGTCACCTACGTACCGGAAATCTCATTGTGGCTGCCGGGCCTGTTCCATTAGGAGATCGCCACGTGTCCGTCAGTCCCGATCTCAAGGTCGAACGAAAACCCAAGCTTTCTGAAAGCGTGATCACGGCGATCCGCAAGCAATTGCTGGCGGGCGAGATTCTGCCCGGCCAAAAATTGCCGACCGAGGGCCAGCTGACCGAAACCTTCGGGGTCAGCCGCACCGTCATCCGCGAGGCGCTGGCCAAGCTTGCCGCCGACGGCCTTGTCGAGCCGCGGCAGGGCGCCGGCGTCTTCGTCACCGAGCACATTTCGACCATGTTCGGCGCGCTTGCAGCCGACATGGGAGCCAAGGATTCCATCGCGCTCAACGTGCTCGAGGTGCGCCTGGCGATCGAAATCGAATCGGCCGGCCTCGCCGCCATCCGTCGCAACGCAGCGCAGGAAGCGGCGATCCAGGAAGCCTTCTTCGAGTTCGAGCGGATGCTGCTCGACAGCCAGCCGACCGGACCCGCCGACCTTGCCTTCCATCGCGCCATCGCCAGCGCCACCAACAATCCGTTCTATGTCGAAATGCTCGACGTGCTCGGCCGGCGCGCCATTCCGTGCGACGTGACCTCGCCCTGGTCGACCGAACTGGTGCAGTCCGACAGCTACCAGCGCGGGCTGCAGCGCGAGCATCTGATGATCCTGAACGCGATCACGGCGGGCCATGCCGAAGCCGCGCGCGAGGCGATGCGCACCCATCTCGGCGCCAGCCAGCAGCGCTACCGCGAGCGCCTGCAGGCGCGGCAGGCCTTTTACGCCAGTTCGGTCAAGGCGGCCGCCGGGGAATGATCCACCAGAAGTCAGGACAGAGATGAGCCAGAACCACACCGACTACACATCGCGCTTCGCCATCGACCCGGCTGCCGCCGCCGCCATGGGAACGGACGAACTGCGCCATAATTTCCACATCGAAGACCTCTTCGAGCCCGGCCGCGTCAGCCTGACCTATACCCACTACGACCGCATGATCGTCGGCGGCGCCATGCCGGTGGCGACGGCATTGCCGTTGGAAGCGATCAAGCCGACCGGCACCAAAGGTTTTCTCGACCGGCGCGAAATGATCGCCGTCAACATCGGCGGCGCCGGCTCGATCGAAGCCGGCGGCCAGTCCTTCGACCTGCGGGCGCGCGACATGCTCTATCTCGGCATGGGCTCCAGCGATGTGTCATTCGCTTCGTCCGACAAGGCCGCGCCGGCTAAATTCTACCTGCTCAGCGCGCCGGCGCATCAGGCTCATCCCAGCCGGCTGATCCGCCTCGGCGACGCCAAGCGCCTCGATCTCGGCAGCAAGGAGGCCTGCAACGAGCGCTCGATCTTCCAGTTCATCCATGACGGAGGGACAAAAACCTGCCAGCTCGTGGTCGGCATGACGCAGCTGGCGCCAGGCTCGATCTGGAACACCATGCCGTGCCATGTGCATGACCGGCGCATGGAGGCCTATCTCTATTTCGATTTGCCCGAGGCGGCGCGCGTCTTCCATTTCATGGGCGAGCCGGACGAGACACGCCACATCGTCATGCGCAACGAAGAGGCGGTGCTGTCGCCGGGCTGGTCGATCCACTCTGGCGCCGGTACGTCCAATTACGCCTTCATCTGGGCGATGGCCGGCGACAATGTCGACTACACCGATGTCGACGCGGTGGCGATGGACGTGCTGCGGTGAGCGATCTCACAGCCTTCAGCCTGGCCGGCAAGCGCATCCTGGTCACCGGCGCCAACACCGGCATCGGCCGGGGCATCGCGGTCTCGATCGCGCGCGCCGGCGGCGCGGTGATCGGCGTCGGCCGCTCGTCGATGGAGGAGACGGCGAGCAAGGTCGCGGCTCTGGGCAGCGAATTCGAGACGGTTGCCGCCGACCTTGCCGACACGGGCGCGGCTGGACCGATGCTCGATCGTGTCTGGGACGAAAGCGGGCCGCTCGACGGGTTGGTCAACAATGCCGGCATCATCCGCCGCGCAGATGCCGTCGACCTGACGGAGACCGATTGGGACGATGTCATCGACGTCAATTTGAAGACAGCCTTCCTGCTCTGCCAGGCCTTTGCGCGGCGCGTCCTTGCCGAGGGACGCCAGGGCAAGATCGTCAATATCGCCTCGGTGCTGAGTTTCCAGGGCGGCATCCGCGTTGCGTCCTACACGGCGTCAAAGCACGGCCTGCTCGGCATCACCCGTCTGCTCGCGTGCGAGTGGGCGGCGAAAGGCATCAGCGTCAACGGCATAGCGCCGGGCTATATCGAGACCAACAACACGCAGGCGCTGCGCGCCGATCGCGACCGCAGCGCGGCCATCCTGGGGCGCATTCCCGCCGGCCGCTGGGGCGAGCCCGGAGACATTGGCGATGCCGCCGTCTTCCTGCTGGCGCCGGCCTCGAACTACATGCATGGCGCCGTGGTGCCGGTGGACGGCGGCTGGCTGGCGCGGTGAGGAGATGACGATGACCGAGCTGAAAGTTTTCGCGCAAGCCGGCGAGGCTGCCTGGACTCCGACCCCGGACGGCAATCGCCGGCGCGTGCTCCTATCCACCGACGAGCTGATGATGGTCGAGTTCGGCTTCGACAAGGGCGGCGTCGGTGCGCTGCATTCGCACCCGCATGTCCAGGCAAGCTATGTCGCCGAAGGCCGTTTCGAGGTGACCATCGACGGACGGACCGAAATCCTGGAGACCGGCGGCAGCTTCATCGTTCCCTCCGGGCTGGTGCACGGCGTCAGGGCGCTTGAGGCCGGGCGTCTGGTCGACAGTTTTGCGCCGCACCGCGCCGATTTTCTCGCCTGACCGGGCCGCCAACGGTTCCTCGGCCAATGAAAAACCCGCGCCTCTAGGGAAGCGCGGGTTTGTTGCCTGGGCGCCAGAGCGTGTCACCGTTTCACAGAAACGGCGAAACGTTCTGCCTCTGTCTGAGGCAATTCCGGACGGAAAACCGTTTCACACTTTTCCTGGAATTGCTCCAATGCGCCGCGGTACTCAAAACATCACCGCAGGACCGGAAACCTGCCGGATCATGGTGAATATAAACTTAATGCGCGCGACCTTGGTCAGGTGATGCGCTTGAGCAGCCCGAAAAGCCGTTCGAACGTCTTGCCATAGGGCGGCCGCAGAAGGGCTCCCGCGCTCAAGCGCGACTGCAGGAAGACCGGCTTCTCCTTGCTGAAAGTGCGGAACCCCCATTCGCCGTGATAGGCACCGATGCCGCTCGCGCCGACGCCGCCGAAGGGCTGGTTCTCCTGCACCAGATGAAGCATGCAGTCGTTGATGGTGACGCCGCCGGCGACGGTCTCGCGCAGGATGCGTTGGCGGTTGGTGCTGTCGTTGCCGAACCAGTAGAGCGCCAGCGGCCGGTCGGCCCGGTTCACATAGTCGATCGCGTCGTCGACCGTGGCGTATTCGACGATCGGCAGCACCGGGCCGAAAATCTCCTCGCACATCAGCCGCAGGTCGGGGCCGGCGTTGCTGACCAGGGTCGGCAAAAGCTTCCGGCCCGCGGTGCCGAGGTCTTCGCCGGCCGGGTTGATCTCGGCGACATCTGCGCCGGCCTCGCGGGCTTCCGCGATTATGGCGCGCAGGCGCTGGTAATGCCGGTCGCTGACGATGGCGGTGTAGTCTGGGTTGTCGCGCAGAGTGGGGTAGAGTCGCGCCACGGCGACTGCGAGCTTCGCGGCGACCGTGCCTGCCTGTCCCTTGGGCACCAGCAGGTAGTCCGGCGCGATGCAGGTCTGCCCGGCATTCAACAGCTTGCCATAGGCGACGCTGGCTGTTGCCGTGTCGAGATCGCAGGAGGCGTCGAGGATCGCCGGCGACTTGCCGCCGAGTTCGAGCGTGACCGGGGTCAGGTTGGCGGCGGCGGCGATCGCGACCTGGCGACCGACCGCGGTCGAACCGGTGAACAGAAGGTGGTCGAACGGCATCGAGACGAAGGCCTTGCCCATCTCGGCATCGCCGGTGATGACGCTGAGTTCGTCCGGGGCGAAGTGGTCGCCGGCCAGTCTGGCCAGCAGTTCCGAGAAGGCAGGCGTCAGTTCGGAGGGCTTTACCAGGACGCGGTTGCCGGCGGCGAGCGCTGCCGTGACCGGCGCGACGGCAAGCTGAAAGGGGTAGTTCCAGGGCGATACGATGCCGACCACTCCGAGCGGCTGCGGCAGGAGGCGGTTTTTGCCCGGCAGGAAGGGCAAGGTGGTGGCGACACGACGCTCCCGCATCCAGCCGCCAACATGCGCAAGGGCATGGCGAATGCCGGCGCGCACGACAAACAGTTCCGCAAGCCGCGTCTCGTGCGCCGAGCGACCGCCGAAGTGGCGCCGATCGCGGCGCAGATTTCAGTCTCGTGCCGCTCGGTCAGCGCCAGCAGGCGCTTGAGGCGGTCTTTACGAAGGCCAAGGTCGGCAAAGGGCTGCTTCTCGAAGGCGGCACGCTGCAACCGGAACCGTTCGCCGAGGACATCCTGTCTGGTCTGCAGCATCGCACCCTCCTTGGCATGTCGGGTCGAGCTTACATCGTGGCGCCGAGGAATCCAGCAGGGCGCAGATACCGCAGGGGCAGAGAACGAGCCGGCCCTGTTGCGGCCCGGTGACGGCTGCGCTACTCCAGGGGATCACGCGGAGAGTCTCTTGATCGGTTTCCACATCCTCTCCAATCCCCGAAAAATCGCTCCCAGCCAGGCGGCAGCCTGATGCAGGCACAGACGGCGAGTGTTCGGGCCGAGGATCCCAAGCGGCGCGTCCTGAAGGACGTGTTCGGCTTCGATGATTTTCGCCTCGGCCAGGCCGACGTCATGGACGCACTGCTCGGCGGGCGCCATGTGCTGGCCGTCATGCCGACGGGGGCCGGAAAATCGCTCTGCTACCAGGTTCCTGCGCTGGTCCTGGGCGGGCTCACTCTCGTCGTCTCGCCGTTGGTGGCGCTGATGCAGGACCAGGTCGCGGCGCTGCGGCTTGCCGGCGTCGCCGCCGATACGATCAATTCCTCGCTCGACCGCGAGGCCAATGTCGCGGCGTGGCGCCGCGTGGCATCGGGCCAGACGCGGCTGCTCTATCTGGCGCCGGAGCGGCTGATGACCGAGCGCATGCTCGAGGCGCTTTCCAGGCTCGACATCAGCCTGATCGCCATCGACGAGGCGCATTGCATCTCGCAATGGGGCCCGGCATTCCGGCCCGAATATGAAGACCTGTCGCGGTTGCGCGGCATCTTCGCCAACGTGCCGATCATCGCGGTGACGGCGACGGCCGACGAGAGCACGCGCAGCGACATCGCCGCCCGGCTGTTCGCCGAGCGGGTCGAAACGCTGGTGCTGGGTTTCGACCGGCCCAACATCAAGCTGGCCATCGCGCCCAAGCAGGACAGCAAGCGCCAGCTGCTCGGCTTCATAGAGCGCCATGCGGGCAAGAGCGGCATCATCTATTGCCTGTCGCGCAAGAAGACCGAGGAGATGGCAGCCTTCCTCGAGAAGAACGGCGTCAGAGCGCTTGCCTATCACGCCGGCATGAGCAAGGAGGCGCGTGAGGCCAATCAAAACGCCTTCATGACCTTGTCCGGCGTCGTCATGGTGGCGACCATCGCCTTCGGCATGGGCATCGACAAACCCGACGTCGCCTATGTCTTCCACACCGATATGCCGGGCAGCCTAGAGGCTTATTACCAGGAAATCGGGCGCGCCGGCCGCGACGGACGCGAGGCCGAGGCGCATATGCTTTACGGTCTTGGCGACATCCGCATGCGACGGCTGTTCATCGACGACGAGGACGCCTCACCCGAGCACAAGAGACGGTCGCACCGCCGGCTCGACACGCTGATCGGCTATTGCGAAACGGCGCAGTGCCGGCGCCAGGTGCTGCTCGGCTATTTCGGCGAAGAGGCTCAAGCCTGCGGCAATTGCGACAACTGCCTCGATCAGGCGCCGCGCGCCGATGGCAGTGCCGAGGCGCGGAAAATCCTTGCGGCGGTCGCGCAGAGTGGCGAGCGCTTCGGCGCGGCCCATGTCATCGACATCCTGCTTGGCCACGAGACCGAGAAGGTGCTGGCGAGAGGCCATCAGACGCTAAGCAGCTTTGGCACCGGCGCCGCGCACAGGAAGACAGTGTGGCTGTCGCTGATCCGGCAACTGGTTGCGGGCGGGTTCCTGATGCCGGATCCCGAGGGTCATGGCGGTCTCGCCATCTCCGAAAGCGGCCGCGCGCTCGGCCGCGGCGAGATTGCATTCCAGTATCGCGTCGAGACGCAGGATCCTCTCGCGCGCGGCAGGAAGCGTTCCGGGGAAGGCTCCGCCGCCGGCGCCGAGGGCGTGGACGCCTCGCTGCTGGCAGCGCTCAAGGCGTTGCGGCTGCGGCTGGCCAAGGAGCGCCAGGTGCCGGCCTATGTGGTGTTTTCCGACCGCACGCTGATCGACATGGCCGACCGCCGCCCGCGCGACCTCGACGCCTTCGCCGAGGTGAACGGCGTGGGAGGGGCGAAGCTCAAGGAGTTCGGCGAGATTTTTCTCGCCGAGATTGCGGGGCATCAGGCTGGCTGAAGACCGCGAGGGCCCGACTCCAGACTGTAGTGCTGATCCGGCTGCTCCCAATGAGCAATGACAGCCGCGGCCTCAAAGTTGGGAGCGCAGCCTGCTGGCCAGCCATCCGAAGTTGTTTCGCGCAGGGACGCGCTCCCATTCGGCCCGGCCGATCTGCCGGGATCGCCCAAGATCCTGGTTGAACAAGTCAATCTGCGTTCTTGCGAAATCCCCGCCGTGCGCTGTCAGTCGCCCTGCTGCTTGCGATTGCAATGTTTTTCACGCCGCTCAAGCCCGCCGCTCCTCGGCGATGGCCCTTGCCCGCAGCTCAGATGCCTGCAAATCTCAGCCGAAGACCTTCGCCGAAATATTGTGTGTGAGATGTCCGGGTTAGTCCTTTAGGGGATTTGTGCCGACAGTTTTGAGAAGATTCGGAAGTCCCCTACCCTGATTCGGTAACTGACGACCCCGACCTGCCTTTGGTAGGTTGATGATCTGCCTAAGGTTTGCCTGGCGTGTTAGCGCGGGGCGCTCGGGTTTCGCCGACTGACGCCACAGCGTTTCACCAGCGCGGTCGACGCCATGGAGGATCCGCAATGAATTACGAGCGGAGATCCAACTCGGCTTCCGCGCCCCTCGGCGACTGTCCTGACCGGGTATACACGATCGCTGCCTTGTTTCATGACGGCCTTAAACAGTATGACGACCGCAAACAATCGAGAGCCGCCCCGCTGCGCCTCATTCCGTTTTGTCTCATGATGTTGCTTGGATTTGCAGCAGTCGGGCTCGCTCCGCCAGTAACGAAACCTCCTGTCGCTCCCACCCAAATCGTGCCGCCGGATGGCGGATCGTCGGAATCTGCTGCGGCGGAACAGAGGCAAGCCCTGGGGTGGGAGCGGTCTTGGGTCGACGCGTTGAGGCGTGGTCTGACCGCCGCTCGGAGGGAAAGCGAGGCAACTCGCGCCGAAGCGCTTGCCTCGCAAGTCCGGGTTAAGGGGGAGCATGACCAGGCTGAACGCGAACGCGCAGCCAGTGAACAGAGCTTCCTCACGCTGCACAAGGATATCGATGATATCGATGCACTCAAGACCGGCAGTGCGCATGGGGAAAATCTGCCCCGCGAACCGGCGGCGGCTCGCCAAGAACTGGCTGCCACGCGGCGCGTCATAGAAAACGCAAGCGCGCCGTCGCGCGCGGTCGCCGACCCGATGAACCAGCCGCAACCTGCCCTTGAAGCGCAGCGGCAAAAAGCCGACGGGCTTCCGCGCGACCTGGCGCAGCCGCGCCTGAGTGCCGAGGCCGTTGCACGCGATACCGCGGAAAGGTCTCTGGCCGAGGCCAGGCAGACGCTTGAAGAGGAGCGGCGGAAAGTCGGGCTCCTGGAGCGTGATATCGCCGGGGCCCGTCAGTCCATCGAAGCGCTGGAGGCGAGCGCGAAGCTGGCAGCAACAACGCGGGCCGGCGCCATCCAGGGCAGGCAGCTTGCTGAAGTTGCTGCAAGGCAGGCTGGCGACGCGCTCGCACAGGAACGCGAGAGAGCAAACGCGCCGGCGAGTGATCTTGAAACTGCTCGGCGGGAAGGCGACGCCGCAACGGAGGAATTGACCCGGATATCGACGGCGTTCAACAAGGCGGCGGAGCAGGAGCGCAAAAAAGCCATTGACCTGGCACGCGACCTCGCGTCGGCCCGCAAGGACATCGAGGCTCTCAAGCGCTCGGCTGAGCGCTGCACCTCGCATATCGAAAACGCGGCAAAGGCACTCCCCACCGATCGCGCAAGCGCACATGCGCCCCGGCGCAGATCGCTCAACCGAGGGCAGCACGAGGTCGGCAACGCGGGAGTGCCCAAGTCGCGGGTCGTTCGCCTGACGACGATCACGCTGCCAGACGCGCTGCTTCCCACGCGACCCCCGGCTGAGGGGTTCAGTCAATGACAGCCGGGGATGGAGGATTGCGATGAGCAGATACGTCGCGGCCGTTTTCTCGATTGTAATCGCGACTCAACCTGCCATGGCTATTGAGGCAGGAGTTGGTGCCAAGGCCGGCAATGTCGGGGTTGGCACCAGTGTGGGCGTCGGCCAGAACGGGGCGTCAATCGGTATTGGCGCGAGCGTCGGTAGCGTAGGAGCCGACGCCGGAGTTTCGGTCGGGACAGGCGACGGCTCAGTAGGCGCAAGTGTCGGAGCCAGCGGCCAACTCAGTGGGCAAGGCGCCTCGTCCGAAAGTACCCCAGCAGGCGCTCCGCCAGGCAATACCCCTGGTCATCCCGCCGCCACGACCGCCCCGGACGCAGGCGTGCCACACATCTCCCTGCCACGCATCCTGCGGCCTTACGGAGAGGGTGATCGCTCATCGGCCGTGACGGCAATCGAAGCAATACCGGGCACGCCGGGTGCAACTGTTCGCGCCTGCCGTGACGCGATTGCGTCGGCCGCCTCCCCGTTTGGCGTCGTGAGTATACATGCGACGAGCGCAGGTTCCTTACGCCGTCTAAGCCGAGGCGCGGTCTCGGCCCCGATAGCAGTTCGCATCCATTATAAAAGGCAAGGTGGCGCCGAGATCCGGCAGGCGCGGATCAGATGCGACCTCGACGCGACGGGCAAAGTGATCAGGCTGACATAGGTGCACCCTAGGTGTTTGATCCCAGGCTTTGATGGGGCACTCTTGTCTCCCGAATCAAAGGAGGCACTATGGGCCAGGTTCTCCATGGGAGCGCCACGACGACAGAGGCGGTCCGTCGAGCGATACAACATAGTCAAGAGAGCTTGAGGGCGCTGGCCAAGCGCTAGGGATCAACCAGAAGACCGTCGCCAAGGGGGGAGCGGACCTCAACAACCGACCTTCCGACCAGGCCGAAAGAGCTGCGGTCGACGGTGCTCTCGCTCGGCGAGGAGGCCGTCATCGTCGCCTTCCGGCACTACACGCTGCTGCCGCTCGGCCATGTCGATCAGCGTGCGGTCGGAGAACACCACATAGGCCGGCCCTGGCGTTCCTTGGCGAGCCGCAGCGCAGCGTCTTGAGCGTGGCCAGCAAGGAAGCGTCCACGCCCTCGCCGCCCGCGGCGGAGCCCTGCGGCACGCGCGGTAAGTTGCAGCGAGCTAGCCCGGATATCTCACACGTATTTATATGGCGGAGAGGGAGGGACTCTAACCCGCAATCGGGCAAAACATCAATTTCCCGCCTGTCTCCCGACGGCCCTTCCTTCCAGCGATACAACCAACGCTACATAGCACGATACATTACCCTGAGAGCCCCTCGCCGCGGACATTCTCACAGGCACAGCGGAGACCTGTCGACCCATGCTGGCACAGCTGCCGCGAACTCCCGCGAGTGCATGAGCAATGACGGGGAAACGGCAACAGTCTGATTGTAGGAAAAGTTTTCCCGGCCTTCGCGTTGCAGGCATCAACGAACCTGCAGCGCCTCGCCCCTGACGTCGCTTGAGACTTATCGCCTGCCCGGGTCATTGGCATCGGAGCGACGACAACTCCGACCAAGGCGAGGCGCCGTCTCAAGTATTAGCTATCAAGCCGACGTAACAAGAGCCCCGATCTGACGTCGGAAGATTGCCATGAAAATATGATGGTCCTCAAAGGGCCATCTCGATCGCATCCCCAGCACTGGGACGAACTGCCTCCCAAAGAGTGCGCGTTCGCCATGTAGCCGGAGACCGGGGGCACATCTCATCGCGGATTCAGCCCGCATCAAATTCTCTACTTGAGATTCAGGGGCAGTGCACGTCAGCTGGCTACGGAACCTGGACCCCCAGCCAGCACAAATTCACGCTTTCACAAGCCGTAGAAGCCGTGCTGGATTTCAGGCCTCGCCCGCGTCTGGGCATCATCACTGGTGCCCGGATCTGGGGTCCGGCGTCAACCACATTTGCGTCGGTACTTTACTCTGTTGGGGCGGGGGGTATTGGCGGGCAATGTTTGCCAGGTCGTAAGATTGCCGAGGCCGGCCCCTGTCAGAGGATCGATTGCGGATGTTTGGTTCGGAGTTAGGCGAACGTCGAACCCTTGATCCACAACCGGTTCGCCGGGGTTCGAGTCCCTCCGGGTTCACAGTTGAATGTTATATCAATGAGTTACGTTTAATTAGTCGAAATTGAATTGAGCGTTATCCAATGAGTCACCGAGGTTTGAAGGAAATGATCGCGGGCCTGTTCGCCAATTTTCTCCTTCTCGGTGATAACACCTGCCACACGTAACTCAGGCTGCCGGTCTCGAAAGACCTTGCAACGATGCGTGCGGTAATCGGCGGCAACGACGTGCGAAAGGGATGGTTTTTCGGCTAGTCAGGCGCGTTCAAGCCCCGATCCAACATCTAAAAAGGCTCGCGATTCGGCATTCAGTCAGCCGACCATCCGACCTTCTGTCCTTGTGAGAACAGACGGAACGTGCGTCCCGAGATCAGCGCTCGGCTAACCTGCCAAGGTTGCGCCAAGCCGCTTGGAAATTGAAACAATCCAGGTTCGCAGCTCTGGCGCAAAAGGTTTTTCCAGCATCGCCCGGTCCCAGGCCAGGAAATAGGGCTCTGGCAGCCTGACGCGCTTGTCGAACGGCGCCACCAGCCTGCCCGAGGCAATGTCGTCGGCGGCCATCGACAGTTGTGCCAGCACGAAGCCCCTGCCGTTGGCTGCAGCATCGATCGCGGCGCTCGACAGCGAAAAGGCGACTTCACCCGATGTCTTGCGGTGCACCGCGCCGATGCTTGCCGCCCATTCCGCCCATGTGGGCGGCGAACGATGGTCGCGTGCCCATTCGATACTGAGAAGCGGCAGATCGAGGATATCGGCGGGCTTGCGGACCGGATGTTTCGCCAGCAGCGCGGGCGAGCAGGCCGGCACCACCCAGTCGGTGAACAACTCGGTGTAGTGCTCGAAATCACGGTATTTGGTGCCGTAGGAAATGCGGAAGTCGACCTGTTCAGCGCTCAGCCTTGGCTCTATCTCGGCGCCGACCAGTCGCACGGTGGCGCCGGGATGGCCGATCTGCCAATCCAGAAGCTGCGGACCGATCCATTTGCTGGCGAGCGACGGCAGGCAGGAGATGGTCAAAGTGTCGGCGAAACGGGCCCGTTCGATGACATCCTGGGCCTCGCGTATCTTTTCGAAGCCGATGGAAACCGCCGCGTGGTAGACGCGGCCCAGTGCTGTAAGGGCGATGCTCCTGCCGCGACGTTCCAGAAGCCGTGCGTCCAATGCATCCTCGGCCTTGCGTATCTGCTGGCTGACAGCGCCGACGGATACACCGAGCTCGTTTGCCGCGGCCGTCACGCTGCCACGCCTGCCAAACGCCTCAAAGGCCTGTATCGCACGCAGAGGGGGCGTCTTGTTCACCTGGGCAACGATCCTGGGGTCAGCTTGATCTAGTTTTTCTAAAATAGAACGCAGATGCAAGTCCTATGTCGTCCCGAACTCGCAAGATATTCATTTGGGCTCACAAGCTGGGGAGGACGCCATGTTTCTTCGAAACTGCTGGTACGTTGCCGCATGGGATCATGAGATTGCCGGCCAGCTGGTGCCGATCCGGATCCTTGGCGAGGACATTGTTCTTTACCGCCGTACCGACGGCGTGGTGGCGGCGCTCGAAGACGCCTGTCCGCATCGCAAGCTGCCGCTGTCCATGGGCCGCATCAAGGGCGATACGGTCGAATGCGGTTACCACGGCCTGACCTTCGACAGCACGGGAACCTGCACGCGGGTACCGGGCGCGGAAAAGATACCGCATGTCGCGTGCGTCCGCTCCTATCCGATCGCCGAACGCTACGGACTGCTCTGGATATGGATGGGTGAGGCGGCAAAGGCCGATCCCGACCTGATTTTCGCGGTCGATCACTGGGGCGATCCGGCGTGGGGTGTCAATCGCGGCGAGTCGATGGCGCTGGATTGCAACTACCTCTACATGACCGATAACCTGCTCGACCCCTCGCATGTGTCTTGGGTCCACCAGTCCTCCTTTGGCGGTGTTCAGGCCATGGAGGATGCGCCGCTCGAAACCACCGTCGGCGAGGACGGCGTGACGGTGTGGCGCTGGGTGATCGATGCCGCGCCAGCGCCGTTCTATGCGCCCTTCCTCAAATTCTCCGGCAATTGCGACCGCAAGCAGCACTACGAAGTGCGTTACCCCTCCAACGCGATCGTCAAGGCGATTTTCGTGCCGGCCCGCACCGGGGGCGAGGGGAAGCCGCTGCACGAGGACGTGTTCCTTATGGACAGCTACAATTTCATGACGCCGGTCGACGAGAACCAGACCAAATACTACTGGTTCCAGATGCGCAATTTCGCCCCGGACGACCTGGAGGTTTCGCGCCAGTTCGCCACCTCCGTACGCGGCGCCTTCGATGAGGACCGCACAGTGCTCAATGCGGTGCACAAGGGCATGGCCAACAAGCGCACACCTAATCTCGATCTCAAGATCGATGTCGGGCCGCTGCGTTTTCGCCGCAACCTGGCCAAGCTGATCGCCAGCGAAAGCCAGCAATTGGTGGCCGCCGAATGAACGCATTCACCGCTCGCGACACCATCGCAAGAAGCGGATTTCGCGACCTGAGGGTGGTTGCGAAGGTGCGCGAAAGCGCCATCATCACGTCGTTCCACATGAAGCCGGTCAATCCAGGGGATTGGCGCGATTTCGAACCGGGCCAGTTCCTAGTATTCAAGATACCCGTGCCGCAGGCGGCCGGCGAAAAGGGATATGTGCTGCGCAACTACAGCGTCTCCTGTTCCCCGGCCGCCAAGGGTCGCTACCGGATCAGCGTAAAGCGTGAAGCAGCACCCGCGCCCGGTCTGCCTGACGGGATAAGCTCATGCTTCCTGCATGACCGGATCGAAGTCGGCGACATACTTCAGGCCGAAGGGCCGCGCGGCGATTTCGTGCTCGACAATTCGAGCAGCCGTCCAGTCGTGCTGCTCAGCGGCGGCGTCGGGCTGACGCCGATGGTGTCGATGCTGCATGCGCTGGCTTCGACGCCGTGCCGCCGTGCCGTGTTCATTCACGCCTGCGAGAACGGCGACGTGCATGCCTTGCGCGACGAGGTGACCGGCCTTGTGGCGACACGGCCAGGCCTGACCGCGCACTACTGCTACCGATCCCCGTCCGAACGCGACAATGCCGAGCAACACTTCCACAGCGAAGGCATGATTTCGCGGTCCGTGCTACAGCGCCTGTTACCATTAGACGATTACGATTTCTACCTCTGTGGTCCGCCGCCGTTCATGAAAGCGATCTACGCCATGTTGCGCGAGCTTGGCGTGCCGAAGCACCGCATCGCCTACGAATTCTTCGGCCCGGCGACGGTGCTTGAGCCTGATGCCGTACGAACCCCAGCGGTTGTTGCGCAGACGGCAAGAATCGCGCCGGCAGCCGAGGAGACAATCGTCGAGTTCCGAAAATCTGGCCTCAAAGCTGTCTGGGACGGGTCCGCCGCATCGCTGCTCGACTTTGCCGAGGATCAGGGTCTGGAACCGGAGTTCAGCTGCCGGTCCGGCATCTGTGGCACATGCAAGTCGCGGCTGGTCTCGGGCGACGTCGTCTATTTCGAAGAACCGCTGGACGAGCTTGGGGCAGGCGAAGTGCTGCTGTGCTGCTCAAAGCCGAGCGGATCAATCGTCCTGGATATTTGACAAGATCGCGATGCCGCGTATGCGCGCGGGGAAACGGAAGTCGGAATTTGGAACAGTCGGTCAAACCAGTGTCGAGCCTGCCGCTCAATCCGCATATCGCGGCGTTGCCGCCCTACAATGCCGGCATGAACATTGCGATGGCGCGGGCGCTGAGTGGCCGCCACGACATTGCCCGGCTGGCCAGCAATGAGAACCCCCACGGCTGTTCACCCGCCGTCATGGCCGCATTGGCCTCCTCATCGTTCGAACCTTGGCGCTATGCCGATCCGGCCTGCATGGCGCTGCGGGCAGCGCTTGGCGAGTGGCTGGCGATCGATCTCGGCCTGATCGTTGCCGGCAACGGCTCCGAGGAGATGATCGCCGCCATCTCGCGCGCCGTTCTGGTGCCGGGCGCCTCTGTCGTTACCACAGTGCCGAGCTTCGGCCTGCATGAGATAGAGCCGCTGGCGGCGGGTGCCGCTGTCATCAAGATCGCGATGACACCCGAAATGGGGTTCGATCTTGCTGCGCTCGAAACGGCAATCGCTGCCGGGCCGCGGATCGTTTTCATATCCTCGCCATGGAACCCGGTCGGGCCGGGCCTCGACCATTCCAGCCTGCAACGGCTGATCGGCGCCGTGCAGCCAGGCACGCTTCTTGTCCTCGACGAAGCCTATTTCGAATTTGCCGATCCCGGCGCACCCGACGGCATCAAGGTCCTGCGCGACAGCGGCATCGACCATGTGGTGCTGCGGACATTTTCGAAGGCCTATGGCCTGGCGGGGTTGCGCGTGGGCTATGCCGTCTGTTCGAGCCTCGAACTGGCGCGAGTGATCGCCGCTGCCAAGACGCCGTTCAACGTCAATGCGGCGGCGCAGACCGCAGCCATCGCCGCACTCGTCGACGAAAGCTGGATGAAGGCGTCGGCAGGCCGCGTCAGGGCCGAGCGCGCGCGCACCGCCGCCGCGCTTGCCGGCCTTGGTTTCCGGGTTGCACCGTCGCAGACTAACTTCCTGTTCTTTGACTGCAAGGGCGACAGTTCGAACCTCGCCGCCGGTCTCCTGAAGCAAGGGATCATTGTCAAGGCGTGGCGCGAAGCCGGCTACGAGCACTATCTGCGCGCCACTATCGGGCTGCCGGCTGACAACGACCGGCTGATTGCGGCCGTCCAGGAATTGGTAACGCGATGACCGGCCTCGCGTCTCCAAGGCAAATGAACTCGACCGACCAGGCGGTGCCGCCGTCGGTTATCAACGCGATCCGCGATGTCGTCGGTGCGGCGAATGTGCGTACCGGAGAGGATGCCGGGGCGATCGACCTTGGCTCGAATGGCGCGGATTGTAGCGCCGGCATCGTCGTTGCGCCTTTATCGACCGCCGAAGTCGCGGCGGTGGTGCGCATCTGCCGCCAGAACGAGATCCCGATCGTGCCGCAAGGTGGGCGGACCGGCCTGGTCGGCGGCAGCGTTTCGCGGCCAGGCGAGATCGTCCTTTCGATGATGCGCATGAACCGCATCGAGCGGCTTGATCCGCTTGAACGCGTGGCGGTGGTCGGGGCCGGGGTCACCCTCGAAGCCTTGCAGACGGCCGCGCTCGAACACCGGCTAGAGCCGGGCATCGACCTTGCCGCGCGCGGCTCGGCGACGATCGGCGGCATGGTGTCGACCAACGCCGGTGGGGTGATGGCCTTTCGCAACGGCGTCATGCGGCACCGCGTGCTTGGCCTCGAGGCCGTGCTGGCCGACGGATCGGTCTATTCCGACCTGACCCGAGTGGTGAAGAATTCAGCCGGCTATGATCTAAAGCATCTGTTTATCGGCGCCGAGGGCACGCTCGGCATCGTCACCCGAGTGGCCGTCAAGCTCGATCCTTCACCGCGCGCCACAGCGACCGCGCTGTTCGGGCTGCCGTCGGTCGAGGCGGCCCTGCGGACAATTCGGCTGGCGCTTGAATCCGACGCCGGGCATCTGCGCGCGGCCGAGGCAATGTGGACCTCGTATTTCGGCCTGGCCGCCGCCGCGCATGAATGGTCTGAACCCAGCGTGCCGCTCGATCAGCCGCTGTTCCTGCTGCTGTCGCTTGGCGGCGCGCACGAAAATGCACTGCGCGAGGACTTCGAGCGTATCTATTTGGAGACGGTGCAGCAGTATCCCGAAGCGACCGGCATCATCGCCGACTCGCGGCGGCAGGAAGACGAGCTGTGGCGGCTGCGCGAGGACACCAGCGTGCTCTACCGCGCTCATCCCCAGGCGCCTTCGTTCGACGTGTCTGTGCCATTGTCGGAAATTCCGGCCTATCTCGATAGAATCCTGCCTAGGCTCGCCGCCGTCGAACCGGGTCTTGCACCCTATGTCTTCGGACATCTCGCCGATGGGAACCTGCACATCATCCTCAACCGGAAGGGCCCGCTGGCGCCTGACGTCGCGGAGGCTGTCGAGCGGGTCCTTTATCAACAGCTCCGGGAGATTGGCGGTTCCTTTTCAGCCGAGCACGGTGTTGGGTCAAAACGCATCCATTCCTTGCTGACGACAGCTGACCCGACAAAGCTCGACGCGATGGAGCGGGTGAAACGAGCGCTGGACGAGCAGTCGATCATGAACCCCGACAAGGTGCTTCCCCGCGATGCCTGGTTTGTCCGGTCCTCCAGGCCGCCCCTTTCGGGCAATGGGCACCGATTGTCCCTCAACAACGCGAGCGACCTCAACGATGAGTAGCCCCATGCCGCAACCGCAGGGAATGAACGGATTGACCGCAACCACCCGACGTCCCGTGGGATCAACGACGCGCCATGATGAGCCGGCACTAGCCTATCCCGGCGACTTTGCCGCCTTGCGCCAGGGCTTTCGCGAGGCGGCGGAGCGGGCGGGCGCGGAACTGTCTGAGTATGTCCATCCGCTGAACGGACCGGATGGCGAGGCGCTGGCGACAGATGTGGCGCTGCTGGGTCGACGCGATGCGCGCAAGCTGATCGTGATCATCTCGGGCACGCATGGTGTCGAGGGGCCGTTCGGCTCGACCTGCCAAACCGCATGGCTCGGCCAGAAGAACCTGCGGCGCTTGCCTGACGACACGGCAATCCTAGCCATTCACCTCATCAATCCGTGGGGCACGGCGTGGTCGCGGCGCGTCAACGAAGACAATGTCGACCTCAACCGCAACTTCATCGACTGGTCGGCGAGTGCTCCGGTCAACAACGGCTATGCCGGTCTCCACGACGCTGTGGCATACCGCGAATGGGAAGGGCCGGATCGAATAGCGGCTGACGAGAAGCTCGCCGCGGCACGCAGGAGGCTTGGGCATGCCGGGCTGGCGGCGATTGTCGAGGCCGGCCAGTATGAGTTCGCCGACGGGATGTTCTATGGTGGCGGCGGCCCGGTCTGGTCGAACAGGACGCTGAACGAAATCCTGAAGACCTTTGCCCGCGAGGCGCGTCAAGTCATTGTCTTTGATCTGCATACGGGGGCAGGGCCGTACGGCTATCCGGCGCTGCTTTCGGTGGCGAGTTCCGAGCATGCTGGCCTTGCTTGGGGCAAATCCATTTTCGGGCCGGCGCTGTCGACCGTGCTGACCGGCCCGGGCGCCAAGACAGGCACCGGCATCGCTGCGACGGCGACCGGCTATGTCTCCGACGCCGTCCGCAAGGCAATGCCGAACGCGCGCGTGCTGCCGCTTGTGGTCGAATGCGGCACGCTGAACGGCCCGGCCGTCATGGAAGCGGTGCAGGCCGACAACTGGCTGCATCTGTTCGGCAAGCCCGACTCGCCGCTGGGCAAACGGATCCGGGACACGCTGCGCTCTGCCTTCATTCCGGACGATCCGGATTGGCAGCGCGCCTGCCTGTCCAGCAGCCTGCGCCATTTCGACCGCGCGCTGGCGGACCTGAAGGCTGTCGAGCTGGATCAGGACGAAGCCATCAAAGGCGAACCGCCGCCGCCCACCATTCGCGCTGGGGTTGCCGATCCGGTGCCCGCCGACGAGGCGAAGACCACGACGCCGGCCGTGCAGATCGACGAGCTTCACAAGAGCTTCGGCTCGCTTCTGGTGCTGAAGGGCGTCAATCTCACCGCTCACGCCGGCGAAGTCATTTCCATGATCGGCTCGTCAGGCTCGGGCAAGAGCACGTTCTTGCGCTGCATCAACCTTCTGGAACAGCCGGACGGCGGCAAGGTCGCCATCGACGGCGAACTCATCAAGATGAAGCCGCTGTCCAACGGCCGTCTTGGGCCGCTCGACATGGCGCAGGTCGAGCGGATCCGCGCCCGCGTCGGCATGGTGTTCCAGAACTTCAATCTGTGGCCGCACATGACGGTGGTGGAGAACATCGTCGAAGCGCCCCGGCATGTGCTGAAGGAGCCGCGCGATAAAGCCATCGAACACGCGCACGCGCTGCTGAAGAAGGTAGGGCTCGCCGACAAGCACGCCCATTATCCCGGCCAGTTGTCCGGCGGCCAGCAGCAACGGGCGGCGATCGCGCGCACACTGGCGATGCGGCCCAAGGTCATCCTCTTCGATGAGCCGACATCGGCGCTCGATCCCGAGCTGGTCGGCGAGGTGCTGCGGGTGATCCGTCAACTGGCGGAGGAAGGCAACACCATGATCCTCGTGACGCATGAGATGCAGTTCGCGCGCGAGGTCTCCCACAAGGTTCTGTTTCTCCACCAGGGAAAGGTGGAGGAAGAGGGTGCACCAGCGGAGCTGTTCGGCAGCCCGCGCTCGGAGCGTCTGCGCCAATTCCTGGCACGGACACTGTGAGGCAAGCCCGCATCCTCGAAGCGTCCGGTTCGCACCGGACAACGGCAATGAAGATCAACAACAAGGGGAACTGATATGAAACTGAAAGTCTTCACGCTGCTCGCATGTCTGGCGGGAAGTATGGGCAGCGCATTGGCGGCCGAGGGCGAGCTGTCGATTGGTACGGAAGGCGCCTACCCGCCATGGAGCATGTCCGACGCCAATGGCAACGTGACCGGTTTCGACGCCGATGTCGGCGCATTGCTGTGCACCAAACTCGCGGTGACCTGCCATTTCGTCGTACAGGCGTTCGACGGTTTGATCCCGGCGCTGAAGGCCAAGCGCTTCGATGTCATTATCTCGGGCATGTCGATCACCGCCGACCGCAAGAAGGAGATCAATTTCAGCGTCGGCTATGCCGAACTGGCCAACATGTTCGTCGCGGCCAAGGGTTCTGACCTGGCCGCCATCACCGATGTCGACACCCTGCTGAAATCGCTCGATGGCAAGAAGGTCGGCGTGCAGGCCGGCACCACGCACGCGCACTTTCTTGAGAAGCGTGCGCCGAATGCCGACCTGAAAACCTACGACACACTCGACCAGATGCAGATCGACCTTGCGAGCGGCCGGATCGATACGGCTTTCGCCGATCAATCCGCCTTGCAGGATTTTCTGGACAAGCCGGATGGCAAGAACTTCCAACTCATAGGTGTTGAGATCAAGAGCACGTTCGACCCGACGCTTGGCGAAGGCATCGGCGTCGGCATCGCGCAGGATAACACCGAACTCAAGGCCAAGATCGACAAGGCGCTTTGCGAGTTAATCGCGGACGGCTCGGTCGGCAAGGCCAGCCAGAAATGGTTCAAGACGGACATTTCCCGGCCCTGCAAATAACGCCTTGGAATTCTGGCATGCGCCCGGACAGCCGGGCGCATGCGTCTCATTGGCACGACAGACTTAGGGCAACTCAGATGGAATTCGGTCTTTGGCAGGTTTGGGAAGCGGGTTGGGTGACCGCCATCCTGCGTGGCGCGTCGATCACAATCCTTGTGGGTTTCGTCAGTATGGCGGCCGGTCTGGTGATCGGCATCGTCTGCGGGCTGATCAAATGGGCCCGAATATTTCCGCTTTCGCTGCTCGTTGATGCCTATACCTCGCTGGTGCGCGGGGTGCCCGAACTTCTCATCATCTACCTCCTGTTTTTCAGCTCGGTTGAATTCGTAACCAAGGTCATGACCGCGTTCGGCTATGCCGGTGTCGCGGAGAGCGGCTATGCGTTCGTCATCGCGGTCATCGCCATCGGCGCGATCTCCGGCGCCTATTCGACCGAGGTCGTGCGCGGGGCTCTGGGCGCGATCCCCGATGGGCATATCGAGGCCGCTCGCGCCCTAGGACTGTCGGGCGCTCGGATCTTTCGCCGCATCATCGCCCCGCAGATGCTGCGCATCGCGGTTCCCGGCATCAACAATGTCTGGCAGACGACGATCAAGGACACCGCCTTGGTTTCTGTGGTCGGCCTTCAGGAGTTGATGCGCATTTCCTTCATCGGCGCGAACTCCACCCGCCACCCGTTCATCTTCTACCTGATTGCGGCGGTGGTTTATCTCGCCATCACGCTTGTAAGCCAGGCCGCCTTCGACGGGATCGAACGCCTGCTCAGGCTGCGGACGAGAAAAGCAGTATGATAGACCTCATTCAACTTGCGGTTCCCGTTCTGCTGAAGGGCCTGTGGGTCACGGCGGCGCTGACCCTCGTTTCGGTGGCGATCGGCTTCAATCTGGGCCTCGGTCTGGCGCTGATGCGGCTGTCGTCGAACCGGATGTTGTCAGGTTTCGCCAAATACTACAGCAATGTCTTTCGCGGGACTCCGCTGCTGGTGCAGATCTTCCTGTTCTACTACGGGCTTGGCCAGCTTTCGCTGATCAAGGACAATGCGGCTTTGTGGTGGCTGATCAGCGACGGCGCACGCTGTGCCGTGCTGGCGCTTGCATTGAATACGGCCGCCTACACGTCAGAAATCCTGCGCGGCGGATTGATGTCGGTTCCGGTCGGTCTTGTCGAAGCGGCCCAGGCGTGCGGCATGTCGCGCATGCTGCGGTTCCGCCGCATTGAGTTCCCGCTCGCCATCCGCCAGGCACTGCCGGCCTATGGCAACGAGCTGATCCTTGTCGTCAAAGGCACCAGCCTCGCCTCGACGATCACGGTGCTCGAAATCACCGGCTACGCCAAGCGGCTCATGAGCCAGACTTTCGCGATCTTCGAGATATTCGCCATTGCCGGGGTGCTCTACCTGGTGATCAACCTGCTGCTGATCGCGATTATCCGTTCCATAGAGCGCCTTCTAATGAGGCATGAGTCCTCCTCTAGCCAGAAATCGACCGCACTCAAATCGATCTGACGTGGTTTCATGACGCGTCTGGTGCTCGTTCTTCGCGATCAGGCCGCCTTCGTCAACCTTGGCGGGCAAGCATGGCGGATCGGCCACCATAGCTGTGGCGCTGACAGCTATATTAGGCGCTTCTTCTTTCGCACTGCCGACCATTGGGCGAGCGTGGCGAGTCAAAGACCCACGCAAGAACTATGAGAGCCTCAGCAGATTCCACCGACCCTCGGATCGGTATGCGCAATGGTTTCGTGCGCATCTCATCAGGGGCGAACCAGTGCCGATGATATCGATGGCGCCGAACACAGCTGTTTCAATAGGTTAGTGGTTTGGGGTACCGGGAGAGCGCTACCGCCTTCCCCACACTCGAGCCGTCCATTCCGGCTTCGCTGCTACCGCTGAGCACCTAGCCTGGCCACTTCGATGGTTGAAGGTCCCTGGCTGGCGCGTGCGGCAAAGGTCGGCAACGAGTGCAAAGACAGATTTTGAACCCGACATCCCTGGCTCATCTCGTCGGGCGGAAGGGCTTTGCCAGCGAGGCCGGGAAATGCAGGGCCAGCATCTGACGGTTCCTGGAGATCAGCACAAGGACCATGATGGTCGCCAGATAAGGCAGGGCCGACAACAGTTCGGACGGTACCTCCAGCCCCAGCGCCTGTCCTTGCAGCTGAAGGATCGTCATGCCGCCGAACAGCCAGGCGCCAAGCAGGATGCGCAGCGGCCGCCAGGTGGCGAAGACCACCAGCGCCAGCGCGATCCAGCCCTTGCCGGCGGTCATGTTCTCGACCCATAGCGGCGTATAGGCAACCGACAAATAGGCGCCTGCCAGACCCGCCATCAGCCCGCCGAACAGCACGGCCATGTAGCGGATCCTGATCACGGGGTAGCCGATCGCATGCGATGTCTGCGGCGACTCGCCAATCGTGCGCAGAACCAGGCCGGCTTTGGTCCGGTAGAGGAACCAGCTTATAGCGCCGAACATCAGCAGGGCCAGATAGACCATCGGATCAAAGCGGAACAGCAGCGGGCCGATCAGCGGCAAATCGGACAGCATAGGGATGTCGACGCGGTGCAGCGCCTCGATCGGTTCGCTGCCGAAGCCGCGCCCAAGGAAGGCCGAGACGCCCGAGCCGAAGATCGCCAGCGCCAGGCCGGCGGCATATTGATTGGTCAGGAAAGTCAGCGCCAGGACGCCGAACAGCAGCGAGGCGGCAGCACCGGCCAGCGCGCCGGCCAGGATCGCGGCAGGCATGGAATAGCCCGCGGTGACCGCCCAGAAAGCAAGGGCAGCGCCCATCAGCATCATGCCTTCGATACCGAGATTGAGAACGCCGGATTTCTCGACCACGAGTTCGCCGAGCGCGGCGAAGATCAGCGGTGTGGCGGCGATGACGGTGCCGGTGAAAATGGCAATGAACAGATCCATCAGGCTGTCTCCCCTGTCCGAAAGCTGCTCATCGTGCCGTCTCTAGCGCATGCGTGTCCCGGACGGGTCTTACCAGGCGAACGCGATAGAAGATGAAGAGGTCTGCGGCGAGCAGGAAGAACAGCAGGATGCCCTGGAAGATGCGTGTCAGCGCTGACGGCAGGCCGAGCGTCATCTGCACACCTTCGCCGCCCAGGAAAAGCAGCGACATCAACAGCCCGCCAAGCACGATGCCGAAGGCGTTCAGCCGTCCGATGAAGGCAACGATGATGGCCGCGAAACCGTAGCCTGGCGAAATCTGCGGCGAAAGCTGCCCAAGCGGCCCTGCGGCCTCCGCCATGCCGGCGATGCCGGCCGCCGCACCCCCCGCCAGCATTCCGATCCACACCGCCGCCGATTCGCCGAAGCCGGCATAGCGGGCGGCCAGCGGTGCGGCCCCGCTTACCGACATCTTGTAGCCGAGAAAGCTGCGGTCGGTGAACAGCCACATCAGAATACGGCGACGACGGTGATGAAGATCGAGGAATTAAGCCGGTAGGCCGGGTCGAAGGACCCAAACAGCGCCGCCGTCGGGAGAAGCGCGGTCTGCGGGTAGTTGAAGCCGGCCGGATCGCGCCAGGGTCCATGCACGAGATAGGACAGGAACAGCGTGGCGATATAGGTCATCATCAGCGTGACGAGGATTTCGTTGGTGTTCATGCGGGCGCGCAGGAAAGCGGGGATCGCCGCCCAAGCCATGCCGGCGCCCATGCCGGCGAGAAACATCAGCGGCAACAGAAGCACGCTTTCGGGGTCCGGCCAGAAAAGCCCGCGGGGCGCCGTGCGGTTGTGTTTGCCGATTAAGAAGCGATGGTGGTATCGACCATCAAGTTGGGCACACCGGCAAATGCCGCATCTTGCAACATTGCCGGGGCTTGGCCAAGGTGGAGCATGTCTGAATCGCAACCTGCTGTCAGCCGAGTCTTTGCGCCCCGTCGCCATGCTGAGATCCTGAAACGCGTTCGCGCCCAGGGATCAGTCAGCATTGCTGAACTCGCCGGCTTCTTCGATGTCTCGCGCGAAACCATCCGTCGTGATCTGAAGCTGCTGTCGGATCAGGGACAACTCGACATTGTGCACGGTGGTGCTGCCCGCTTTGAACCGAGCGAACCGGCGATGAGCTTGCGCAGCCAGGAAAACGCTCATGGCAAGGCGGCGATCGGCAAGGCGGCCGTCGGATTGATCAGGAATGGCATGGTGGTCTTTCTCGATTCCGGCACCACCACCTTGGCCGTCGCGCAGGCCATGATCAAGTTGCGCGATCTTACCATCTGCACGGCAAGCCTGAAGATAGCGCTGCATCTGTGCCATGTCCCGGGCATGCGCGTGCATATGCTGGGCGGCGAAATCGATCCGGGCGAGGAGGCGGCTTCCGGCATCGACACACTCGATGCAATGGGCCGCTTTCGCGTCGACATCGCCTTTCTCGGTGGCGGCGCCCTGTCGCCGGAAGGCGACGTGACGGACTTCACCCGTGCCGGCGCCGAGCAGCGCGGCCGTATGATCGCGCTCGCCGGCAAGGCTTATTTCGTGCTCGATAGCAGCAAGTTCGGCAAGCTGACACCGCTCAGGATTCCGAATTTCGAACGGGCTGCCGGCGTTATCGTCGACGCCAATCCCGGACCAACGCTTGCGGAGGCGCTTTCGCGAAAGGGGCCAGAGCTCCTCGTTGCTTGATGTGATATTTTGTGACTTTTTGAGTTGATATTTGGTTTCTCTGTGTTAGTGTCCCGACCATCCCTCCAATGGCGGAACGCTCATGGCAAATGAATTTCCCACCCACGCTCGCGTTGTCATCGTCGGTGGCGGCATCATTGGCTGCTCGGTCGCCTATCATCTGACAAAATTCGGCTGGACCGATGTTGTCCTGCTTGAGCAGGGACAACTCAGCGGCGGCACCACCTGGCATGCCGCCGGTCTTGTCGGTCAGTTGCGCAGCCATTCGAACATGACCAGCCTGATCAGATACTCCACCCAGCTTTACAGCGAGTTGGAGGCCGAAACCGGCCTTGCCACCGGCTGGAAGAATTGCGGCTCGCTGTCTGTTGCGCGCACCGCTGATCGCATGACGGTGCTGAAGCGCACGGCCGCGTCGGCGCGTGCTCAGGGCGTGGAGATCGACGTCATCTCGCCCCGGGAGGCTGCAGATCTCTGGCCGGTGATGGCGACGGACGATCTCGTCGGCGCCGTCTGGCTGCCGGGAGACGGCAAGGCCAATCCCACAGACTTGACGCAATCTCTGGCCAAGGGCGCGCGCAACCGCGGCGCTAGGATATTCGAGCGGGTGAAGGTCACCGGCATCACGGTGAAAAACGGCGTCGCCTGCGGCGTCGAAACGGAGCGCGGCGACATCGCCACCGAGATCGTCGTCAACTGCGCCGGCCAATGGGGGCGCAACGTGGGTTTGATGTGCGGCGTCTCGGTGCCGCTGCATTCGGCCGAGCATATGTACATCGTCACCGGCAGGATCGAGGGCGTGCACCCGGACCTGCCTGTGATGCGCGACCCTGACGGCTTCATCTACTTCAAGGAAGAGGTCGGCGGCCTGGTGATGGGCGGCTTCGAGCCGCATGCCAAGCCGTGGGGCATGAATGGAATCCCTGAAAATTTCGAGTTCGCGCTGTTGCCCGACGATTGGGACCAGTTCGAAATCCTAATGGAAAACGCGCTGGTCCGCGTGCCGCAGCTGGCGCATGCCGAGGTCAAGAAATTCTACAACGGTCCCGAAAGCTTCACGCCGGACAACAATTTCATCCTCGGCGAAGCACCGGAACTGAAGAATTTCTATGTCGGCGCTGGCTTCAATTCGATGGGCATCGCCAGTGCCGGCGGCGCGGGCAGGGCACTGGCCGAATGGATCGTCAACAGCGCACCGACCATGGATCTGTGGCCGGTCGACATCAGGCGCTTCGCCTCGTTCAACAACAACCCGCGCTGGCTGCATGACCGGGTCAAGGAGACGCTCGGCCTGCACTACGCCATGCCATGGCCGAACCGGGAACTCGACACCGCGCGGCCGTTCCGCCGCTCGCCGCTCTATGACCGGCTGGCCGCCAGGGGCGCCTGCTTCGGCTCCAAGATGGGCTGGGAGCGCGCCAACTGGTTCGCCGCACCGGGAGAGAAGCCCGAGAATGACTATGCCTTCGGCCACCAGAATTGGCACGAGGCGGTCCGCCGCGAGATGAAGGCGACGCGCGAGGCTGTCGCCATCTTCGACCAGACGTCTTTCGCAAAACTGCTTGTCCAGGGCCGCGACGCTTGCGCCGTGCTGGACCGGATCTGCGCCGGCAATGTCGATGTACCTATAGGCACGTCGGTCTACACGGGTGTGCTCAACGCGCGTGGCGGCTATGAAAGCGATCTCACCGTGATGCGGCTGGGCGCGGAAAAATTCCTCATCGTCACAGGGTCCGCGCAAGCGGTCCACGACGCCGACTGGATCATCAAGAACATTCCGGCCGATGCGCATGCGATCCTGACTGACGTCACCTCCGCCTACGCCGTGCTGGCCGTGATGGGGCCACGCTCGCGCGATCTCCTCGCCAGACTGTCGTCGGCCGATCTCTCCAACGCGGGCTTTCCCTTCGCCACCATCCGCGAGATCGATATCGGCCATGCCACCGCCTATGCCAACCGCATGACCTATGTCGGAGAGCTCGGCTGGGAGCTGATCGTGCCGACCGAATTTGCCGTCGGCGTCTACGAGGCGCTGCATGATGCCGGCCGCGAATTCGGAGTGCTGGACGCCGGCTACTATGCGCTCGACGCCTTGCGCATCGAAAAGGGTTTTCGCGCCTGGGGTCGTGAATTGACCCCTGACATCAACCCTTGGCAGGCCGGGCTCGGCTTTGCCGTAGCCATGGACAAACCGGGCGGCTTCATCGGCCACGAGGCGTTGGTCAAGGCAAAGTCATCGGCGGCACCAGTAAAGCGCGTCGTGCTGTTCACTCTCGACGATGCCGAACCGATGCTGTGGGGCGGTGAACTGATCCTGCGCGACGGCAAACCGGTGGGCGAAGTCCGCTCGGCTGCCTACGGCCACACGCTTGGCCGCTCGGTAGCGCTCGGACTGATCGAGAATGAAGCTGGCGTCGATGCCGCGTTCGTCACCGGCGGACGTTTCGAGATCGACCTTGCCGGCGTGCGCCATACTGCCACGGCGCAACTGCGCAGTCCCTACGATCCAAAGTCGGAGCGGGTGAAGGCGGATGTGGTGGAGGTGAAAGCTGCAGCTTAATCCACCGACATGGAACGCGCCATGTCGAGAAAAGCGCGCACGAGCTTGCCGCCGCTGCGTTCGCGCAGGCAGATCAGCGCTTCGTCCATCAAAGTCTCGGGGGCGTCGATGGTAATCGCCACCAGCCGCGAATCCTGGCCGAACTCGGCCGCCGAGACAAAGCCGATGCCGGCGCCCGAGGCGACGATTTCGCGGACCGCCTCGCGGCCTTCGGCCTCGATCACGGGTCTCAATTCGATCTTCGACACCGCGGCGAGTTCTTCGAGCTTCTGACGCGTCTTCGAGCCGCGCTCGCGCATCACCAGCGATTCCAGCGCGAGTTGCTTGAGGGTCAGCGATTTCCTACCCGCCAGCGGATGATCGATGGAGGCGAAAGCGATGATCGGCGTGGAGTTGAGCTTCAGCACTTCGAAGTCGCGCCCCGTAGGCACTTCGCCCAGCACGCCGATGTCGGCATCGTAGCTGTAGAGGCTGCTGATCACCGTCTCGGTGTTGCCGGCGCGCACCGAAACCTGGACACCGGGATAGCGCGCCCGGAAGCTGCCGAGGATATGAAGAAGATGATGCGCTGCATCGGCCACGATGCGCAGCGTGCCGGCGCGCAGGGCGCGCGATTCCGTCAACAGTTCGAGTGCCTGTTGCTCGGTGTCGAACATGCGGTGGGTTATTTCGAGCAGCTTCTGGCCCGAATGGGTCAGCGTGACCTGCTTCTTGTTCCGGTTGAAGAGCAGGACGTCATACTCTTCCTCGAGCTTGCGCACCTGGTCCGAGATGGCCGGCTGGGTCAGGAACAGCGCTTCCGCAGCGCGTGAAAAACCGCCTGAAATCGCCACCTGATGAAAGGCCCGCAACTGGACGTAGCGCATCTTTTCCGCCCTTCGAGATCCCGGAAGCCTATCATAAGCCACATTAATTGAAAAATAGAAATGAACGATTTGACTTATGTTCAGCCAAATCTAGCCTGAGTGAGGGTCGACGTCTTTGCCGGCCACGGACACCCGGAGGCGTAACCATGCAATTTTCCATCATCCTGCTGCATTTGGCGGGTGCTGTCATGCTGCTGCTTTGGGCCGTGCGCATGGTGCGCACGGGCGTCGAGCGGGCCTGCGGGCCTGCATTGCGCGATGCCCTGCGACAGGCTCGCGATGCGCGGGTCAGGTCGGCGGGGATTGGCATCGTGCTTGCCGTCCTGCTGCAGAGTTCCACCGCCGTCGCCGTGCTGGCGGCAGGGTTTGTCGCCAGCGGCATGGTGTCGGTGACCGCCGGGCTGGCGATCCTGCTTGGCGCCGACCTTGGTTCGGCGTTGGTCGTGCAGGTGCTGTCGTTCGACCTCAGCTGGTTGATACCGGCGCTAATCCTGGTCGGCGGCGCGATGTTCCTGAAGTTCGAGGCACGCAGCATCAAGCAAGGCGGACGCATCATGATGGGCATCGCCTTCGTGCTGTTGTCGCTGCACATGATCGGCGAGGCGACCGTGCCGATGCGGCAGAGCACATTGCTGCCCCTGGTGATCTCTTATCTGCGCGCCGACTATTTCACCGCCTTTGCCGCTGCCGCGCTGTTCACGTGGTTGATCCACTCCAGCGTGGCGGCAATCCTGCTGTTCGTCACGCTCGCCGCGCAGGGAGTCTTGCCAGTCGAGGTCGGTCTTTTCTTCATCCTCGGCGCCAATTGCGGCGGCGCGCTGATCGCCGTGTGGCTCACGCGAGGCGAGGCCGTCGAGGCGCGCCGCGTCCCGCTCGGCAATCTGATCTTCCGTGGCGCGGCAGCACTTGCCGCCCTGTTTGCGCTTCAGGCGGTGGTGTTTCCGACCCATCTGTTTGGTTCGACCGAAGGCCGGCAACTGGTCAATTTGCATCTCGCTTTCAATCTGGCACTCGTCGCCTGCTGCCTGCCTTTCACCGGCATGATGGAAAGGCTGGTGACCTTGCTGATCGCCGACAGACCGCCGGCAAAGGCACGCGCGGACCTCATGTCGCGCCGCAGCAGCGCGCTTGATCGTACCGTCATGCGCACGCCAGGTCTCGCGCTGGCCAGTGCCACCCGCGAGTTGCTGCGCATGGGCGAGGTCGTCGAGGTGATGCTGCGTCCGGTGATGGATTTCTTCGACGCCGGCACCGCCGATCAGATCCGCCAAGCGCAGAAGCTCGATGACGAGGTCAACCGCGCCCATACCGAGATCAAGCTCTACATCGCCGAGGTCAATCGCGGCAGCATGACCGCGACCGAAGCCCAGCGCGGTATCGAACTCACCGATTTCGCCATCAATCTCGAACGCGCCGGCGACATCGTCGCCAAGAACCTGCTCGTGCTCGCCCGGGAATTGCGCGACAAGAACCTGCGCTTTTCACGCGATGGCTGGAGCGAACTGTCCGGGCTTCATAACCGTGTCATGGCTAACATGCAGCTTGCGCTCAACGTGCTGGTGTCGAGCGATCTCGACTCGGCGCGGCAACTCGTCGTCGAGAAGGAGCGGATGCGCAAGCTGGAACGCATGAGCCATGATCGTCACCTGAAGCGCCTGCAATCGGGAATGCCGCAGAGCATCGACACCAGCGACATCCATCTCGAGGCGGTCGGGGCATTGAAGGAAATCAACTCGCTGATGGCGTCGGTCGCCTATCCCCTGCTGACGCAAAGCGGCGATCTGCTCGAAAGCCGGCTGGCGAAGGGCGGCGGGGTTGCGGATGAGATAGCTTCCGCGGTGACATGACAAGGCGGAACTGCTCGATGAAGCCGGCAAACTTATCCATCGTCCAAATCGATACATCGATACAAAATAACGATTTTACAAATATGTCATTCAGGCCGAAACTTAGGCCATATCAAAAAGCAGCGATCTGTCGGAGGACACCATGCTCGCCGAGACCAAATTTGCCGCCGAGCCGCTGGCCAGTCCGGCACTGGGCGAGCCCTATCTTCTGACCCCAGGCCCCCTGACCACGGCCTATTCGGTCAAGCAGGCCATGCTGCGCGACTGGGGATCATGGGACGGCGATTTTCGCGGCATGACCGCCGATATGCGCCGCCGCCTGCTGGCGCTGACCGGCGACACGACTGGCGATTTCGATTGCGTGCCGATGCAAGGCAGCGGCTCCTTTTGCGTCGAGGCGATGCTGGGTTCGTTCGTGCCCAGGGATGGCAAGGTGCTGGTCCTGGCCAACGGTGCCTACGGCCTGCGTGCCGCGCAGACCATGCAGTATCTTGGTCGCGCCTATATGCTGATCGACAAGGGCGACTATCTGCCGCCGCGCGGTGACGAGGTGGCGGCGGCTCTCGAGGCCGACCCGGCGATCACGCATGTCATCGCCATCCATTGCGAGACCAGTTCGGGCATCCTCAATCCGGTCGCCGAGATCGCCGAAGCCGTCCACGCCAAGGGCCGCAAGCTGCTCGTCGATTCCATGAGCGCCTTCGGCGCCGTCGCGCTTGATGTCAACGATATCCGCTACGAGGCGATGGTCTCCTCCGCCAACAAATGCATCGAGGGCGTGCCGGGCTTTGGCTTCATCATCGCCCGCAAGAGCGAATTGGAGGCCGCCAGGGGCCGCAGCCACTCGCTGTCGCTCGATGTCCATGCCCAGTGGGCGCACATGAACAAGACCGGCCAGTGGCGTTACACGCCGCCGACACATGTCGTTGCTGCCTTCCTCGAAGCGCTGCGCCAGCACGAGGCCGAGGGCGGCGTCGCCGGCCGAGGTGCTCGCTACACCAGGAACCGCGACGTGATGGTGGCCGGCATGCGCGATCTTGGCTTCGAGACCTTGTTGAAAGACCGCTGGCTGTCGCCGATCATCGTCACCTTCTTCAACCCGGCCCATGCCAATTTCGCCTTCGACCGCTTCTACGAGCTGATGAAGGACAAGGGCTTCATCATCTATCCGGGCAAGCTGACCGCCGTGGACTCCTTCCGCGTCGGCTGCATCGGCCAGATGGACGAACATGTCATGCGCCGCGTCGTCGGGGCGGCGGCGCAGTCACTGAAGGAAATGGGCGTAGACACGGCTGCCCCACCCGCCGCTGCAATCGCCGAGCGCGCCAAACTCGCCGCCTGAAGCGGCACTATTCAAGGGATTTTCGATGAACCAGATGTCTCCGATCAATGTCGCGGTCAACGGCCGCACCTACGCCTGGCCGCGTGTGCCGGCCATCGCCATCTGCCTTGACGGCTGCGAGCCGGCCTATCTCGACGAAGCTATTCATGCCGGGCTGATGCCGGCTCTGGTCAGGATCAAGGAAAAGGGCACGGTGCGCTTCGCCCACTCGGTCATTCCGAGCTTCACCAACCCCAACAATCTGTCGATCGCCACCGGTCGGCCGCCTTCAGTGCACGGCATCTGCGGCAACTATCTTTACGAGCGCGAGACCGGCAAGGAAGTGATGATGAACGACCCGCGCTTCCTGCGCGCGCCGACGATCTTCCAGGCTTTCTATGATGCCGGCGCCAAGGTCGCGGTGGTCACCGCCAAGGACAAGCTGCGCGCCTTGCTCGGCAAGGGATTGGCCTTCGACGAAGGCCGCGCGCTGTGTTTCTCGGCGGAAAAGTCGGACACCACGACTGTCGCAGAACACGGCATCGACAATGCCTCGAAGCACTTTGGCCTGCCGGTGCCCGAGGTCTATTCGGCCGAGCTGTCGGAATTCGTATTCGCCGCTGGCGTCCAGTTGCTGAAGGAGTTCCGCCCCGACATCATGTACCTGACGACGACAGACTATGTGCAGCACAAATACGCGCCTGGCGTGCCGCAGGCCAACGCCTTCTATGAAATGTTCGACAAGTACCTGACCGAACTCGATGCGCTGGGCGCGGCGATCGTCGTCACCGCCGACCATGGCATGAAGCCCAAGCACAAGGCCGACGGTTCGCCCGACGTCGTCTATGTCCAGGACCTTTTGGACGAGTGGTTGGGCAAGGACGCCGCCAGAGTCATCCTGCCGATCACCGACCCCTATGTTGTGCACCACGGCGCCCTCGGCTCGTTTGCCACCGCCTATCTTCCTGATGGCGCCGACCGGGCCGGCATCATGGCGCGGCTGGCCAAGATCGATGGCATTATGCTGGTCGTCGACAGCCCGACGGCTTGCGAGCGTTTCGAGCTACCGGCCGACCGCATCGGTGACATCGTGCTGATCTCGACGGAGAACAAGACCATTGGCACCAGCGAACACCGACATGATCTGGCGGCGCTCAACGAACCGCTGCGCTCGCATGGCGGGCTGACCGAGCAGGAGGTGCCGTTCATCGTCAACCGCGTGCTGCTGGATTTGCCGAACGAGCCGACGCTGCGCAATTTCGACGCGTTCCTCTACGCAACGATGGCAGCGGCGCAGGCTTGATGTCGAGCGCGATTGTCGACCCCCACTCCGCCGAGCTTCGCTCGGCACCTCTCCCCCGATCGACGGGGGAGAGGAAGGGCGCGCGGGTTGCCGATCTTGGCTTCCTTCCTCTCCCTCCGGAGAGGGAAGAGGTGGCGCCGCGCAGCGGCGACGGAGTGGGGGAAGCATCGCCAAGACGCGATGGTCGCGCCGACAAAAGTTCGATGTGGCTCACTAAGCACCGGGAAGACTCACATGACCAAGCTTGACCCTGCCATCAAAGTTCGTCATGAGCCGATGCGTATCGCCGGCAAGAAGGTCGATGCCGACGGCGTCGTCGAGGTGCGCTACCCCTGGAACGATACCGTTATCGGCACCGTGCCGGCGGGCCGCGCCGAGCATGCCCGCAAGGCGTTCGACATCGCCGCCGGCTATAAGTCGAAGCTGACGCGTTATGAGCGCCAGCAGATCCTGTTTCGCACTGCGCAAGCGCTGGCGTCGCGCCGGGAAGAGATCTCCGATCTGATCACGCTCGAACTCGGCATCTCCAAGACGGATTCGCTCTATGAAGTCGGCCGGGCCTATGACGTGTTCACGCTGTCGGCGCAGATGTGCATCCAGGATGATGGCCAGATTTTCTCCTGCGATCTCACACCGCATGGCAAGGCGCGCAAGATCTTCACCACCCGCGAGCCGCTGAGGGCGATCTCCGCGATCACGCCGTTCAACCATCCGCTCAACATGGTTTCGCACAAGGTGGCGCCGGCGATCGCCACCAACAATTGCGTGGTGGTGAAGCCGACCGAACTGACGCCGATGACTGCGCTGCTGCTGGCCGACATTCTTTATGAAGCCGGCCTGCCGCCGGAAATGCTTTCGGTGGTGACCGGCTGGCCGGTCGACATCGGCAACGAGATGATCACCAACGAGAATATCGACTTGATCACCTTCACCGGCGGCGTGCCGGTCGGCAAGATGATCGCCCGCACCGCCGGCTACAGGCGCCAGGTGCTGGAACTCGGCGGCAACGATCCGCTGATCATCCTCAACGATCTCTCCGATGACGATCTAGCCAAGGCCGCCGATCTCGCCGTCGCCGGTGCGACGAAGAATTCCGGCCAGCGCTGCACGGCGGTCAAGCGCATTCTCGTTCAGCAAAGCGTCGCCGACCGTTTCGTGCCGCTGGTGCTGGAGCGGGCGAAGAAGATCCGCTTCGGCGATCCGATGGACCGTTCGACCGATCTTGGCACCGTAGTCCACGAGAAGGCGGCGGCGTTGTTCGAAGCCCGCGTCCACATGGCCGCCGAGCAAGGTGCCGAGATCCTCTACAATCCCGGTCGCCAGGGTGCGCTGCTGCCGCCGATCGTCGTCGATCGCGTACCGCATAAGTCGGAACTGGTGATGGAAGAAACGTTTGGGCCGATCATCCCGATCGTGCGCGCGCCTGACAATGACGAGGCACTCATTGCGCTCTCCAACTCGACCGCCTTCGGCCTGTCATCGGGTGTCTGCACCAACTCGTTTCCACGCATGCAGAAATACATCGCCGGTCTGCAGGTCGGCACGGTCAATATCTGGGAAGTGCCGGGCTACCGCATCGAGATGTCGCCCTTTGGCGGCATCAAGGATTCAGGCAATGGCTACAAGGAAGGCGTCATCGAGGCGATGAAGAGCTATACCAATGTGAAGACGTTTTCGCTGCCCTGGTCCTGACCGGATCACACTGACTGGCAGGACAAAACGAGGGGGCGTTCCACGCTCCCTCATTCGCGTTTCGGAGAGCGTTATGGCCGCAATATCTGAGCTTGTGCATACCGAGGGTGATTCCAACACCACGGCGGCGCGCGGCCGCTGGGACGCCGGCCAGGATGATCTGCGTATCCGCGGCCTGCTCGACCGCGACGCTGCCGCCTTCATGCACCAGAGCCTGTCCAGTCCCTGCCTGTCGACGATCGCCAAAGCGGAAGGCATCTGGATCGAGGATACGGCCGGCCGGCGCTTCATGGATTTCCATGGCAACAGCGTGCATCATCTCGGCTACGGCCATCCGAGGCTGGTGGCCGCTATCAAGAAGCAGCTTGATGATCTCTGCTTCGCACCGCGCCGCTTCACCTGCGAGCCCGCTGTCGAGCTGGCCGAAAAGCTCGCGGAACTTGCTCCCGGCGATCTCGGCAAGGTGCTGTTCACGACAGGCGGCTCGGATGCCATCGAAGTGGCGCTGAAGATCGCGCGTGCCGCGACAGGCCGCTTCAAGACGGTGTCGTTCTGGGATGCGTTTCACGGCGCCGGTTTCGGCGCGGCAAGTGTCGGCGGCGAAGCGACTTTCCGTTCGCACATCGCCGGCCCGATGATGACCGGCACCGAGCATGTCGCGCCCTGGGACGGCTATCGCTGTCCCTACGGCCACGATTCGCTGGAAGCGTCGGGGACCGCCTGCGCCAACATGATTGCCTATGTGCTCGGCCGCGAGCAGGATGTGGCGGCGGTCGTCGCCGAGCCGATGCGGGCGACGCCCAATCCGCCGCCGCCCGGCTTCTGGAAGCGGGTGCGCGAAGCCTGCGACCGGCGCGGCACGCTGCTGATCTTCGACGAGATCCCGACCGGCCTCGGCAAGACCGGCAAATTCTTCGCGCACGAGCATGATGGCGTGACGCCCGACATCGTCGTGCTCGGCAAATCGCTGGGCGGCGGCATCCTGCCGATCGCCGCCGTCATTGCGCGGCGCGACCTCGACGTCACCGGCGGCTTCGCCATCGGTCACTACACCCACGAAAAGAACCCGGTGACGACGCGCGCCGCGCTGACCACGATCGACATCATCCTTGAGGAAGGGCTGGTCGAGCGCGCGGCCGAGCTTGGCCAACATATGTTGGGACGCATGCAAGACCTGATGGCTCGCTCGGCCCATGTCGGCGATGTCAGGGGCAGGGGGCTGATGGTCGGCGTCGAACTGGTCGAGGATCGGGCCACGCGGCAGCCGGCGCGCGCGCTTGCCGAACGGGTCTTCTATGCCTGCCTGGAGCAGGGCCTGAGCTTCAAGATCAGCCAGGGTAACGTGCTGACGCTGTCGCCGCCGCTGGTCATTTCGAAGAGTGATCTCGACCGGGCGCTCGACATTGTCGAGCGCGCCGTGCTGGCGGCCTGATCATGAAGGCCGTGCGCACCGATCGGGAACTCGAATGCCCCGGGATTGACGCCGGTTTGCGGGCGCGCGGCGTGGAACTCGCGACACTGCCTGACGGCATTCCCGAAGACGATCTCATCGAGGCCGTCGCTGACACCGATCTTCTGCTCATGTGCTACACGCCGATTACGGCGCGGGTGATCGACGCCGCACCGAAATTGAAGGGCATCGTCAAATATGGCGTCGGCGTCGATGCCATCGACATCCCCGCCGCGATCCGGCGCGGCATTCCCGTCGTCAATGTGCCCGAATATGCCGAGGAGACCGTCGCCGAAGGCGCCTTCGCCCTGATGATCGCGCTTGCCAAGCGGCTGCCGGCCATCACGGCGGCAGTGTCGCGCGACGGCTGGGTCTGGCCCACGCAACACTGGCTCGGGCGTGACATTTCCGGCGCCACGCTGGGGCTCGTCGGCTGCGGCAAGATCGGCCGCAGCATGGCACGCATGGCAGGCCAAGGGTTTCGCGCCCGTGTGCTCGGCTTCGATCCCGGTGTCGATGCCGCAAGCATGCATGCCGCCGGCATCGAGAAGGTCGACGACCTCAAGACGATGCTTCGCGTCTGCGATTTTGTCTCGATCCATTGCGTGTTGAACGACAAGACGCGCGGCCTGATCGGCAAGGCGGAACTCGCCTGCCTGAAGCCTTCCGCCATCATCGTCAATGTCTCGCGCGGTGCACTCATCGATGAGGCGGCGCTTGTCGAGGCTGTCGTCGCCGGGCGCATCGGCGGCGCCGGGCTCGACGTCTATTCGGTGGAGCCGCTCTCCAGGTCGGCCCATCCGATGCGTGCGCTGTTCGATCGCGACAACGTGATCCTGTTTCCGCATCTCACTTTCTTCACGCACGAAGCAATGCGCCGGCTTGAGGAGGACACGCTCGCGCGTTGTTTCGAGATCATCGAGGGCCGGCCAGTGACCATCCGCTCCCATGACCCGCGTTTGCGGGCGCAGACGGCTGGCGTTCTGTTCAGCGGATAAAACATATATTTCAATAGGATAGATGCCCTGTGCGTGGGCGCGATCGCGCCCGCGACAGGGATGCGACAGTTCCATGACAACTATCAGTAGAAGCTCGTCTGTCATAAAATAAATAGATTTTACTTATCGATTGCCGATCCCCAAAGTTGTCACAACGACGACATCCAATCGGCTCAACGTCCGCCAGAGATATGAAGCCGATCGGTCCTAGTGCATCGCAGAATGTGCCATCAATCAAAGGGGAACTGATCCATGAAATCGCGAAACGCAACCATCGCAATGACCTTCGCCGCGTCGCTTCTGGCGTCGTCGGCTCTCGTCGCACCGGCGTTCGCCGACGGCGTCGTCACTATCTATTCCGCCGACGGCCTGCATGATGGCAATGACAGCTGGTATGAGACCGAATTCGCTGCCTTTACCAAGGCCACCGGCATCACCGTGCAGTATATCGAGGCCGGTTCGGGCGGCGTCGTCGAGCGCGTCGCCAAGGAAAAGTCGAACCCGCAGGCCGATGTGCTGGTGACCTTGCCGCCCTTCGTCCAGCGCGCTGCCGCCGACGGCCTGCTGCAGGATTACAAGCCGCAAGGCGCCGACCAGATCGACGGCGGCACCGACAAGTACCGGCCGCTGGTCAACAACTACATGAACTTCATCTACAACAGCGCCGTGCTGTCGGAAGCGCCGAAGAGCTACAACGACCTGCTCGATCCGAAATTCAAGGGCAAAATCCAGTATTCGACGCCCGGCCAGGCCGGCGACGGCACCGCCGTGATGCTGCAGATCATTCACGCCTTCGGCGGTGAGGATGCGGGCTTCGCGTTCATGAAGAAGCTTCAGGAAAACAATGTCGGCCCGTCCGCCTCGACCGGCAAGCTGACCGCGCTCGTCAACAAGGGCGAATTGCACGTCGCCAATGGCGACCTGCAGATGAACATGTCGCAGATGGCAGACAATCCGAACATCAAGGTGTTCTGGCCCGCAGGGCCGGACGGCACCCGTTCGACCTTCGCGCTGCCCTATGAGATCGGCCTGGTGACCGGCGCTCCCAACGGCGACAACGGCAAGAAGCTGATCGACTTCCTGCTCTCCAAGGATGCGCAGTCGACGGTGAGCTCCATTGCTATCGGCCTGCCGGCCCGCAAGGACGTGACGCCGAACGACGCCAACTTCGCGAAATTGCAGGACGCGATGAAGGGCCTGACCATCTGGTCGCCGAACTGGGATGACGCGCTGGCCAAGCTTCCCGACTACGTCAAGAAGTGGAACGAAGCGACCGGAAGTTGATCCCCAAGGGAACCAGTCGGGAGAACAACGCCATGTCGGCCGTCGCCTTCACGGGTACCAGTGTTATGGATATCGACGCCGCGAAGGTTCGCGGCGCCGGTTCCAACGTCCACTTCGACAAAGTCAGCGTCGCCTATGGCGCGCTTGTCGTGCTGCATCCGCTGACCCTGGACATCGCACCGGGCGAGATCCTGGCGATGATCGGCCCTTCCGGCTCCGGCAAGACCACTGCCTTGCGGGCCGTGGCGGGTTTCGTGCGGCCTGCAAGCGGCCGCATCCGCATCGGTGCCACCGACGTCACCGACCTGCCGCCTTACGAGCGTGGTCTCGGCATGGTGGTGCAGAACTATGCGCTGTTTCCGCATATGCGGGTCGAGGACAACGTTGCCTTCGGCCTCAGGGCACAAGGCGCCGACAAGGCGCTGATCGCCGAGCGGGTCAAGGATGCACTCGCCACCGTCGGCATGTCTGCCTTTGCCAGGCGCTATCCGCGCGAGCTTTCGGGCGGCCAGCAGCAGCGTGTGGCGATTGCACGGGCACTGGCGGTGCGGCCGCGCGTGCTCCTGCTCGACGAACCGCTCTCGGCGCTCGACGCGCAGATCCGCCGCAACATGGTCGAGGAAATCGCCCGCCTGCACCGCAGCCTGCCGGGCCTGACGATCCTCTACGTCACCCACGACCAGACCGAGGCGCTGACCCTTGCCGACAAGATCGCCATCATGCGCGACGGCAGGGTCTGTTCGCACGGACCGACGACGGAACTCTACCGCCGTCCGCCGAACCGCTTCACCGCCGAGTTCCTCGGTCGTGCCAACCTCCTGCCGGTGACGGTTGCCGAAGCCGTTGGCTCGAAGGGCTTTGCGACCGCCAGGTATGGTGACGCAGTGCTCACCGGCGCTGGCCGGGACGAGAAGGCCGGCGACAAGAGCCTGCTTTGCATCCGGCCCCAGCATCTGAGCCTGACGGCCGACGCCGAACACACCAACCGCATCGTCGGTACGCTGCGGGAAGTGCACTGGCAGGGCGAACTCACCCATCTCGTGCTCGACGTCGACGGCACGCCGGTGCGCGTCTCGGCAACCAAACTGCCGATCGCCTTGCCCGAACCCGGCGCCAAGGTGCCGCTGTTCTTCGCGCCCGCCGACACGTCGCTGCTTCCGGAAGATTCCGGTGTCTGACGCCGTCGCAATTGGCGTGCCGGCGATCAGGAGAGAGCCCGGCAGATTCTGGATCGTGCCGCCGGCGGCCCTGCTGGCCCTGCTGTTCTTCTATCCGCTGGCGCTGATTGCCCGGCAGGCCTTTCTGGATGACGGCGGTGTCGCCAATGCCACCGAGATTTTTCGCGTGCTGCATTCGCGCTTCTTCCTCAACGCGCTGATCAACACGGTGACGATCTCGGTCACGGCCACGGCCGGATGCCTGGTGGTCGGCCTCGTGCTGGCACTGATCCTGGCCTTCGTGCCGTTCCCCGGCAGCGGCTTCATCGCGCGGCTGATCGACACCTTCATCGCGCTGCCAACCTTCCTGGTGACGCTTGCCTTCACCTTCCTCTACGGCTCCGCCGGGATGCTCAATACGGGACTGATGGAGGCCTTCTCGCTGCCGCTGCCGCCGGTCGATTTCCTCTATTCGACCTGGGGCGTGGTGCTGGCCGAAGTCACCGTCTATACGCCCTTCATCCTGCGGCCGCTGCTTGCCGCCTTCTCGCTGGTCGACCGCGGCCAGATCGAAGCGGCGAGCGTGCTTGGCGCACGCCCGTTCCGCATCGTGCGTCAGGTCATCCTGCCGGCGGCAATTCCGGCACTCATTGCCGGCGGCAGTCTCTGCCTGCTGTTGACCGTCAATGAATTCGGCATCGTGCTGTTCATCGGCGCCAAGGGCGTCATCACGCTGCCGCTGCTGATCTACGGCAAGGCGATCCAGGAATCGGCCTATCAGGTCGCCTGCATCATCGCCGTGGTCAACATCGCGCTGTCGCTCGGCCTGTTCGGCCTATACCGCTTCGCCGCCGGCCGGCTGGGGGTCTAGTCATGCTGGTCTGGTCGCGCCTTGGTCGGATCGTGCTGTGGATGCTCTTCGCGCTGATCTTCGGCGTGCTGTTCCTGGCGCCGCTGGCGGTCATTCTTTTGTCCAGTCTCGCCGACCAATGGAACGGTGTGCTGCCCAATGGCTTGACGACGGAGCACTACGCCGACGTCGTCAAGGGCGCGGCCTGGAATTCGGTCAAGGCCAGCCTCATCACCGGCTTCCTGGCCAGCGCCCTGGCGCTGGTCAGCGGCACCTGGGCGGCCCTTTCGCTTCGCCTTCATGCGCGTGCCTTAAAGCGGCTGCTTGGCCTGTTGTTCTTTGTCCCCAGCGCGGTGCCTTCGGTATCCGTCGGGCTTGGCCTGCTGGTTGCGTTCAGCCATCCGCCGCTTCTGTTCAACGGCACGGTAGCGATCGTCATGATCGCGCATTTCGTGCTGATTTCGGCTTTCACTTTCGGCAATGTCTCGGCCGGGCTGGCACGGCTTTCGCCCGATTTCGAACAGGTGGCGTCGAGCCTTGGCGCCAGGCCGGCCTACCGGCTCTGGCATGTCACGCTGCCGCTGCTCGCTCCCTATCTGGTCGCTGCCTTCGGCTTAAGCTTCGCACTCTCCATGGGTGAGCTTGGCGCGACCGTGATGGTCTATCCGCCAGGCTGGGTGACGCTGCCGGTGGCGATCTTCAGTCTGACCGACCGCGGTGACATCTTCAACGGAGCGGCGCTCACCATGATCCTGGTCGCCGCAACGCTGATACTACTGCTTGGTCTCGAACGAGTTACCACGAAGGCGGTTGGCAGGTAGGTCGCGTGGAATGCTCGAGCTTGCGGAATATCCTTAGAGCGAGCGGAGGATTTGCTCGAAGGCTTGGCCGAAGCACTGGCCACTGCGTAGAGTGCCTTCGGCCAAGTGGCCAGCCGACCTCGCCCGCCTCAGGCCGCAATCACCTCAACATCCAATTCGTCGGCAATCGCGTTGACGATCCGACGCAGTTCGCGGCCAAAGCTTCCGTAGCCGGTGAGGCGATCTCGGAAGCGCGGAAAGGCAGCCCAACCTGGCGCCGGGCCAGCGGATCCTTGAGCGCGACGAAATGTAGGTCGCGCTACGAGGCTGGCAGTGAAAGCCGCGGCAGCACCGGTGGGTACATTCGCAGGTACGGTCTTGTTCGCTGGTTGAACTGGTGGCCAACAGCAACTGGCAACGCGGAATAACGCTGTGCCATCAGCGAATTCTGCGGCCAGGATGTGCTTGCCAGCTTCGCCGCGCCGAGACGGAGCGTCTCCAAGGTTCGGCGCTGATGGTATTTACGCAAAACAACCACGATACGCCGTGCAGCCGGGCCCATCCAATACCTCACAGGCCTTCCTCCCGTGCGTAGGCGGCGAGGAGATCGGGAAAATCATTTCCTGGATTGGCCTTCAGCAGCGCGCGCGTGGTGATTGCATCGATATGATGCTCCATGAGGGCAATCGCCTTGTTCCGATCAGCCTGCGCGAGCGCGGCGATGATCTCACGATGTTCCGAGACGGCGCAATCGGCCGAATGCGGCCGTCCGTAAAGCGACAGAATGAGCGACGAGCGTGATACGAGTTCCGTGACATAGCGCACCAACAGATCGTTTTCCGTCAGCATGGCGAGGAGCACGTGAAATTCTCCGGCCAGTCGAACCGATGCCGCGGTGCTGTTGGCTTTTGCTGCATCTTCCGCGGCGACATGGGCTTCGAGTTGCCGGATCGTCTGCGGTGTAAGCTTGCCGATCAGCGTATCGATCGCCAGAGCCTCCAATGCGCGCCGCACCGCAAAGATGTTGCGGCCGTCGTCAAGGCTTGGCTCCGCCACGCAGGCTCCCTTGTGCGGACGCAATTCAACCAGGCCCTCGCCGTTCAGCCTTGCCAATGCCTGCCTGACGATGGTGCGGCTGACACCCAACCGTTCGCCAATCGAATCCTCGGGAAGTTTGGTTCCCGCCGTCAGCGCCTGATCGAGTATTGCGCGTTTCAAGGTGCGATAGACCGCATCGGATTTGGACCCGGCAGATTTCTGGTTACGTATCGTCAGTGTCATGGCCGATCCTGAGTTCATGTCCAAGCGCGCACGAAGAAAAGCATTCGCAAAGCAAGAGTTTAGAAAAGTTGCCAGCCCGCCGTCGAGGTCATAAGGCCGCCGGCCTGCATGCCGGCAAATCATTTCCAATTGCCGGCAGGTGTTTGTGTAAGACTCTCATGCCACGAATGTCCGATAGCTGGGTGGAAAAATCTCCGCAATGCCGGGATGTTGCCAGGTGCGTTGCGGATAGCGATGTAGAAGGCGCTCGAATTGGGCCTGCGCACGGCCGTGGGCCGTTTCGAAATCGAAGCCGGCGATCGTTCCGGCGCTCATCACCGTGCGGCCGTCGATGATGACAGTGTGCACGTCGCGCCCGCTCGCGGATGTCATGAGGCAGGCAATCGGATCGACCACTTGGCCCAGGTGATTGCCGGACAGGTCGAACACGACGATATCGGCGGCTGCCCCCTCCTGCAGGCGCCCGAGATCGGGCCTCCCAAGCGCATCGGCGCCGCCGGTTGTCGCGGCGTCATAGAGGTCGGCTGATTTCGGCGTTTCGAGATCGCCGGCCATGATCCGGCCGAGCATCAGGCCAAGCTGCATGTTCAAGACCATGTCTGGCGGCCAGGTATCCGTGCCCATGCCGATGCGCAAACCCTGGCTGCGGAGCCGCGCGAAATTGTCGAGCGCCGCGCCGTGCCGCGCCATCACCAGCGGGCAATGGACCAATGTCGCGCCTGAGTTGGCGATGATACAGAGATCGTCGCCGGTGGCATGGGTTCCATGCGGCAGCAACGCCCTGTCGCCGAGAAAGCCGATGTCCTGAAGCCAGCGGGCCGATGTCGTGCCGAACCGGCCACGCATCGTCTCGACCTCGAACGAAGACTGGCAGCAGTGGAGGCGGACAGGCACGTCGAGATCGCGCGCTGCATCGGCGGTCCGGCGCAACAGGCCGGGGGTCCAGAATTCCACCCGGTCCGGCGCGAGCATCGTGCGCACCAGCCCGCAAAACCGGCTCTCATGCTCCTCGCAGAAGGCAATGGCCTGCTTCAGGCCTGCCAAGCCGCGCGCTTCATTTACCTCGACGACGATGCTGCCATCCGCTTCGACGACGGAATGGCCGGCGCGAAAGGCTGGCCCGAGATAGACGCGAAGCCCCAATTCCGCGGCGCTTTGCGCGGCGGAGACGAATTCGTCCGGTGTTTCGTTCCAGGCGCGATAGAACAGCGATGCGATCGGCAAAGCGGTGGTGATGCCGTTGCGGATCAATTGCGCGAAGGCATAGCGTCTCTGAAAGGCCAGTTCGTCGGGGTCCAGCATTTCGACCGGCCCGGCTTCCACATAGTCGCGCGGCCAGACGCGGCCCTTCTTCCAACCGGGTTGATGGTCGAGGCCGAGCACGCCGGTATCCAGGTCTGAAAGCGCGTCGAGGTCGATGAACCCCGGACCGATCAGAGCCATGCCATGATCGATCCGCCGCTCTACCGGCCCGGCATAATGATGGCCGACGAAGAGGATCGTGCCGTGCTCATGGACGATCTCGCCGTTTTCATAGAGGACATGGCGTCCGTCACGGTGGCCGACAACCCAGCGCGCGGTGAGCAGGGTAGGACCATCGTCGCGCCGGTTCGTCTGATGGCTATGCGGCATCAGGCAGGTCTCCGGCCAGGACACCGTCGCGCACAAGCACGCGCCCGCCATGGATAACCGTGCGCTTTTGCGGGGTGAGGGCGACGGCTTCGGCAAGGGTCCGCGCGCCAACCAGCACGACATCGCCATGGCACCCGGGCGAAAGCCCATAGTCGGTCAGGCCGATGCCCTCGGCGCCGCCGAAGGTGCAGATGCGCGCCATCTCCTCCAGGTCGGCATCGTTGGTCATGCCGTTGCGCTGCGCCAGATATTTGGCCCGCTCCAGCATGTCGCCATTGCCCCATGGCTCCCAGGTGCCCTGTATCCCGTCGGAGCCGGACGCGACGACGAGACCGGATTGGCGCAACATGCGCAGCGGCACCGCCGGCGCGGACGGGCTGCCGACGGTCATGACGGCGATGTCTTGAGCGACGAGCGCGTCGACCTGCGCGTGCCGCCTCTGTGTATCCAGCATGCCGAGGCAATAGGCATGGCTCACCATGACGCGGCCCTGGAGGGACAGCGCCCGGGTGCGTTCGACGATCAGTTCGAGGCAGAAGGCGCCCAACTCTCCCGGCTCGTGCAAATGAATGTCGATCGGCTTGCCGTACCGATCGGCGAGCGCGAAAATCGCGTCGAGATGGCGCACTGGGTCCCGCTCGATCGTCGCCGGGTCGATGCCGCCGACGATGTCGGCACCCGCCTTCAGCGCACTCTCCATCAGCGCCAGCGTGCCTTCGCGTCCGAGCATGCCGCTTTGCGGGAAGGCGACGATCTGCACGTCGACCAGCCCTTTGAAGGCTTCCCGCGTTGCCACGACGCCCTCGATGTTGGCGATGCCGATTTCCGTGTCGACGTCGACATGGCTGCGGATATGCGTGACGCCGAAAGCCAGCGTCTGCAGGATCTGGCGCGCTGACTGCCTGCGCCCGTCGATGCCGAGTTCCCGCTTGGCCGTCCGGTCGGCGAGGATCCTGTCGTTGCGGGTGGGGCCGACACGATTGTGAAACCAGTCCATGCCGACAAGCGTCTTGTCGAGATGCGTATGCGCCTCGACCAAGCCGGGCAGGGCGATGTGCCCGCGCCCATCGATCTCGTGTGCCGCTTTCCCGCCGGTTGCTTGCGCGAACCGGCCGTCGCGAATGTAGAGATCGGTCACGGCGCCGCCCAGTGGCCTGACATTGCGAATGAGAAGGTCTTCAGTCATCTGGGTCTCCCCCTGTTTCCGGTCCCGGCTTGCCACGGGCCTATGCCAGCCCGGCGCGGTTCATCATCAGATGGAAAGCCCTTTCGGCGCGATCCAGAATGGCATCCTCATCACGGTCGACGAGCTTGCGTGCGCGCATCAGGATGCGGCCGTCGACAATCGTCGTATCCACGTCCGCACCGTTGGCGAAGCGTGCCAGCCTTTGCACGGGATGCGCCGGTGGCCACAGATGCGGCTGGCGCATATTGACCAGGATGATGTCAGCGCGCTTGCCCAGCTCCAGCGAGCCGATCTCGCTTTCCATCGACAAAGCGCGCGCGCCTTCGATGGTCGCCATCTCCAGCAGCTGCATCGGCGGCAAGACTGCGTCGTCCCTGAAATGCCGGGCATGGTAGCGGTGCGCCTGGAACATGTTGCGGAACATGTCGAAGGAGCGGTCGGGTGCCGACGCGTCCGTGCCGAGCGATACGGTGACGCCGTCCTCCATCAGTTCTATCGCCGGGCAGCGGCCGGAGACCGACATCAGCGCACTTGGATTGTGCGCCACCTTGGCGCCGGTGTCTTTCAGCGCGGCAATGTCGGCTTCGGTCAGTTCGACGCAATGCGCCAGCAGCGAATGTCCATCGAACAGCCCGAGCCGCTCCGCATTAGCGGCGATAGACCCTCCGCGATGCCCGTCCTGTATGAGCAGCATACCCTTTTCCCGAGAAAAGTCGCGCACTTTGCGCGATAGATTGTATACTGCCGGATCTTCGAGCTCGCGTGCGGTGAAAACCGGAAGGGTAATCGCGAGCCGCAAACGACCGTTGCGGTCCTGCCAGTCGTCGACAAGTCTGGCGCACACGGCCAACTGGGCCTCCGGCGAAACGGAGATGTCCGCACGGGGGCTTCGTGAGTAGTCGCGATAGACGTGGGCCGCGCCCGGCCGGTTCGGACCGACGCCGAGTATCTCGCGCACGCCCATCTCGGCGACGGCGGCGAGATGCGCCTGTGCGGCCTCGGGTGCCTCGGTGCGCATAATATCCGGCCCGCCGCCGAACAGGAGCGCGGCGGTCGTCGTGCCGCATTTTATGCGCTCAAGCGCAGATAATGCGCCTTCCGCAGCCCAGAACTCGCTGTCGGTTGCGTCGGCATAGATACGCCCGGCCATATTCATCCACGCTTCCGAATCGTCTCCCAGGCCCTTGGTCAGCATGTGGCCCGCATGGGCGTGCGTGTCGACGAGACCCGGCATCACCACCATTCCGGAGGCGTCGATGCGGGTTGAATTCGGGCTTGGCGCGGGCGGCGCGGCGTCGCCGATGGCAGCGATCCGGTCGTCCTCCACCAGGACATGACCCTTTGAGAAAATCCTGCGCCCTGCGTCCATAGTGACGATCACGCCGTTTTCTATGAGCAGAGACTTGACCATCGGTATTCCCCATTCCGGAACGGTGTTTCAGTGCTTTTGCACATGCGAAAGCGAAATCGAAGATGGCAGGCTTGATATTGTGCACAAGATATGTACGGTAGCAACGGGAATAATCGTATCCAATTAAAATGTAAATTGGTATACAAGAAATGGGAGAAACGTGTGAGGAAGTGTGTCAAGGCCCTCCTGGCGGGGCTCGCGATGGTCATGTCGGTAACGGCGCCGTCGCTTGCGCAGACATTGCGCTGGTCGTCGGCGGGCGACGTCATCTCGTATGATCCGAACGCCCAGGTCGACAGCTTTACCCAAAGCGTGCAGAACATGGTGTTCGACGCGCTGGTGCGGCGCAACAAGGATATGGCCATCGAACCGGCGCTCGCGACCTCCTGGGAGGTCGTCTCGCCGACCCGCTGGCGCTTCCATCTGCGGCAGGGCGTCAAGTTCCACGAAGGCCAGCCCTTCAATGCCGACGACGTGGTCGCAACCATCCAGCGCCAGATCGATCCGGGGGCGCGCAACAAGGAAAACCTCTCCGCCGTCACCGGCGTCGAGAAGATCGATGACTACACGGTCGACATGACCTTGCGCGGACCCTATCCGCTGCTGCTGAACGATCTGGTTGCCATATACATGATGAGCAAGCCGTGGATGGAGGAGCACAACGCCCTCAAGCCCGGCAATGCTTCGACCGGCGTCGTTACCTATGCCAGCAATCATGCCAACGGAACGGGTGCCTTCAAGCTGGTCAGCTACGAGCCGGATTCGCGCTCCGTCTTCGCCGTGAACAAGGATTGGTGGGACAAGCCCCAGCACAATCTGACGGGCGTTGAATTCCGTCCGATCGCGTCGGCCGCCACGCGCGTCGCCGCGCTGCTTTCGGGAGAGTTGGACATGATCGCCCCGATTCCGCTGCAGGATATCGACCGCGTCAGCAACACCCCCGGCCTGAAGGTGGTCGAGAACCCGTCCCTGCGCGAAATCTTTCTCGGCTTCAGCTTCCGGCCCGAACTTCATGCCGAGCCCGGGAAGCCCAATCCGCTGCTGAACCTGAAGGTGCGCCAGGCGCTTTGGCATGCGGTCGACCTGAGCACGATCCAGAAGCGTCTGATGCGCGGAAAGTCCCGGACGTCAGGCATGCTGGTCGCGCCGGAGGTCACCGGTTACGACAAGTCGATCGACGTGCCCCTGGACTATGATGTCGCCAAGGCGAAATCGCTGCTGGCGGAGGCCGGCTATCCCGATGGCTTCAAGGTCGGGCTGGCCTGTTCCAACGACCGCTACATCGCCGACGAACAGATATGTCTGGCGATCGCTTCGATGTGGGCCAAGATCGGCGTGCAGGCCGACGTTCATGTCGAAAGCAAGACAACCTATTTTCCACGCATGGATAAGGGCGATCTCGACATCTACATGCTGGGCTGGGCTTCCCTGCCGCCGATGGACGGCTACAGCGTGCTGCAGGCCTTGCTGGCGACCAATGACGGCAATTTCGGCGGCAGTAATCCTAATGGCCTTTCCAATGCCAAGATCGACGAACTGGCCCGTTCGGCTTCGACCGAACTCGATGAGGCCAAGCGCGTCGAGATGCTGAAGGAAGCCTTCAAGATCACGCATGACGAAGCCCTCTATCTGCCGCTGCATCAGCAGCCGGTGGCCTGGGCGATGAGCGACAAGGTCGACATGCCGCAATTCCCCGACGAATACGTGCGTCCCTGGTTCGCGCATATGAAATAGCTGCTGAAACCACGCCGCCGGTGTGTGCCCACGAAAGCGAAGCCGCTTTTGCGCACGCCCACCGGCGGCCGGTGCAAATCCCATCCGGCTCGATCCGCGCTTCCTACAAGGTATTCCTGATGATCCGGGTTCTATCGGTAAGATTGCTTCAGGCCATCCTCGTGATGGCTGCCGTAACTGCCATCGCCTTCATCATGTTCCGCTTTGTCGGCGACCCTGTCGCCACAATGGTGCGTGAAGGAGCCAGCCAGGCCGAGAAGGACGCATTGCGCGCCACGCTCGGCCTCGACAGGCCGCTTCTGGTCCAGTTCCTCGGCTTCGTGGGGCGTGCGCTCCACGGCGATCTGGGAACGAGCTTTCGCTATCAGGAATCGGTCGTCAATCTTCTGTTGACCAGGCTTCCCGCAACGCTGGAACTGGTGGTGGTCGCGACCGTCATGTCGCTGGCCATCGGCATTCCGTTAGGGATCGTGTGCGCCTTGAGGCCGAACGGCTTCCTGTCGCGGCTGATCCAGTCGCTGTCGCTGGTCGGCATTTCGATGCCGACATTCGTTACCGGCCTGCTGCTGATCCTGATCTTCGCCGTCAACCTTCGCTGGCTCCCCTCATCCGGACGAGGAGACCTCGTCGATCTCGGCTTCTGGAAGACCGGCTTCCTGACGGCTTCCGGCCTGAAATCGCTGATCCTGCCGTCGATCACACTGGCCTTGTTCCAACTGACGCTGATCATGCGCCTGGTGCGCTCCGAGATGATCGACGTGCTGTCTTCGGACTATATCCGTTTCGCCTTCGCGCGCGGTCTGCCTCGCACCTACATTTATGGACGTCTGGCGCTGCGCAACGCATTGATGCCGGTCGTAACCGTCACGGGCCTGCAGATCGGCCAGCTCATCGCCTTCGCCATCGTCACCGAAACCGTCTTTCAATGGCCGGGCATGGGACTGCTCTTCACCAACGCCGTCAGTTATCCGGACATCCCGGTTCTTGCTGCGTATCTCCTCTTCGTCGGCTTCCTGTTCGTGCTGATTAACATGCTCGTCGACATGCTCTATGCCTTCATCGACCCCCGGCTGAGGACAAGATAATGGCGACGAATGCCACCCTGCTGCGCAGGCTTCCGCCCGTCTCGGTGATGATTGCCGGCCTGGTCCTGGCGACCATGCTGGTGCTGGTGATCTTCGCCCCGCTGATCGCGCCGATCGATCCGCGTGACGTCTCCTCCTATTCGCTGATCGACATGGAAATTCCACCTGTGTTCATGGACGGTGGCGATCCGCGCTTCCTGCTCGGCACCGACAACCAGGGGCGCGACCTGGTGTCGGTCATCTTGTTCGGGTTGCGCATATCTGTCCTGATCGGCGCCGGGGCGGTGCTGCTGGCCGCCGCGATAGGTGTGGCGCTCGGATCGATAGCCGGCTTTTTCGGCGGCATCATCGACAGCATCGTGATGCGGATCGCCGATGTCCTGGTCAGCTTCCCGACGATCCTCGTCGCGCTTCTGATCAGCGGCATCGCCCGCGCGCAACTAAGCGCCGAAACCGTGACGAGCTGGGCTCCGCTTATCCTGATCTTTGCGATCGCGATCAATGAATGGGTGCAATATGCGCGCACCGTGCGGGCATCCAGCATGGTGGAGATTTCCCGCGACTATGTGCGGGCCGCCAAGGTCATCGGCCTTCCGTCTGGCCGGATCATGATGCGCCACATCCTTCCCAATGTGATGAGCTCGGTGATGGTGATCGCCACCATCAACCTCGCCGGCGCTATCCTGACCGAAGCCACGCTGTCATTCCTGGGCGCGGGCATGCCGGCCACCTATCCCTCGCTCGGCACGCTGATCCGCATCGGCAACGAGTTCCTGTTCTCGGGTCTGTGGTGGATCGCCGTGATGCCCGCCATCGTGCTGGTGATTCTGGTTCTGGCCGTCAACGTGATCGGCGACTATCTGCGTGATCGCTTCAACCCCAAACTGATGACGAACTGATGGAAAACGCAATTTCGCCCGTCCTCGACATCCGGAACCTGCGGGTCGAATATCCGCTTGCCAACGGCAGCGTTCTCGCCGCGGTCGACGACATCGACCTGACGATCCAACCCGGCGAGATTCACGCACTGGTCGGAGAATCCGGGGCGGGAAAAACGACCGTCGGCAACGCGTTGATGGGTTTGCTGCAGGCACCGGGCAGGATTGCCTCGGGCGCCATCACCATAGCGGGCAAGCCAATCGACATCCGCACCGGCCGCACCAAGGGCATCATTCCAGGCCGTGACGTCGGCGCGATCTTCCAGGATCCGATGACCAGCCTGAACCCGCTTTTCACGGTTGAAAGCCAGCTGTGCGAGGGCATGCTGGCGCATCTGAAGATCGGCCGCGGCGAAGCCCGCGGCCGCGCACTCGACCTGATGAAGGCAGTCGGCATTCCCGAGCCGGAGCGCCGGCTTGGCAGCTATCCGCATCAATTGTCGGGGGGGCAGCGCCAGCGCGTTGTCATCGCCACCGCGCTCGCCTGCGGTCCCAGGTTGATTGTCGCGGACGAGCCGACGACGGCGCTCGACGTGTCGGTGCAGGCGCAGATCCTCAAGCTGATCCGCGATCTCGCCGATGACCGCCGCGTCGGTGTCCTGCTGGTGACCCACAATATGGGCGTGGTGGCGGAAATCGCCGACCGCGTGACGATCATGCAGAACGGTTGCGTGGTGGAAAGCGGGCCCGCGCGTGATGTGCTGGCCAAGCCGAAAGCACCTTACGCGCGCACGCTGATCGGAGCCGTTCCGCCGATCGACATCCGGCTCGAGCGCCTGCCGGTGCCGAGCGAGGAGACGAAAGCAACGCTGGAGGCGCGCCAGGCCGTGCGCAGCAAGAATACCGGCGGCGCCACAAGCGGCGGTGGTGAGGCCAAGCTGACGGTGCGAAACCTGTGCGTGGAGTACGGCCAGCGGTCCTTCATCCCGGGCCGCAGGGCATCGGTGTTCAAGGCTGTGAAGGACGTGTCCTTCGATGTGCGCCGTGGCGAAATATTCGGACTTGTGGGCGAGTCCGGCTGCGGCAAGACCACCGTCGCCAACACCATCGCCGGTCTTGTAACGCAGAGTTCGGGAACGATCGATTTTCAGGGCACGGCGCTTGGCGCGCGCCGCGACAAATCCGTTCGCCAATCTCTGCAGATGGTGTTTCAGGATCCTTATTCGGCCCTCAATCCGAGGCTGCGGATCAACGCGGCCATCGCGGAACCGATCCTGTTCTACAAGCTCGCCTCGAACGCGGCGGAGGCGCGGCTGGATGCCGAGACGCTGCTGGAGGCGGTCGGGCTTCCGGGCGATGCGGGCACGCGGTTCGCCCACGCTTTTTCCGGCGGCCAGCGCCAGCGTATCGCGATCGCAAGGGCGCTCGGCCCACGGCCATCCCTGCTGATCTGCGACGAGCCGACCTCGGCGCTCGACGTATCGGTGCAGGCGCAGATCCTGAATCTGTTGAAGGACCTACGCGATCTCGCGGGCCTGTCGATGCTGTTCATCAGCCACGACCTCGCGGTGATACGTCAGATGTGCGACCGCGTCGCGGTGATGAGACAGGGCGAGATCGTCGAACTTGCGGACGCCGAAACGCTGTTTACCGCTCCCGCCCATGAATATACGCGGGAATTGCTGCGCCTCGCGCCCTCGCTCGACCGCGTCCTGTCCAGAGAAAATGCTCAAGCGAGCCTGTGAGAGATAGCAGCATGACAGATGTTCTGATCAGGGGCGGCACCGTCATTGCAATCGATCCCGAACGGCGGATCATCGCCAATGGCGCCGTCGCCATAAAAGGCGATCGCATTGTTGCTGTCGGCCGCGCGGAGGATGTGGCGACAGCCCATCCAGCGTGCAAAACGATCGATGCCACTGGGATGGCCATCATGCCCGGCTTCGTCGACAGCCATGCTCATGCCGGGCATGGGCTGATCAAGACGTTGGGCGGCGGACGCAGTGATCTCTGGTACCGGGCATGCCAAGGGGCCTACACGGTGGGCTCGACGCCGGAGTTCTGGCACGCGGAGGCGCAGCTTGCCGCGCTGGAGCGCCTGCGGTTCGGCGTGACGACCGGTGTGTCCCTGCTGGGTGGCGGCGATTCCGTCATGCGCACCGACGACCCGGCCTATGGCAATGCGCATATGGAGGGCGTGCTCGGCATCGGCACGCGTTCCGTCGTGGCCGTCGGCACGACGCGCCCGCCGCATCCCCTGACCTATGCGCGCTGGGAAGGCTCCAGCCGCACGGACTATCCGGTATCGTTCGACCAGCAGCTTGCCACTTCCCAACAGCTGGCCGACCGCTGGCATGGCACTCACGAGGATCGCCTGCATGTCGCCCTGCTGACGCCGATCGTGCATCAAGAGCATCTCGATGGTCCCGGCGCCGGGGATGCCATGGCGCAATCGCGAAAGGTCAAGGGGATCGCCGAGGAGCGCGGCCTGGTCTTCACCCAGGATGGTCATACCAAGGGCAGCGTGAAGATCGCCCGAGAGATCGGCGTTCTCGGACCGCGCACGCTGCTCTCGCATGCAACCGCTCTTACTCAAGAGGAAATCGCCATCTGCGCCGAGACCGGCACCAGCATCGTGCACAATCCCAGCGCGGTAGCCGCCATTCTGGCACGTTGCCCGGTGACCGAACTCCTGGACGCCGGCGTCACGGTCGCCATCGGCTCCGATGCGACCGCACCAGATCGCTCGGCGGATATGTTCCGCCACATGCAGCAATGCATGCACTACCACCGCACCTACTTCCACGACCCAAGCTGGCTTCCGCCGGGCAAGGCGTTGGAGATGTGCACCATCGACGGCGCGCGCGTGCTTGGGCTCGATCATGAGGTCGGATCGCTGGAGCCCGGCAAGAAGGCCGATGTGATCCTGGTCGACCTCCGACGTCCGCATCTCTACCCCGCGAACATGCCGGAATTCCGCGTCACCTATTTCGCCAATGGAAACGATGTCCACACCGTGCTGGTCGGCGGACGCGTGCTCTTGCGGGACCGCAAGCCCGTTCATGTCGATCAGGATGCCGTGCTCGATGCCGCGCAACGCGAGACGGAACTGATGATCGAGCGGCTGGGCCTGCGCGAGCTGCTCAGGACCCCCGCCAGGTTCTGGCGGCACAGCCGCGACACGGATCTGATCGAATAGGTCGATCTGGAGACGAAACAGGTCACCGGCGATCGCCGGCGGTTGCAACGCTCGTTCCATCGGTCAGCCCTCAGGAACTATCGCATGACACGCATCGGCATCATCAATCCCAATTCGACAGCGTCGATGACGACGTCCATCGGTGCCGCGGCATCTCGGGCAGCGCAGGCAGGCACGGAAATCATCGTCATGCAGAACGAGAACGGACCTGCTTCGATCGAGGGCGCGATCGATGGCGCAATGGCGGTTCCGGGTCTTCTCGAGCGCATCGAACGCGCCGAGCAGGACGATGCCGTCGATGCCTATATCATCGCCTGCTTCGACGACACCGGGCTCGACGCCGCGCGTATGCTGACGCGCAAGCCCGTCATCGGCATAGGCGAGGCCGCGGCGCGTGTCGCGAGCATCATGGCGAGGCGCTTCACGGTCATTACAACCTTACCGGTTTCCATTTCCATTATCGAGGACAATCTGGTCCGCTACGGCCTTTCGTCCTTCGCCACGGTACGGGCAAGCGGCATTCCGGTGCTGGCGCTGGAAGCGGACGGCGAGGCGGCATTGTCGATCATCGGCGCCGAGATTCGGGAGGCGCTCCGGGTGGATCGCGCCGACGCCATCGTCCTTGGTTGCGCCGGGATGGCCGGCATGGCGAAGCGGCTGTCAGGCCTTCATTGCATCCCGGTGGTCGAAGGGGTTTCGGCGGCTGTCAGGCTTGCCGAGTTGCTTGTCGGTCTGGAATTGCACCCCAGGCCGCATGATTTCACCGCCTCCCGGCAGGGCAAGGCAGCGTCGTTCGCCGCGGCAAGGCATCCGGGTTCCGCAGCCAGCCTATCGAGGAGCTTGGCCGGATCATGAAGCGCAGAATTCTGCTGTGCGGGATCGCCGCCTGCATTCCATTGATCGCGTTGGGACAGACCATGAATGAGAAGACACTTTATTCGGCGGCGGAACAGGACGACGTCGCCACGGTCAAGACGCTCGTTTCCAAGGGAGCCAGCATCGACGCGCGCGACGCAAACGGCCGCACGGCTCTTCTCGTCGCGATCCAGCGCAACAGGGTGGACGCCGCCAGGGCCCTGATCGAGGCCGGCGCTGACGTCAACGCCAAGGACAATATCAGCGACAGCCCATACCTTTACGCGGGCGCCCGCGGGCATATCGAAATCCTGAAGATGACGCTTGAGCACGGAGCCGACCTCAAGAGCACCAACCGTTACGGCGGCACCGCTCTTATTCCGGCATCCGAACGCGGGCATGTCGAGGCCGTCAGCATGCTGATTGAGGCCGGCGTCTATGTCGACCACGTCAACAAGCTCGGCTGGACCGCCTTGCTGGAGGCCATCATTCTGGCCGATGGCGGACCGCGTCATGTTGAGATCGTAAGCCGGCTGATCAACGCCGGCGCCGACGTCAATCTCGCCGACAAGGATGGCGTGACGCCGCTGCGGCACGCGCGCAAGAACGGCTACGTGCAAATGGTGAGCCTGCTGGAAAAGGCGGGCGCCAGATGAGCGGCATCGGCAAAGCCCGCACTGTACCAGAAGGTTAGGAAGACCATGTCGGGGACCACACAGCCTGCGGCCGGCAGGCAATGGAGTTTGCTTGTCCTGGTCGTATTGGTCGGAATCAACCTGCGTCCCTTCCTGACGGCGCCGGGGCCGATATTGGCCAATATCGTGGCCGACACCGGCATGGGCTACAGCAGCTTGGCCATGCTGACACTGCTGCCGATGCTGTTGATGGGTGTCGGTGCTTTTGTTGCACCAGGCATCCAGGCGGCTGTCGGGACACGCCGGGGCCTACTCCTGGCTCTTGCGGTGCTGACCTCGGGCTCGTTGATCAGGCTTGTCGCGACCGGCGGCCTGTCACTGATCCTGACAGCCGCACTTTGCGGGGCAGGGGTGGCCTTCATCCAGGCGGCCTTTCCGGGGATCATCAAGGCAAGATTTCCGGCAAGCACGCCTGCGGTGACCGGCCTCTATTCCTGCATGATCATGGGCGGCGGCGCACTCGGCGCGCGCCTGACGCCCCAGCTTGTCAACAGTGGCTACAGCTGGCGTGCGGCACTGGCCTGGCTCGCCGTTCCCGCCGGCATCGCACTATGCGCGGCATTCCGCGTCCTGTCCGACACCAAGGAGGCAAGGCCCGATCGCGCCTTGACCGGCCTGCTGCTGCGCCGCCCGCGGACATGGGCGCTGATGGCGGCATTCGGACTGGTCAATTCCGGCTATTCATCCATGGTTGCGTGGCTTGCACCCTATTACCAGGCGCAAGGGTGGAGCAGTGTTGCAAGCGGCAACCTCGTCGCCGTGATGGCCGTTTGCCAAGCGGTCTCGGCTCTTGCCCTGCCGATATTGGCACGCAGGAGCATCGACCGCCGTCCCTGGCTCTGGCTCACGTTGCTGCTGCAGGCGGTTGGATTTGCCGGCTTGGCATTCTTTCCGGCGCTGTCGCCCATTTTCTGGGTGGGGATATGCGGAGCCGGGCTTGGCGGAAGTTTCTCGCTTGCGATCGTCACCGCGCTCGATCATCTGCCGCGGCCAGAACAGGCCGGCGCCCTGGCTGCCTTGATGCAGGGCGGCGGTTTCCTTATTGCGGCACTTGGCCCCTTTGCCACCGCTCTCTTGCATGACTGGAGCGGGAGCTTCGCCTCCGGATGGACCATGCATCTTGTCTGCGTGACGACCACAACATTCCTTTATCTGCGCTTCAATCCCAAAGGTTACGCCGAGATCATGAGGCCTGCGGGGAATTCGCCGGCTCCGTCCGCTGCGAGCCGCTGAACTCATCGGCGAAGTCTTGCGAGCGGCCGCATGAGGCGCTCGACATGAAGGCGCCAGCGGACCTGTACGCACCCTCTTCAAGAGCCTATGCCGGCTTGCAGGACTTGCACTACCCTTTCCACGACCGCGACATTCTCGTCACCAACTGCGGCCGCATCTGCATGCATAGGAAAAAAATCAACATCTCGCATGTGCTCGCCGGTCAACGGCTCGGCATCAAGGAAGTCGACGACGCCATTTGGCTCGTCTCCTTCATGAGCTATGATCTCGGGTACATCGACCTGGAGCAGAGAACCTTGCAGACCATCGACAATCCGTTCGGCACGAGATTGTCACCCATGTCTTAGGTACGAACTGTTACCCATCTCTCCGGGCCGTACACGAAGGCCCTGGCGGAGAGGGAGGGATTCGAACCCCCGATGGGCTTGCACCCATGCCGCATTTCGAGTGCGGTGCATTCGACCACTCTGCCACCTCTCCGCGGTCATGGTCGGCCGTTGCCGGCGCGGCGCACTAGATAACGGCTGAACGGGCAGGTTACAAGGCCAAATCCAGCGATATTTGGCTTGCCGGACAAGCAGTGTGCTCAGGCAGCGGGTTCAAGGCGGCATCCGCCGCTCATCGGGTGGTCCGCCATTGGCGGCCTCGGCCGTCGTCGCTGTCGTCACCGGTTCTCCCGGGGCGTAAGCCTTGCCGTCGTTGTCGCCGCAGAAGCTTGCCGCCGCCGCATCGCCGAGCGGCCAATAACAGCCTCGGCAATGGCTGTTTGCCTTGACTCCCACTCAACCTTCGGTTAGGGACAGCGCGCAATCGGCGTGGAGGGTTCTTCCGCGCCGCTTGTTTTTTGAACCCGCAGACTGACAAAAAGACGGCCGAACCGCCAGAGGCGGATCATCAAGGCCGACCGAACAGCGAAAGGCAAAAAATGTTCGCAGTCATTAAAACGGGCGGTAAGCAGTATCGCGTTGCCGCCAACGATCTCCTGAAGATCGAAAAAGTCGAAGCCAATGTCGGCGACATCGTCGAGATCGGCCACGTGCTCGCGCATGGCGAGGGCGAGAATGTCACGTTCGGCGCGCCGTTCGTCGATGGCGCTCTGGTCACCGCCGAAGTCGTCGAGCAGGGCAAGAACCGCACGGTCATCGCTTTCAAGAAGCGCCGCCGCCAGAATTCGCGCCGCAAGATCGGCCATCGCCAGCTTTTGACCACCGTGCGGATCTCCGAGATCCTGCTGGGTGGCGCCAAGCCGACGAAGACTGCAGCGGTCAAGGCGCCGAAGAAGGAAGCCAAGGCAGAGGCAGCCACCGAAGCGAAGGCGGAAGCCGCGCCGAAGAAGGAGCCCAAGGCCAAGGCAGCCGAGACCGCGGCCGCGCCGCTGTTCAAGGCGCCGAAGGGCGAGCCGGACGACCTGACCGTGATCAAGGGCATCGGCCCGGTCGCCGCCAAGGATCTCGCCGAGCAGGGCATCATCACCTTCGCGCAGCTCGCCAAGCTGTCCGACAAGGATGTCGCCAAGATCGACGAGCACATGCCGTTCAGCGCCGACCAGATCAAGGACTGGCGCGAACAGGCCAAGGAACTGGCGAAGAAGTAATTTTCCGGCGAAACATCAGCCGGATCGGACTTGAAACGGAACGCGAACGCGTTCATAACGCCTTTTAGGCGCCTCGCGGCGCAACGGAGTTAGTTAGATGGCACACAAGAAAGCTGGCGGCTCGTCGCGCAACGGTCGCGACTCGCATTCCAAGCGTCTGGGCGTGAAGAAGTTCGGCGGCGAAGCCGTCATCCCGGGCAACATCATCATTCGTCAACGCGGCACCACCTGGCATCCCGGCGTCAATGTCGGCATGGGCACGGACCACACCCTTTTCGCGCTCGAAACAGGCGCCGTGACGTTCAACAAAAAAGCCAACGGCCGAACCTACGTATCGGTCAATCCGATTACCAAAGCCGCGGAGTAGCCGGTTCCGCACTAGAACACCGGCGCCCATCTCGGGACCGGTGTCTGGCAAAGCCAGGAAAAGGATCAGGGGAGATGGGTTTCCATCTCCCTTTTCTTTTGCCTGGAGGACTTTGAAATGGTTGCCGAAGCGGAAGACTCAGAAGACGAAAGTTACGCGATAGATTGCCCGGTGCTGGTCACCGAGCGGCTGGTGATGCGGGCTCCAGACGAGCGGGATATCGCGCAACTGGTCGAGCTTGCCGACAACCGTCACGTCGCCGAGATGCTGGCACGCATGCCGCACCCCTATGGCGAAGCCGAGGCTCGCGCTTTCCTCGCCATGACCAAGTCACGCCGCGCCGGCATTGCCTATGCGCTGACGCTGGCCGGCACCGACACTTTCGTCGGCTGCGCCGGGCTGAACACCACCGATCGCGGGCTGGAGCTCGGCTACTGGATCGGCGAGCCCCACTGGAAGCGCGGCTATGCGACCGAAGCAGCCCACGCGCTGGTCGATCTCGCCTTCCAGAGCACCTCGATCCAGGTGCTGCATGCCTCGACCCGGGTCATCAATCCGGCCTCGCGCCGGGTGATCCACAAGTGCGGCTTCCAGTATGCCGGCCAGGGCATGCTGAACTCGATCGTGGCCGGCCAGGTGCCGGTCGAGCGTTACCGGCTCGACAGGAAGACCTGGACCAGCCTGCGCAACTGGGTGCACTTCTGATGTGTGCTGATATTCAGGTGAGGCCGGCCTGCAAACGTTGATTTTCTGCGCTTCCGATGCTCGCGTACGATAAGTACGCTCCGCTCCGGTTCTCGAAAACCAATGTTTTCGGCTCGGCCTGACCTGAATCTCAACACACATCGGGGTCCAGGTCGATACCAAGGGTGCCGGGCTGGACTGGGCTCAGCCCAGTTCGACCCAGACCGGCAGGTGGTCCGAACCGCTCGCCCTCCGGTCGACCCACAGGCGCTTCAGCGAGCGGGCCAGCGACGCGCTGGTGAAGATGTAGTCGATGCGCTTGTGGCGGCTGGCGTTGGCGGGGTCCTTGGGATCGACCCAGGAGACGAGATCGTCGCCGGCGACATCGAGGCGCATGGCGGCATCGACGGCGAAGTCTGCAGTCAGCGGCATGCCGAATTCATGGTCCGGCCGGCCGGCGAGTTCGACATATTCGGGCGACCCGGCCAGCATGTTGAAATCGCCCATGCCGACAAAGGCTTCCGGATGCGGCAATTCCGGCAGGCCGATCTCGGCGACGCCGGACAGCGCGCCGCCTTCGAGCGCATAGTTCAACAGGCGCCGGCGCAGGAACTGGATCTGGCTGGCGCGTTCGACCGGGCTGCGGTGATCGAGATGGATGGAATAGAAGCGGATGAAACCAAGCGGCGTCTCGATCAGCGCCTCCAGCGCGCCGCGCTGGAAGTTCATCATCTCGAAGCTGCGGCTGCGCGGCAAAAGCAGGTTGCGCGACAGATGAATTGGCGTTTTCGACAACACCATATTGCCGAGCTGGAAGGTGGTGGTGATGGCGCGGCCATCCTCGATGCGCGAGCCGATATTGGCCTCGAAATTGCTGCCGTAGACGGCGAAATATTCGGGCAGCGCCTCGCCGATCTCGGCGACCATGTCGCGGCTGCCGTTCCTGGGGTTGTTGCGGGTGACCTCCTGCAGGGCGATCACGTCGGCGCCGCGTACGGCATCGGCAATACGCCCGACATCGTAGCGTCCATCGAGACCGATGCCGTATTGGATGTTGTAGGTTACAAGCTTCATGCCGCAATCTCTCCGGCCAACCCCGCGTGGCCATCGTCATAAAACGGCCTCGCCCTTCGCCGCGCCTTGGTTTAGAGCAAGGCCCAAGGTTTAGAGCAATGCCGCAAGGCCAATAAAAGAAACTGCGATCCCATGAAATTTCTCGATCAAGCCAAGGTCTATGTCCGCTCCGGCGACGGGGGCGCCGGTTCGGTGTCGTTCCGGCGCGAGAAGTTCATCGAGTTCGGTGGGCCGGATGGCGGCGATGGCGGCCGCGGCGGCGATGTCTGGCTGGAAGCGGTTGACGGGCTGAACACGCTGATCGACTATCGCTACCAGCAGCACTTCAAGGCCAAGACCGGCGTCCACGGCATGGGCCGCAACATGACCGGCGCCAAGGGCGCCGATGTCACGCTGAAGGTGCCGGCCGGAACACAGGTCTTCGAAGAGGACAATGAGACGCTGATCTGCGACCTCACCGTTGTCGGGCAGCGGTTTCTCCTGGCCAAGGGCGGCAATGGCGGCTTCGGCAACCAGCATTTCAAGACCTCAACCAACCAGGCGCCGCGCCGCGCCAATCCCGGCCTGCCGGGCGAGGAACTCAACATCTGGTTGCGGCTGAAGCTGATCGCCGATGCCGGACTGGTCGGGCTGCCGAATGCCGGCAAGTCGACATTCCTTGCCGCCGTCACCGCGGCAAAGCCGAAGATCGCCGACTATCCGTTCACGACGCTGCATCCGGGTCTCGGCGTCGCCCGCATCGATGCGCGCGAATTCGTCATCGCCGACATTCCAGGTCTGATCGAAGGCGCGCATGAAGGCGTCGGCATCGGCGACCGCTTCCTCGGCCATGTCGAGCGCACGCGCGTGCTGCTCCACCTGGTTTCCGCGCAGGAGGAGAACCCGGGCAAGGCCTACAAGACCGTGCGGACCGAGCTCGAGGCCTATGGCCACGGCCTGACCGACAAGGCCGAGATCCTGGCGCTGAGCCAGGTCGACACGCTCGACGCGGACGCGCGCAAGAAGAAGGTCGCCTCGCTGAAGCGCGCCGCCGGCCGCGCGCCGATGCTGCTATCGGCGGTCACCGGCGAAGGCGTCGAGGCGGTGCAGCGGGCGCTGATGGCGGTGATCGCCGAAGCCCGCGCGCAAATTGCCGCCCCGGTCGAGACGCGCTGGGAAAAGTAGGACCATGCAGTCGCTCAGGAAATACCGGCGCATCACCGTCAAGATCGGCTCCGCACTGCTCGTCGACCGAGCGAGCGGCCTGAAGCGCGACTGGCTCGACTCGCTCGCCGACGACATCGCCGCGCTTGCCAATGGCGGTGCCGAGATCCTGGTCGTGTCGTCGGGCGCCATCGCGCTTGGCCGCACCATACTTGGCCTCGGCAAGCGTGCCTTGAAGCTCGAGGAAAGCCAGGCGGCGGCCGCCGTCGGCCAGATCGCGCTGGCCGGCGCCTGGTCGGACGCACTCGGCAAGGGTAGCCTGAAGTCGGGCCAGATCCTTTTGACGCTCGGCGACACCGAGGAGCGCCGCCGCTACCTTAACGCACGCGCGACGATCTCGACGCTGCTCAAGATGAAGGCGGTGCCGGTCATCAACGAGAACGACACGGTGGCGACCTCCGAAATCCGCTATGGCGACAATGACCGGCTGGCCGCGCGCGTGGCGACGATGATGGGCGCGGACCTCCTGGTGCTGCTGTCCGACATTGACGGGCTCTACACCGCGCCGCCGGCCCGCGACCCGCAAGCCAAGTTCATCCCGGTGGTCGACCGCATCACGCCTGATATCGAGGCGATGGCGGGAGCCGCCGCGTCCGAGCTGTCGCGCGGCGGCATGCGCACGAAACTCGATGCCGGCAAGATCGCCACCGCCGCCGGCACCGCGATGATCATCACCTCGGGCACTAGGCTGTCGCCGCTGATGGCGATCGAACGCGGCGAGCGCGCCACCTTCTTCAAGCCGAGCACCAATCCTGTCAAAGGCTACAAGACCTGGATCGCCGGCCAGCTCGAGCCGGCCGGGCGGCTGACGGTCGATGCCGGCGCCATCGGCGCGCTCATTTCGGGAAAATCGCTGCTGCCGGCCGGGGTCAAACTGGTCAGCGGCAATTTCTCGCGCGGCGACACGGTGGCGATCCTGTCGCCCGAGGGCCGCGAGATCGCGCGCGGGCTGGTTGCCTATGATGCCGCCGATGCCGTAAGGATCGCAGGCCTGAAGACGGTCGAGATCGAGACGGTGCTCGGTTACGAGGCGCGTTCGGCGATGATCCACCGCGACGATCTTGTGGTGAGTCATTCCAGTGACCAAGTGCGGGCTGAAGGCGACATAAGCGGAGGATGAGCCATGCTGAAGCTGCATGAAAAATCCGGGGACGACACCGTGGCGCTGATGGCCGACATCGGCCGCCGCGCCCGCGCTGCCGCCCGACCGCTGGCCATCGCCACCACCGCCGCCAAGAACGCCGCGCTTGCCGCCATGGCCGAGGCAATCGTCGCCCGGGAACGGGACATTCTCGATGCCAATGCCAACGACGTCCTGAACGGCGAGCAATCGGGATTGTCCGCATCCTTCATGGACCGGCTGAAGCTCGATCCGGCGCGCATCCGCGCCATGGCGGACGGCATTCGCGAAATTGCCGGGCTCAAGGATCCCATTGGCGATATCATCGCCGCGTGGGAGCGGCCGAACGGCTTGCATATCGAGCGCGTGCGTACGCCGCTTGGTGTCGTCGGCGTCATCTATGAAAGCCGGCCGAACGTGACTGCCGATGCCGGTGCGCTTTGCCTCAAGGCCAGCAATCCGGTGATTTTGCGCGGCGGTTCGGATTCGCTCAATTCCTCCTCGGCGATCCATGCCTGCATGGTCGAGGGACTGAAGGCGGCCGGGCTGCCCGAGGATGCCATCCAGCTGGTGCCGACCACTGACCGCGCCGCGGTCGGCGAAATGCTGAAGGGGCTTGGCGGCGATCTCGACGTCATCATTCCGCGCGGCGGCAAAAGCCTTGTCGGGCGGGTGCAGAGCGAGGCGCGGGTGCCGGTCTTTGCCCATCTCGAAGGCATCTGCCATCTCTATATCGACCGCTCCGCCGAGCTCGACATGGCGGTGCGGATCGCGGTCAACGCCAAGATGCGGCGCACCGGTGTCTGCGGTGCCGCCGAAACGCTGCTGGTCGACCGCGCCATCGCCACCACCCATCTGGTGCCGATCCTCGACGCGCTGCGCGCCGCCGGCTGTGAAATTCATGCCGATGCCGAGGTGTTGAAAGTCTTCTCCGACGCCAGGCCGGCGACCGATTCCGACTGGGTGACGGAATATCTCGACGCCATTATCGCGGTGAAGCTGGTCGATGACATCGGCGGTGCGATCGATCATATCGAGACATTCTCCTCGCACCACACCGAGGCGATCGTCGCCGAGGACGCCAAGGCGGTCGAACGGTTCTTCAACGAGATCGATTCGGCGATCCTGCTGCACAACGCCTCGACGCAGTTCGCCGATGGCGGCGAGTTCGGCATGGGCGCCGAGATCGGCATCGCCACCGGCAAGATGCATGCGCGCGGACCGGTCGGCGTGGAGCAGCTGACCTCGTTCAAATACCGCGTTCGCGGATCAGGACAGGTGAGGCCTTGATGTCTTTCGCCCACCAGGCCTGAAACTTTGCGCCCAGGCAACCCCCTCCGTCCTGCCGGATCCGGCCCTTCGCTGTCGCTCCGGGCGTTCGTTATTCGGAAAGCCAAGCAATTGGCTTTCCGTCCGCTTCGCGGACCACTCCTCACCCCCCTCAGGGGGGGAGATCGGCTGACATTTCCGGTGTCGCTGATTGTGGGCGTTGCAAGATCTGCGCCTGCGCTGAAACTGCTGATCTCCCCCCTTGCGGGGGAGATGCCCGGCAGGGCAGAGGGGGGCGCCTAGCACCATGCTTTCGTCCCCTCAGCCCACGGTCTCTTCCCACTACCTCAAGATGCCGCACGCCGAAAAAGGCCTCGCCGTCGGCCTGTTCGGCGGCTCGTTCAACCCGCCGCATGCCGGCCATGCGCTGGTTGCCGAAATCGCTTTGCGGCGCCTGGCGCTCGACCAGCTGTGGTGGATGGTAACCCCGGGCAATCCGTTGAAGAGCGCACGCGAGCTGGCACCGCTGGCCGAGCGGCTGCAACTGTCGGAGAAGATCGCCAGGAACCCGAAGATCAAGGTCACGGCCTTCGAGGCGGCACACAATGTGCGCTACACCGCCGACACGCTGGCTCTGGTCAAGGCGCGCAATCCCGGCGTCGACTTCGTCTGGATCATGGGCGCGGATAGTTTGCGCGATTTCCATCATTGGCAGCGATGGCGCGAGATTGTGCTCACCTTTCCGATCGCAGTCATCGATCGTCCGGGCGCCACGCTGTCGTTCCTGTCGTCGGTGGTTGCCAAGACCTTCGATTACGCCCGCATCGACGAGGGCGACGCGCCGCTGCTCGCCCGCATGAAGGCGCCGGCCTGGACCTTCATCCACGGTCCGCGTTCCTCGTTGTCGTCGACCGCGATCCGGAAAATGACGAAGGGTTGAGCATCTCGTCCATCCGGCCATGTCGTTTTTACAGCGGCGTTCGCCTGACCGATGGGCGATGCTGATCAGCCATGGCGGTCCAAAAGAAAACCCACCCCCAAATCGATCCGACACAGGGCAGTGCACCGACGCCGCTGACCGCGATTGCCAGCGTCATCGTGTCGATGGCGCTGATTGCCATCGGCAACGGGCTGATGTTCGCCTATATCCCCGTCCGGCTCGGCGTGGAGGGGTTCGACCCGGTCTGGGCAGGGCTGATCGTCACCGGCCTGTCGGCCGGCGGCCTTGCCGGCTGTATCCTGACCGGCCCGCTGGTGCGCAGGGTCGGCCACGCACGCGCCTTCATGGTGCTGTCGGCATTGATCGCGCTGTCCAATGTCGCCATCGGCGCCGGACCGCATCCGCTGCTGTGGATCGTGGCGCGTGCGCTCTACGGCTTTGCCATATGCGGGCTGTTCATCGTCGCCCAGAGCTGGCTCAACGACGCGCTGCCGAACGCCATACGCGGCCGGGTGATGGCGGTGTTCTACGTCGCCTACGTTGCCGGCCTTGGCGTCGGCTATGCGACGCTTGCCGTCATCGACATCCACACGGCCGCGGCGTCGTTGATCGGCATCACCTTCACCGCTCTGTCGATCCTGCCTGTCGGCATGACGCGCCTTGCCCAGCCGCCGGCGCCGCAGGCTGCTTCGGTGGCGCTGCGCCAGGCCTGGCGGATTTCGCCGGTCGGGGTCGCTGGCATGCTGGCGGTCGGCGGCCTGTCGATGATCATTTCCGGCTTCGCCCCCATCCATGCCACGGCCAAGGGTTATAGCCAGGCCGACGTGGCGCTGCTGTTGTCGGCAATGCCGGTCGGCACGCTGATCCTGCAGATACCGCTTGGCTGGCTTTCCGACCGCACCGATCGGCGTTACGTGCTTGCCGGCGCCGCGGCGCTCGCGGTCTTCGCCAGCGTGCTGGCCGTAGCCTTCGACGGCGGTGCGCTGGTGGCCCTTTTGGTGATCTACCTGATCTGGGACGGGGCGGCGGAATCGATCTACGCGCTCTCCAGCGCGCATGCCGCCGACCGCGCCAGGAAGGATGAACTGCTTGCCCTGTCGAGCTCGATGCTGTTTGCCTGGTCGCTCGCCGGCTTCATCGTGCCAGGCATCGTCACGGCGCTTTCCGCCGTCTTCGGCACGGCAACCTTCATCTATGTCGGCATCGTCATCGCCTCGGCATTCTGCCTGTTCGTGCTGTGGCGGGTGATCGCGGTGCGGCCTGTTCCGGCGGCCGCCACGGGCAGTTTCGCGCCGATGTCGGCGCAAGCACCGTTGCCGGTGGAACTCGCCTTCGCGCCGGACGAAGAGGCCCGCCGCAGAGGCGGTTGATTACTGCTTGCGGGTCTCGGGCGACGGTGCTTCCGGGGGTGGCAGCGGGATGGAGATGCCTTCACTGTCGAAGGCCTGCTTGGCGCGTTTGGTCATATCGATCTGGGTGGCGAAATAGTCCGCCGCCGCGGTCCAGTAGCGCAAGGTGAGCGAAACGGTCGTATCGCCGAGTGCGCCCACGAAGGCGATCGGCGCCGGTTCGCGGCGGATGCGCTTCTCGGCGCCGGCAATGCCAAGCAATGTCTTCTGCGCGCCGTCTATGTCGTTCCAGGAGCCGATGCTGAGCGTGATGTCGGTGCGACGCACGCCATTACGGGTGAAATTGCGTACCGGTTGGTTCCACAGCGTCGAATTGGGGGCCAGTATATAGACGCCGTCGGCGGTCCTGAGCTTGGTGGCGAAGAGGCCGATTTCCTCGACCGAACCGGCAATGGCGCCGACCTCGACCGATTCGCCGATTCGGAACGGCCGCAGCGCCAGAAGCATGATGCCGGCGGCGATGTTCTGCAGCGTGCCTTGCAGCGCGAGACCGATGGCCAGGCCGATCGCGCCGATCGCGGCGATGATCGATGCGGTCTGCACGCCGAACTGGCCGAGCACCATGATGACGACGAGGATCAGGATGGCGTAGCGGACGATCTTGGAAAAGAAATGCCGCAGCGTCGCGTCGAAACCGTGGATATGGCCGAGGCCAGCCGAGATCGAGCGCTCGGCAAGGTTGGCAACGATGTAGCCGACCACCAGGAGGATGACGGCGCCAATGGCGGAGAAGGAATAGGAAACGATCAGCGTACTCAGCTGCGCGAGGCCGGCCTGGACGGTGAGAAGGGTGTTTTGCGGGTCGATCGGCATGATGGGATTCCGGTTGGTCGGTCAGCCGATAACCGCTGCGGAACGCCTGGGTTCCGATGTTTCTGCGTCTCGCGTGGAACAATATACCAGTCGGCGAGTTCGCGTGAGTTGGGGCTCCGTCTTGAAACTGCAACGGAACTCTGCCTATCTAAGAGGTGTCACCTGCTTCAAGGGGTGATTTGGTTGTTCTTGCTGCGAAAGGAAATACACTGAGAACAGCACTGCGGAAGAAGGCCGATATCATGCCTTCGCCGGCCAGGATCAGCGTAGACGACGCCGTGTCCCGTGCCATCAAGACAGTCCTTGCCAGTCTGGAAGACTCCAAGGCCGAAAATATTGTCTCAATCGACATTCAGGGAAAATCGAGCCTCGGCGACTACATGGTCGTCGCGTCGGGTCGATCGCACCGTCATGTCGCGGCTGTCGCCGATCATCTCCTCAAGGCGCTCAAGGATGCCGGCCTCGGCACTGCGCGCGTCGAGGGATTGTCCGGCGCCGACTGGGTCCTGATCGATTCTGGCGATATCATCGTCCATGTCTTCCGCCCCGAAGTCCGCGAATTCTACAATCTCGAAAAGATGTGGCAGGCGCCGGACCTCGAGGAAGAGACCCTCCACTAGGCCGCCTTTGTTGATGCATGCCATGCCGAAAAACCGGCTCCTACCCTTGGGTGACATGCACTAGCGGCTTATAGAGGCGAGGATGAAGATTTCAGTTCATGCCGTGGGCCGAATGAAAGCCGGCCCCGAGCGGGAGTTGGCCGACCGCTATTTCGAGCGCTTCGCCAAGAGCGGACCCGCCGTGGGGCTCGAATTCGCCGGCATCACCGAGATCGCCGAGGGCCGCGCGCAGAGCGCCAGCGAGCGGCAGCGCGACGAAGGCTCGCGCCTGCAGGCACAGCTGCAGCCAGGCACGGCATTGATCCTGCTCGATGAAAGAGGCAAGAGCCTGTCCTCGCAGGATTTCGCTGGCCGTATCGGACAGTTGCGCGATGGCGGACGCAAGGCGCTGGTGCTCGCCATTGGCGGCGCCGACGGCCACGATCCGCCGCTGCGTGTTCAAGCCGATCTGGTGCTGTCGTTCGGGGCGCTCACCTGGCCGCATCAGCTGGTGCGCGTGATGCTGGGCGAACAACTCTACAGGGTGGCGACGATCCTGTCGGGCCATCCCTATCACAGATCCTGAAAGCCGCCGGGTCGCACCGAATTTAGCCCCAATGCCGCGTAAAATTCATTCTGGGGCTGCCTCTGCCTTGCGGGGCGTTATTGCGGCCCCTTGGGCGACAGGCGCTAACATGGTTGATGATTCGTTAACGAAGCCGCGGATAGAATCGATCGCGAATGTCTGAAGGCTGGAAATCGACGACGGGCTCATCGACCGGGAGTTCCTGGCGCGCGTGCTGCGGCATCGCGGCGGCGGCGGTGCTTCTGTCGCTCTATGCGGCGCGGGCCGAAAACACGCTCGACATGGCGCCCGATCCGGACCAGAGCCGCGCGGAATACGAGCAGGTTTCCAAGGAAATAACGCTGTCGTCGGAACGGCTGGCGAAGCTCGCCGCCGATATCGCCACGGTCAAGAAGGACCACGCCTCGATCACCGCCGCGCTGATCCAGTCGGCGATGACCGAACAGAAGCTTGGCCAGGACATCGAGGACATCGGCGCCAAGCTGGAAGGACTGAAGGGCCAGCAACAGAAGATCCGCGCTTCACTGGCGGCGCGGCGCGACGTGCTGGCCGAAGTGCTGGGCGCCCTGCAGCGCATGGGGCTCAATCCGCCGCCGGCGATCCTGGTCAAGCCGGAGGACGCGCTGTCGTCGGTGCGCAGCGCCATCCTGCTCGGCGCCGTGGTGCCGGAATTGCGCCAGGAGACCGACAGTCTGCTGGCCGACCTCAAGGAGCAGACCCGGGTGACGGCCTCGATCGAGGCCGAGCGGACGCGGCTGACGGCAGCGGTCGGCGACCAGGCGGCGGAGAAGAAGCGGCTCGGCATGCTGCTGGAGGCCAAGCAGAAGCTCGAGGCCGACACGAAGGCGCAGATGGCGGCCGAACAGCAGCGTTCCGAGCAATTGGCCGCCAAAGCCAGCAGCCTGAAGGATCTGATCGCTTCGCTCGAAGCGCAGGCCGACAAGAACCGCAAGGCCGCGGATGCCGCGAAGGCAGCCGATGCGGCAAAGGCCGAGCCCGGTGGCGACCAGACAGCATCGCTGCCGGTTCCCGAAGGCAACAGGTTGACCGCGGCGACGCCTTTCTCGGCACTGCAGGGACAGATCGCCTTGCCGGTCACCGGCCGCATCAAACGCCGGTTCGGCGCCGACGACGGTAACGGCGCCTTGATGCTTGGGGACATGGTTGCGACACAATCGGGAGCCATCGTTACGGCGCCGGCGGATGGGAATGTGCTTTATGCGGGGCCGTTTCGCTCCTATGGTCAGCTCTTGATCCTCAATGCCGGCGACGGTTATCATGTCGTTCTGGCTGGGATGAGCAGAATCAGCGTCGCGACCGGCCAGTCAGTGCTCGCAGGAGAGCCGGTCGGTGCGATGGGAGAAGCCCGGGTGGCAAGCACCTCGGTTTCGAAGAATGGAAATGCCACGCCGGAACTCTATGTCGAGTTCCGCAAGGATGGAAAACCCGTCGATCCGGCCCCATGGTGGGCGGACCGTTTTTCTGGAAGGACGTGAAATGATGCGGAAACTGTCGCTTCTGATTGCCGGTGCGCTGATGGGCGCCTCCGCCATGAGCCTTGTCTATGGCGCACCCGGCTCGGCGGCGAACGCTGCAGGGTCGGAGACCTACAAGCAACTGGCGATCTTCGGCGACATCTTCGAGCGGGTGCGGGCCCAGTATGTGACCCCGCCCGACGACAAGTCGCTGGTCGAGAACGCCATCAACGGCATGCTTTCCTCGCTAGACCCGCATTCCTCCTACATGAACGCCGAGCAGGCGCAGGACATGCGCGTGCAGACCAAGGGCGAGTTCGGCGGCCTCGGCATCGAGGTCACCATGGAGAACGACTTGGTCAAGGTGATCACGCCGATCGACGACACGCCGGCTGCCAAGGCGGGCGTGCTGGCCGGCGACTATATCGCCAAGATCGACGGCGAGGAGGTTCGCGGCCTGACGCTCAACGACGCGGTCGACAAGATGCGCGGCCTGGTCAACACGCCGATCAAGCTCACCATCCTGCGCCAGGGCGCCGACAAGCCGATCGAACTGACGGTGGTGCGCGACATCATCAAGGTCAAGGCGGTCAAGTTCCGGGTCGAGAACGACATCGGTTACATGAAGATCACCTCCTTCACCGAAAAGACCTATGACGACCTCGAGAACGCCATCGACACCATCAAGAAGCAGGTGCCGGACGACAAGCTCAAGGGCTATGTGCTCGACCTGCGCCTCAATCCGGGAGGCCTGCTCGACCAGGCGGTGAGCGTGTCGGATGCCTTCCTGAAGCGCGGCGAGATCGTCTCGACGCGCGGCCGCGATCCGAAGGACGTCACCCGCTTCGACGCCAAGCCGAAGCAGACCGACGACATCAACGGCAAGCCGATGATCGTGCTCGTCAATGGCGGCTCGGCCAGCGCTTCGGAGATCGTCGCCGGCGCGCTGCAGGACTTGCGCCGCGTCACGGTGGTCGGCACGCAGTCCTTCGGCAAGGGCTCGGTGCAGACCATCATCCCGCTCGGCGAGAATGGCGCGCTCAGGCTGACGACGGCGCTCTATTACACGCCGTCGGGCAAATCGATCCAGGGCAAGGGCATCACGCCCGACATCAAGGTAGACCAGCCGCTGCCGCCGGAACTGCAGGGCAGGGACCTGACGCGCGGCGAATCCGATCTCAAGGGCCATATCAAGGGTGCCGACGAGAGCAAGACCGGCTCCGGTTCCGCAGCCTATGTGCCGCCGGATCCGAAGAACGACCTGCAGCTCATCTATGCCGAGCAGCTGCTGCGCGGCCAGAAGACCGATCCGTCCTTCCCGCCCAATCCGGAAAAGGCCGTGCTCAACCAGTAACGTCGGCAACCGGTCTGGCCGGGTGAACGAAGCAATGCGATGCTGCCGGGACCGAAAGGTTCCGGCAGTTTGATTCGGGGGCAGGACCAGGCCTCCAGATACGGCGCCGGGCGGGCGCCAGGATTGATGAATGCGTGCATCTGTTGCCGAAGGAGGTCGTCTTCGGAACCGTGCACCGGGGACAGGGCTTGGCTGATATCGGCAAGGACATCGAACGCCCGCTTGGACAGACTGTCCGGGTGCCGCGTGCCGCCGGCAAGATCAGCGTAGGCGTGATCGCGGCGAGCGCGGTCGTGCTGGCCGTGGTCGGCGTCTCGGCCGCGATCGCGCTCAGGGAAAAGCCGTTTCGAAAACCGCAGGAAGTCGCCGTTTCGACGCCGAAAGTGACTGCCGCGGCCGAGCCGACCGCGTCGTCTCCCGCATTGGCCCCAGCGGCGACGCCAAAAGTGGAGACGCCGGCGAAGACGGGCGGTCCGCAGATCATCCATGTGCAGACGGAAGAAGGCGATGGCCCGCCCAAGGCCGCAATCGTCATTCGCGATCCGTCGACCGTCGGCCAGAACCTCAAGATCGCGCATATTCCCGACAGGGCGCTGATAGAAACCAGTGAAACCGGACCCTTGCCGATGCGCTCCGCCGATGGCCGGCGGCCGTTCGACGTTTATGCGCGGCCATGGTCCGGCACACGCGGCGCACGTGTGGCAATCGTCATCGGCGGCCTCGCGGTTTCACAGACCGGCACCCAGGCGGCCATTGCCAAGCTGCCGGCGGAAGTGACGCTGGCCTTCGCGCCACAGGGCAACAGCATCGGCCGCTGGATGCAGGCAGCGAGGCAGAGCGGCCATGAGATTGTCATGCAGGTGCCGCTCGAACCGTTCGATTATCCCAACGTCAACCCCGGCCGCAACACGCTGACGGTGGCGGCGACCCCCGACGAGAATCTGAAAAACCTGCACTGGGCGCTGTCGCGGACGACGAACTATACCGGCGTCATGAACTATATGGGCGCGCGGTTTTCCTCCGACGCGGCGGCGATGCAGCCGTTCATGGCCGAGCTCGGCAAAAGGGGCCTCGCCTATATCGACGATGGCTCGTCGGCGCGCAGCCTGGCGCCAGACGTGGCGCTGAAGGATGGCGTGCCTTTCGTCGCCGGCGACACGGTGATCGACGCGGTGCAGGATCGCGGCGCCATCCTGAAGAAGCTCGACAGTCTCGAAGCGACCGCGCGTGCCAAGGGCACGGCCGTCGGCATCGGCTCGGCTTTCGACCTGACGGTCGACACGGTGTCGTCATGGGTGGCCGAGGCCAAGAAGCGCGGCATCGAGATCGTGCCGATTTCAGCGGTGGCCGTCGATCCACAAAAAGGCTAACAGCCGTCTTGATAATTCCACTCCGGCGGGCATCTGGCGGCGCTTTCTGCGCTTCCGGTGCTCGCGTACTTTAAGTACGCTCCGCTCCGGTTCTCGAAATCACTCGCCACCTGCCTCACCAGAGCGAATTCTCAAAACGGCTGGAACCTCACCTATGGCCAAAAAAGTCGACCGCGAAACGCTGCCCTATCGCCCCTGTGTCGGGTTGATGATCCTCAATGGCGAGGGGCTGGTCTGGGTCGGGCATCGCATTGCCGAACCCGACAGCGAATTCGCCGGTACGACGCAGCTCTGGCAGATGCCGCAAGGCGGCATCGACATGGGCGAGGAGCCGCTGCAGGCGGCGGAACGGGAGCTCTATGAGGAGACCGGCATGCGCAGCGTCTCGATGCTGGCCGAAGCGCCGGACTGGATCAACTACGATCTGCCGGACCACCTCGTCGGCATCGCCTTCAAGGGCAGGTATCGCGGCCAGACGCAAAAATGGTTCGCCTTCCGCTTCCATGGCGATACCAGCGAGATCCAGATCAACCCGCCGCCGGGCGGCCACACCGCTGAATTCGACAAGTGGTCGTGGCGGCCGATGCAGGACCTTCCCGACCTTATCGTGCCGTTCAAGCGTCAGGTCTATGAAGATGTGGTGGCGGCGTTCCGGCATCTGGTTCCCTAGTATGTCGCGCGTCGGTCGTGGTTCGAGGGCCGCTGTTGCCGTGTCGGCCCAGCGGTCCTATTGATATCTTATCCGCTACAAGGAGGGTCGCCATGAACGACGCCCCCACAAGATTGCTGCCCGATGATGGCCCTGCCGTAAGCGAGGCGGCGGCCGGGGCCATTCTCACCATCGATCTCAGTGCGATCCGCGAAAACCACCGGCGGCTGAAGGCAAGGCTGGGCGGCGTGCGCTGCGCCGGCGTGGTCAAGGCCGACGGCTACGGTCTCGGCGCGAGCCAAGTGGCATCGGTGCTGGCGGAAGAAGGCTGCGACGTCTTCTTCGTCGCGCTGCTGGCCGAAGGCATCGCGCTCCGGAAGGCAATCGGGGCCGGACCTGAGATCTACGTGCTGAACGGACTGCCGCCGGGCTCCGAGCCGGAAGCGGTCGCGTCCGATCTCTGCGCGGTCGTCAACAGTGGCGCGCAGTTGAAAGCCTGGCGCGCGGCGGCACATCGCGTTGGCCGAAAACTTCCGGTCGCCGTCCAGGTCGACAGCGGCATGTCGCGGCTTGGCATGGCACCAGCCGAAGTCGAGGCGATGGCCGGTGATGCCACCGCGTTTGACGGCATCGACGTCAGATATGTGATGAGCCACCTGGCCTGCGCCGACGAGCCTGACCATCCCGCCAATGAACAGCAGCGGTTAGCCTTTGAGCGGCTGCGCGCCATGCTGCCCGAGGCGCCCGCCTCGCTCGCCAATTCCTCCGGCATCTTTCTTGGGCCGTCCTACCATTATGATCTCGCCCGCCCTGGCGCCGCGCTCTACGGCATCAATCCGACGCCTGCCGAACCCAACCCGATGCTGCCCGTGGTGCGGCTGCAGGCCAAGGTGGCGCAGACGCGCAGCGTCGAACAGGGCACCGGCATCGGCTATGGCCACACCTATCACGCGGAAGGGCCGATCAGCCTGGCGACGATCTCGTTCGGCTATGCTGATGGCTGGTTGCGGCGATCAGCGTCCGCCGCCTGGTTCGAGGGAGCGCGCCTGCCCTTCCTCGGGCGCGTGTCGATGGATTCGATCATTCTCGACATTTCCGCCCTGCCGCCCGGCAAGCTTCGCGAAGGAGATCTCGTCGAACTGCTCGGCCCTTCGCAAAGCGTCGACGACGCCGCCGGCCATGCCGGCACCATCGGCTATGAAATCCTGGCCAGTCTCGGCACGCGCTTCCACCGGCGCTATGTTGGCGGTTGAGCGGTTTGGCCGCGCTTGACAAGCGGACGCCTGTCGGCAAGGTTCGGCGCATGAGCAACCTCGCTTATATCAGAACCTTGTTCAGGGTCTGCCCGATCGCGGGATCGTAGCCCCGGCGCGGCCGCCTTCCGGCGTTCGTCCGTCCCGGGGCATCCATACATCCACCCATCGCCATCAAGCCGCACCGCTTTCCGCGGCTGCCGGCTTTCATCAGGCCGCCGTCAGCGCGGCGGCAAGCGCGCATCTGTTCGATGCGCCGATCCATGAGGTTTGTCATGCAACATGCAACGGGACTGCGTCCATCCGCACAGATTCTGATCAGCGACACCGACCATGACAGGTTGACCGGTCTGGCGAGCACCGTGCTCGACCGCGCCCCCGAGACGGCTGAAGAGTTGCTCGCGGAGCTGGACCGGGCGGTGATCACGGAAGCGGAGGCAATGCCGGCCGACGTAGTACGAATGGGATCGACGGTCACGGTTCGCGGCGAAAGCGGTGATATCAAGCACATCACGCTGGTCTATCCAGGCGACGCCGATATTGCCGAAAACCGGATTTCGGTGCTGACGCCGATGGGAACGGCGCTGGTCGGCGCCAGCATCGGGCAGGTGGTGTGCTGGAGCGGTCGAGGCGGCCGCAAACTGTCGGCGACCGTGGAGGCCGTCGATACGCCCTTCTGCGGCGGCGAGCACTGATCGTGGAGGCGGTGATGAAAAACGGAAGCTGCCGCCTGACGACGAAGGATTACGCCGTCCTGGAAGTGATGCTTGAGCGCCGACGGGCCTTCGCGGATCCGATGGTCCGGATGATCGAAGAAAAGCTTTCCAATGCCGGCGTCGTGCCCATCGAGTCGATCGAAGCCGATATCGTGACGCTGAACAGCCGGGTGGTGTTTTGCGTCGATGCCGGTGTGGCCGAGACGCGCACCCTGGTGCAGAGCGAAATACGTGGACCAGTCGGCTCCAGCCTGTCGGTGGCAACCAGGCGCGGGCTGTGCATGCTTGGCATGGCGCAAGGCCAGACGGCTTCGCTCGAGCACCCCGACGGCAGGCGCGAATCGATCCGGATCAAGGCGGTGCTCTATCAGCCGGAAGCCGCGCGGCGGGCAGCCCGGGAAAGAGCCGCCGCTGGCGGACCGCGGCCGCACGGACTGACCCTCGTCTACAGCGCCGACATTTCTATCCGGCCTCTTGGCGGGACGGCAGGAATGCGGCAGACAGAGAGAGATGACGATCCCGGGCCGTCGGCGGCGTGAAAGCCAGGCGCAAGGTCGGGAAGATCGGCATCGATTTTCGCCGGCGATCGTGTGCGAATCGCAGGTGCGGCCGTGTTCATCGGCATGAAGGACATGGCGTGAGGAGTGAATGAATGAAGATCATGGTGCTGGGCAGTGGCGTCATCGGGGTGACCACGGCCTATTATCTCGCCGAGGCCGGCCACGAGGTGACGGTCATCGACCGCCAGAAAGGCCCGGCGCTGGAGACCAGCTTTGCCAATGCCGGCGAGATTTCTCCCGGCTATGCTTCGCCCTGGGCCGGCCCCGGCATTCCGCTCAAGGCGATCAAGTGGCTCTTGATGAAGCATGGCCCGCTGGTGGTGCGGCCGGCCTTCGACCCGCATATGTGGACATGGCTGGTCAAGATGCTGCGCAACTGCACCGCCGAGCGCTACGCCATCAACAAATCGCGCATGGTGCCGCTGGCGGAATACAGTCGCGACACGCTGAAGGCGCTACGCGAAGCAACGGGCATTGCCTATGACGAGCGGACCCAGGGCACGCTGCAGCTGTTTCGCACGCAAAAGCAGCTCGACGGCACGTCAGGCGATGTCGAGGTGCTGAAGAAATATGGCGTGCCCTATGAGATCCTCGATCCGAACGGCTGTATCGCGGCCGAGCCGGCGCTGGCCGGGGTGCGCGATAAGTTCATTGGCGGGTTGAGGCTGCCGCATGACGAGACCGGCGACTGCAAGATGTTCACCGACAGGCTGACCGAGCTCTGCGTGGCGCGCGGCGTCAAGTTCGAATACGACGTGACGATCTGGCGTGTCATCCGCAGCCGCAATCGCGTCGCCAATCTCAGCACGAGCAAGGGTTTCAAGACCGCCGATGCCTATGTGATGGCGCTGGGCAGCTACTCGGCGGACTTCATGCGCCGGATGAAGCGGCCGATCCCGGTCTATCCGGTCAAGGGCTATTCAATCACCGTGCCGATCAAGGACGCCGCCGCCGCACCGGTGTCGACGGTGATGGACGAAACCTACAAGGTCGCGATCACCCGGCTCGGCGACCGCATCCGCGTCGGCGGCACGGCCGAGATTTCCGGCTTCGATCTCAGGCTGCACGAATCGCGGCGCCGCACCCTCGAGCACTCGGTCGGCGATCTCTTTCCCGGCGCCGGCGCCATGCGCGAAGCGACGTTCTGGTGCGGGCTGCGGCCGATGACGCCGGACGGACCGCCGCTGATCGGCCGCACCGAACTGTCGAACCTCTTTCTCAACACCGGCCATGGCACGCTCGGCTGGACCATGGCCTGCGGCTCGGCCAAGGTGCTGGCCGACATCATGTCGAACCGGGTACCCGACATCGACGTGCGTGCCCTGGCGCAGGAGCGCTATCTGAAATAGCGGCCCGCGCGTCTGCCGACGCGCTTTGTTCTTTGCTTTGATGCATGTCGTTGCCCCAAAACCGGAGCCGCTTTTGGGCGACATGCATCAGAACGCCTGCCTGACCCACGCCTCGTCGAACAGCAGCCGGTAGGCCCACGGGATCGTCACCTTGGTGGAAACCGGGTTCGAGTGCGCGAGGTAGTCGTCGTAGACCGGCTTCATCCTGGCGTAGAAGGCGGGGTCGAGCACCATCATGCCGTTCTCCGAATCGTGGAAGAAGCTGCGGTTGTTGAGGTTGACCGAGGAAATGGCGACCAGCCTTTCGTCGATCATCATGATCTTGGAATGCAGCACCACGTCAGGCGCCTTGAACTCGCGGATGTCGATGCGGTCGCCATATTTCTCGACGAACAGCTTGTTCAGCGCGGTGAGGAATTTGCCGCCGATGTCGCCCTTGAGGTCGATGCGGCCGACAATGTCTATCCTGACGCCGCGGGCGAGTGCCCGGTCAAAGGCCTCGCCGAGACTGGGGGTCAGATTAAGGTAAGGGTTGACGATCTGGATACGGTGCTGAGCGGCATCGACAAGCTCGACGAAATAGGCCTCCAGCGCATGATCATCCTCATAGGGCACCGAGATGAAATGCCGGGCATTGCCCTGGGGGCGGCCATCTCCGTGGACCGGGACGGAGAAGGGGCGCGCCAGGTTGGTGTCGGCGTCGCGCAGCCATATCGTCGACAGATGGGCGGCCAGCGTCTCGACCGTCGCCCGGTCGGCGAACTCGATGTCGAAGTCGCTCCAGTTCGAATAGTAGTTCAGCGAAAATCCGTCGGTCTTGCCATATTGCTCGAGGTCCGGATAGCGCAACAGGTCGATGGGCTGGTGGAACAGGAAGCCGTCATGGATGTTGCGGCCGCCGATGATGACGCGCGAACGCGCGGGGTCCTGCGCCAGCGTCGCCAGCATTTTGATATGATGGACCTTGTGCAATTGTGAAATCTGCTCGTCGATCGGCGCGCCATGGTCCGCCTGCCAGCGATATTCCTGCAATTCGACATTGGGGAATTCGGCCGCCAGGCGGTGCAGCATGGCGTCGTCCTTGTCGCGTTCCAGCACGTCGGTGATCATGATGCGCACCTTGGTGCCAAGCGCTGCATGATGGCGGATCAATCGTTCGACGATACGGCCGGAAAAGTCCGCCTTGAACTCGAGCGAGGACAGATAGATCAGCTTCAGCGTTGGCGCCTTCGAGAAATCGAGCGGCAGTTCGGGGTCACCCTTGTCTATTGCCGCATCGGACAGCGGCGCGCCCATCAGCGCCTCGACCTTGGCGTTGAAGCCGTCGCGCGACTTGCGCAGCAGTCTGGGCTCGCCGATCGGCATGGCGCAGGTCTGCGAGAGCCAGCGGCTGGCATAGAAAGCGCGCTCGAGGGCGTCGACGCCGGCGCCGCTGGGGGCCGGGCAGCGCTGGTAGCGGCTGTCCAAGCTGGCGAGCGCCGGATCGGCGATCTCTTCGCGCCGGATGGTGAGGGGCGCGCCGGTGGGCGCAAGGCTGGAGCGGATCCTTGCCGTGCACCGGTTCAGGCTGTCACCCGGAAACAGGCTTACCGTGTCGTCCTCGCCGGACAGGCGAAAGCCGAATGCCGCGCCGGCGGCGATGATGCGTGAGGCTCCGGCGGCGCGGATCGCCAATCCACCGTCGCAAGTGCCCTCGATGTCGGCCGGCTGCTTGCCTGCCTGCCGCACGACGATCTCGGTGCTGCGCGCCTGCAGGCCGGAGAAATCGAAGGTCTTGGGCGCCGAAGGACGCGCCGCCGCATCGATGTAGAGCGTCTGCCGCGACACCCGCCAGCGGCCGTCGAAACGGCCGTCGCCGCTGCCTATGCCGGCTGGGGGCAGATGTATGTTGGCGACCGGTCCGGCCAGTCGCCGTAGCGTCGAATATGTCGCCTGGAAATCGCGGTTCTGGACATCGCGGCGGTTGCGCCCGAAGGGGCCGGTGCCGTTGGCACGGTCCATGGCACCGAGCTGGTTGTTGGCAAGTAGCGCCAGGAACCGTCGTTCGTAGTCGCTGTCGCCGGTACCTCCGAAAAACTGCGCCGCCGCGACCTGCGCGCCGGGCGTGCTGGCCGATAGCGAGGGCCGCGCGCAAGCCTCCTGTCCCGCCAGGAGGTCGCAGGCATTGCCGCCTGCGCCGGCACAGCCGGCAAGGGCGGCCAGTCCGAACAGGACGAGGATGACGGCCCTGCGGACGCTCACCCGGCGGCTCCGGCCTTCATGGCGCTCAACTGCGCGGGGTCGCGCGGCGGCATGAAACCTTGCGGAAAAATCTTGCAGACAGGGATGGTGAAGGTGGCGATCAGCAGTTCCGCCTCGCTGCGCATCTTGCGGGGCGCCGTCTTGTCGTCGCGGATTGCGCTCGCCGAGGCAACAAGGGCGCCATCGCAGTCGCAATGGTTGCGGCGAGCGATGTAGCAGGCGTCATGGGTTCGGCAAACGGCGTCGAGGCGGTCGACCGGCCGGGCCGACAGATCGCCGGTGCGGGTGCCGGGACCGCAGTAATTGCCGATGACGAAAGGCGAGGGGCGCGCCATGACGTAGCGGATCGGTTTGGGCAATTCGGCTTCCGGCACTTTTGTCCATGGGTTGGCACATGCGGAGACGAACAGCAGCGGCAGGATGGCAAGAACGGCTCGCATGTCTACCCGCGCCAGCTTTCTGAAAGATTTCCCCACCCGACACCCACCCCATGGCCGGCGACCGGTGATGCCACACTGTGCGGTTTTGTGGCAAGGAAAAGGCGGCGTGTGGAAACCTGGCTGTTTTGCCGTGACGGCGCTTCTACAGGAAGAGGCCCCGCTCGCGCTCGACCGCCTTGGTGATGAAGCTGGCGACGATCTGGACGCGGCGCAGCGGCCTGACCGATTCGTGATAGACCAGCCAGTAGGCGCGGCGGATAGGCGCGACCACATCGACGGCCACCAACTCCGGCATCGAGCGGGCGACGAAGGTGTGCAGGATGCCGATGCCGGCGCCCGAGCGCACGGCTTCGGCCTGGCCGAGTGCCGAGGAGATGGCGAAGCTGGTGCGCCAGTCCGCGCTGAATTCTGCGGCATAGTCGAGCGAAGGGCTGACGATGAGATCAGGTACATAGCCGATCAGTGTATGCTGGCCGAGCTCGGCGGCGGTTTTGGGCAGGCCATGCACGTCGACATAGCCGCGGGAGGCGAACAGGCCGAGCGAATAGTCGACCAACTTTCCCGCCACCAGCCGGCCTTCGGTCGGCCGTTCGACGGTGATCGCGATATCGGCTTCGCGCCGCGACAGCGAGAAGGAGCGCGGCACCGGCACGAGCTGGATGGTGAGTTCGCGGTGAAGGGCGGTGAGTTCGCCCAGGCGCTTGGCCAGGAAGGCGACGCCGAAGCCGTCGGGTGCGCCGATGCGCACGGTTCCAGACACGTCATCTCCTTCGCCTGATATGGTCGAGCGCGCGGCGATCATGTCGCCCTCCATGCGCTCGGCGATATCGAGGAAGCGCTCGCCGGCCGGCGTCAACTCGCTGCCGGTGGTAAGCCGGCGAAAGAGTTTCGTCCTCAATGCTTCCTCAAGGGCCGCGATGCGGCGCGAGACGGTGGCATGGTTGAGCTCCAGCCGGCGCGCGGCGCCAAGAATCTGGCCGGCACGCGCCACGGCGAGGAAGATGCGGACGTCATCCCAATTCATGGGGATGTTCCGAATGGCAATCGTCAACGCCGCGTTCCACAGAATTCAACATAGCCATGCCAGTGATGTCGAGCACATCTTATCATTTGCGGCAATTGATGCACAGGCCTCGTTTGTTATCTATTTACTGCACAACGGTTGCGTTCTCCCTCGCGTTGCCTTCGCCGCCGCAAAGGCGGACAATACGGCATCACAAACAAAGGGAGAGAAATCATGATCGACTACGGTCATTTCATCGGCGGCAAGCGTGTCGCCGGCACCAGCGGCCGCAAGCAGGACGTCATGCAGCCGATGGACGGTACGGTGCGCGGCACGGTGGCGCTGGCCTCGCAGGCGGAACTGCGCATGGCGGTCGAGAATGCCAAGGTGGCGCAGCCCAGATGGGCGGCGACCAATCCGCAGCGCCGCGTGCGCGTGCTGATGAAATTCCTCGAACTGGTCGCCCGCGACTATGACGAACTGGCCGAAATCCTGGCGCGCGAACACGGCAAGACCATCGCCGACGCCAAGGGCGACATCCAGCGCGGCCTCGAAGTGGTCGAGGTCTGCATCGGCGCGCCGCATATGATGAAGGGCGAGTTCACCGACGGCGCCGGCCCCGGCATCGATGTCTATTCAATGCGTCAGCCGCTCGGCGTCGTCGCCGGCATCACGCCGTTCAATTTTCCGGCGATGATCCCGCTTTGGAAGATCGCACCGGCGATCGCCTGCGGCAACGCCTTCATCCTGAAGCCTTCGGAGCGTGATCCGGGCGTGCCGATGCGCATTGCCGAGCTGTTCATCGAGGCCGGCCTGCCGGCCGGTATCCTCAACGTCGTCAACGGCGACAAGGATGTCGTCGACGCTATCCTCGACGATCCCGACATCAAGGCCATCGGCTTTGTCGGCTCGACGCCGATCGCCCACTACATCTATTCGCGCGGCACGGCGGCCGGCAAGCGCGTGCAGTGCTTCGGCGGCGCCAAGAACCACATGATCATCATGCCCGACGCGGACATGGACCAGACCGTCGACGCGCTGATCGGCGCCGGTTACGGCTCGGCCGGCGAGCGCTGCATGGCGATCTCGGTGGCCGTGCCGGTCGGCAACGACACCGCCAACCGGTTGATGGAAAAGCTGATCCCGCGCGTCGAGAGCCTGAAGGTCGGCCCGTCGACGGACTCGGCCGCCGATTTCGGCCCGCTGGTCACCGCCCAGGCGCTGGAGCGCGTCAAGGGTTACGTCGATACCGGTGTCAAGGAAGGCGCCAAGCTCGTCGTCGACGGCCGCGGCTTCAAGATGCAGGGCTATGAGGACGGCTACTATATGGGCGGTTGCCTGTTCGACAACGTGACGGCGGACATGCGCATCTACAAGGAAGAGATCTTTGGACCGGTGCTCTCGGTGGTGCGCGCACCGACCTATGAGAACGCCATCAAGCTCGCCAACGACCACGAGATGGGCAATGGCGTCGCCATCTTCACCCGCGACGGCGACGCGGCGCGCGACTTCGCTAGCCGTGTCCAGGTTGGCATGGTCGGCGTCAACGTGCCGATCCCGGTGCCGATCGCCTACTACACTTTCGGCGGCTGGAAGGCGTCTTCCTTCGGCGACCTGAACCAGCACGGCCCGGACGCGTTCCGCTTCTATACCAAGACCAAGACGGTGACCTCGCGCTGGCCGTCCGGCATCAAGGATGGCGCCGAATTCGTCATCCCGACGATGAACTGACCGGACGTTTTCTTCGTCTGCGCGTCCTCGCTCCGGGCGCGCGGGCATGCATCACGGATGGCGCCGAGTTCGCCATCCGGACGATGAACTGACCGGACGAGAAGACGCGATTTTTACTCAAGGCCTAAGTCCCCGGACTTAGGCCTTTTGTTTTTGCAAACGCTAATGTGATGGAACCGGCGGGGGCTCGCGGGACTTAGGGCTGCAATCCTGCCGTGGAGGAGGCGCGGCAGACAACCAGGGCGCCGCACGGCGGGCCGGTGGCATTGCATCGTCCGGCGCAAGGAGGTGTCAGATGACACGACGACTTACAGTGACACTGTTCGTTGCGGCGATGGCGATGTGCACCGGCGCTGCTCAGGCAAATGCGGCCGGGCAATGCGCGGCACGCGCCGATATCGTGAAAGCGCTCGGTGAGAACTTCCACGAAAGCGAAGCCGGGCGCGGCCTGATCAATCCCAATGTGGTCCTCGAAGTGTTCGTTTCCGATCAAGGCAGCTGGACGGTTCTGGCTTCCGACACGAAGGGCCAGAGTTGCATCCTGTCGGTCGGCGAGGGCTGGGACAGCCCAACCATCAAGGCGGCGTTGCCGGGCGCTTGAACTATTTCTGCAGTTAGAGCGGTTCAGTGTTTGTTGGAATCGCCGAACCGCTCTAACTCTTTGTTTTCACGCAATTCCGGATGGAAAACCGCTACGCACTTTTCCTGGAATTGCTCTAGCGCGTCGCGGCCACCTCGGCATGGCCGCGCAGCAGAGCCATCAGTTTCTTGGCGTCCTTGGCGGCGCCTTCCTCGTCGCCGTCCAGGATCGAGCGGATCAACGCGACATGGTGCTCGGCGGATTCCGCCAGCCCGGTGTCCGCCTTGTAGCGGAACCAGAAGCGGCGGCTGTGGGTCTGCAGGGGGGCGGCCAGCCGGGCGGCGAACGGGTTGTCGGCGGCCAGCGCCAGCGCCTCGTCGAGCGCCTTGTCGGCCTGGATGAAGGCGAGCACATTGCCTGATATCACTGCTTTTTGCATGGCGAGCGCCGCCTCGTGGAACAGGTCGGCGGCCTCGCGGGTGACGAAACGGGCGGCTGATCGTGCGAGCACCACCTCGACGCCGCGCCGGGCATCGAGCACACGCAGCCAGTCGCCGGGATGCAGCGGCGCGATCGCGATGCCGGCGCGGGGCCTGACGTCAAGCAGCCCTTCCCAGGCCAGCCGCTGGATCGCCTCGCGCACCGGCGTGCGGCCGAGCGCCAGCCGCTCGATCAAGGAACCCTCGGTGACAAAACTCGCCGGGGCCAGTTCGAGCGTGACGACCATGTGCTCAAGGACACGGTAAGCCTTGGTCGCCGCGGGCTCGGACAGGGTGGTTGCTTCCATGGATATCAAAGCCGGTCTCCTGATATATCTAAAATATATCATAACGAATTCTGCATTGACAGCGGCTTTCCTAACAGATATACGGCTGATATATCAGATGGAGAAATAGCAATGTGGACCGGAGTTTTCCCCGCCGTCACGACCAAATTCACCGCCGACGACCGGCTCGACCACGCCGAAATGGAGCGTTGCTTCAGCTTGCAGATGGAGGCCGGCTGCGACGGCATCATCGTCTGCGGCTCGCTCGGCGAAGGGCCGATGCTGTCGCCTGACGAGAAGATCGAGGTGCTGAAGACCGCGCAGAAGATCGCAGGCAAGAAGCCGGTGCTGCTGACCGTCAACGAGGCCGGCACCCGCGAGGCGATCAGCATCGCCAGGCGCGCCGCCAAGGAAGGCGCCAACGGACTGATGGTGGTGCCGAGTCCGATTTACCACACCAACGCGGAAGAGACGGTGGCGGCCCTGCGCGCCGTGGCCGAGGCCGGCGACCTGCCGGTCATGATCTATTCCAACCGGCTTGCCTACCGCGTCGACGTCACCGTCGACCAGATGGAGGAGCTGGCATCGGACAAGCGCTTCGTTGCCATCAAGGAATCTTCCGACGACATCCGCCGCTCGACCGAGATCATCAACCGCCTGGGCAGCCGCTACGACCTGTTCACCGGTGTCGACAACCTCGCCTTCGAGGCACTGTCCGTCGGTGCCATCGGCTGGGTGGCCGGCCTGGTCACCGCTTTCCCGCGCGAGACCGTCGCCATCTACCAGCTGATGAAGCACGGCCGCCGCGAAGAGGCGCTCGCCATCTACCGCTGGTTCCGGCCGCTGCTCGACCTCGATGTCTCGACCTATCTGGTGCAGAACATCAAGCTTGCCGAAGTGTTCGCCATCAACACCAACGATCGCGTCCGCATGCCCCGCATGCCGCTGTCGGGCGAACGCCGCAAGACCGTCGAGAAGATCGTCAAGGATGCGCTGGCGGTACGGCCGACACTGCCACAGTTCTAAGGAGAAGGTGCCGGCAGCCAGGTGAAGGGCAGCGCCCACGTGACAGGAAGTACCAAATCGACAGAAGCGGGGCCCCGCCCCGCCCTTCGGGCGCCTTCTAACCGTGAACGGGGAGAAGGGAAAGACATTGCCATCGTCGGTGGCGGCATCATCGGCATTTGCGCGGCTGCCTTCCTCGCCGAGGCCGGGCTGGATGTCACGGTCTTCGATCGCACCGGCATCTGCGAGGAGACGAGCTCAGGCAATGCCGCCGCCTTTGCTTTTTCCGACGTGCTGCCGCTGGCGCACAAGGGCATGATCAGGCAGCTGCCGAAATGGCTGGCCGATCCACTCGGCCCGCTCAGCATCCCGCCCGCCTATCTGCCCAAGCTGCTGCCCTGGCTGATCCGGTTCTGGCGCGCCAGCGCGCCGGGGAAATACGAGGCGAGCCTGATGGCCCAGGCCGGCATGATGAAGCTTGCCGAGGCCGAATGGATGGATCTGCTCGATCGGTCCGGCACGCGGCCGATGCTGCGCGAGGGCGGTTCGCTCGAGCTCTACGAAAGCGAAGCCGAGTTCCGCGCCTCACTGTCGGGCTGGGCGGCGCGCGAGCGCTTCGGCATCGGCTTCCGCCATGTCGAGGGCGAGAACCTCGCGGGCTTGCAGCCTGGGTTGTCACCGCGCTTCGTCAAGGGCACCTTCGTGCCGGGATGGAAGACGATCGCCGATCCAAAACTGCTCGGCAAGGCGGTGTGGGCTTACGCGCAATCCAAAGGCGCCCGCTTCGAGATGGCCCGCATCGACCGCGTCGCCGCGAATCAGGATGGTGCGACACTGACGCTGGCCGATGGCTCGACAAGACAAGCCAGGCGCATCGTCATTGCCGCGGGCGCCTGGTCGCACCTGCTGGCGCGGCAACTCGGCGATCGCATTCCGCTGGAGACCGAGCGCGGCTACAACACGACGCTGCCGACGAGCGCTTTCGACGTGACGCGGCAGCTGATCTTTTCCGGTCATGGCTTCGTCATCACCCCGCTCGAAACGGGCCTGCGCGTCGGGGGTGCCGTGGAACTCGGCGGCATCGAGCGGCCACCCAATTTCAACAGGTCGAAAGCGCTCCTGCAGAAGGCGCAGAAATTCCTTCCGGGGCTCGATCCCTCGGGCGGACGCGAATGGATGGGGTTCCGGCCATCGCTGCCGGATTCGGTGCCCGTCGTCGGCAGGGCGACGCGAAGCCGGTCGGTGATCTACGCCTTCGGTCACGGCCATCTCGGCCTGACCCAGGCCGCGGCAACCGGGCGGTTGATCAGGGAATTCGTTCTGGGGCAGACTTCGTCCGTTGATCTGGCCCCCTTCAGCCCACAACGGTTTTGATCTTGAGGAGCGACATGGCCAAGAAATCCTTCTTCTGCATCGACGGCCACACCTGCGGCAACCCGGTGCGACTGGTCGCCGGCGGCGGGCCGCTGCTGCAGGGCTCGACGATGATGGAACGGCGCGCGCATTTCCTCGCCGAATATGACTGGATCCGCACCGGCCTGATGTTCGAGCCGCGGGGCCATGACGTGATGTCCGGCTCGATCCTCTATCCGCCGACACGCGAGGATTGCGACATCGCCATCCTGTTCATCGAGACGTCCGGTTGCCTGCCCATGTGCGGCCACGGCACCATCGGCACGGTGACGATGGCCATCGAGCACGGCTTGATCAAGCCGAAGACGCCGGGTGTGCTCAGGCTCGACACGCCGGCCGGCCTGGTCATCGCCGAATACAAGCAGGTTGGCGAGTATGTCGAGGAGGTGCGCATCACCAATGTGTCGTCCTTCCTCCATGCCGAAGGGCTGACAGTCGAATGTCCAGGGCTGGGTGAAATAACCGTCGATGTCGCCTATGGCGGCAATTTCTATGCCATCGTCGAACCACAGGCGAACTATCGCGACATGGCCGACTATTCCGCCGGCGACTTCATCGCCTGGAGTCCGGTGGTGCGGCAGCGGCTCAACGAGAAGTATTCCTTCGTGCATCCGGAGAACCCCGGCATCGCCGGGTTGTCGCACATGCTGTGGACCGGCAAGCCGACGGTCGAGGGCGCCGATGCCCGCAATGCCGTTTTCTACGGCGACAAGGCGATCGATCGCTCGCCCTGCGGCACCGGCACATCGGCGCGCATGGCGCAGCTTCATGCCAAGGGCAAGCTCAAGGCCGGCGATGCCTTCGTCCATGAATCGATCATCGGCTCGCTGTTCAAGGGCAAGGTCGAAAAAGAGGTCACCGTGGCTGGCAAGCCGGCGATCATCCCCTCGATCGGCGGCTGGGCGCGCATGACCGGACTGAACACCATCTTCATCGACGACCGCGACCCGTTCGCGCATGGTTTCGTGGTCAAGTAGGAGAATCCTGACCTTGCGGAAAGGAGTGTGACGAAAAACGAACCATGTCAGGAACGCAACGATTCTTCTCATCACCTAATCTTGACGGTGATTTCTTCGAAACGGAGCGCATGATGCGGCGCAATCGTCAAAGACATTGCGTTATGCCAATGATAGGGTCCGCGATAGTCCAGGGGCTGGGTGCGAAAAACGAGCGATCGGGAAGACGTGACTTGGAACCACGCGGAGCGGTCAAAAAAATCACGTTGCAATCCGGGCTCGAAACTTTACGACTAGGGGAAATACGAAAAGGAATGCGTCTGCATGGGCGACATTCCAGGGGAGCCATGTACACATGCAGTATTTTGTCCAGCAGCTTATCAATGGGCTGACGCTGGGATCGATCTATGGGCTGATCGCAATCGGCTACACGATGGTCTACGGCATCATCGGCATGATCAATTTCGCCCATGGCGATATCTTCATGGTGGGCGCCTTCACGGCACTGATCGTCTTCCTCATCCTCGGCGCGCTGTTTTATTCGGTGCCCGTGGTCATCGCGCTGCTGGTCATGATGATCGTGGCGATGCTGCTCACCAGCCTCTACAACTGGACGATCGAGAAGGTGGCCTACCGGCCGCTGCGCGGTTCGTTCCGGCTGGCCCCGCTGATCACCGCCATCGGCATGTCGATCGCGCTGTCGAACTTCGTCCAGGTGACGCAAGGCCCGCGCAACAAGCCGATCCCGCCGATGGTCAGCCAGGTCTACAACATCAACGGCGTCAGCGTGTCGCTGAAGCAGATCATCATCGTCATCGTCACCGCTTTGCTGCTGGCGCTGTTCTGGTACCTGGTCAATAAGACCTCGCTCGGCCGGGCGCAACGCGCCTGCGAGCAGGACCGCAAGATGGCCGCACTGCTCGGCATCGACGTCGATCGCACCATCTCGATCACCTTCATCATGGGCGCAGCCCTTGCCGCCGTCGCCGGCACGCTGTTCCTGATGTATTACGGCGTCATCGCCTTCTCGGACGGCTTTACGCCCGGCGTAAAAGCTTTCACGGCGGCGGTTCTTGGCGGCATCGGCTCATTGCCAGGTGCCGTGCTGGGCGGTCTTCTCATCGGCTTCATCGAGAGCATGTGGTCGGCCTATTTCTCGATCGACTACAAGGACGTCGCCGCCTTCTCGATCCTGGCGATCGTGCTGATCTTCCTGCCTTCCGGCATCTTGGGCCGGCCAGAAGTCGAAAAGGTCTGAGACAATGGCCGTGACCGTATCTCCAGAGCGCGACCTCGTCGCCAGCCCCATGCAGCGCGCGCTGCGCGAGGCCTTCTATGCCGGCGCGATAGCGCTTGGTCTGTTCGTGCTGTTCATCGGCCTCAGGACCGACCAGAACATTTCCAACGAACTGGTCGTGGTGCAGCGCTGGGGCCTGCTTGCCGCGGTGGTGATCGCCACGGCCGTCGGGCGTTTCTTCTATGTCGCCTACGGCCAGCCCTTCATGGCTAACCAGAAGATCGCCGATGTCGCCACCGGGCTCATGCCGGCAAGTGTGGCATCCCGCTTCTTCACCCTGCCGACCTTCATCGGAGCGGTCGTCGCCATGGTGCTGCTGTTCGTGTTCAACAGCTCTCTCGCCGGATGGGTTGGGGCAGAACCGGCCGGCTACCTGCAATTCCTGCGTGCCCTGACGGTCATCTATGTGCTGGCCTGCGTGATCTATTACTTCCGCGCCTTCATCCATGCCAACTTCACCAAATTGGGCATCTCGGCATTGGTGCTGTACCCGATCCTCGTCGTCGCGGTGCTGTCACTCAACGCCTGGTCGGTCGCCACCGGGTTGCAGGGTTCGTTGAAATGGGTCGATAATTTCGGTATCCAGATCTTGATCTATGTGATGCTGGCCTGGGGACTGAACATCGTCGTCGGCCTCGCCGGTCTGCTCGATCTCGGCTACGTCGCTTTTTATGCGCTTGGCGCCTATGCCTATGCGCTTCTCGCCACGCATTTCGGCCTGTCGTTCTGGATACTGTTGCCCGCCGCGGGCGCCATGGCCGCGCTCTGGGGGGTGCTGCTCGGTTTTCCCGTGCTGCGCCTGCGCGGCGACTATCTGGCGATCGTGACGCTCGCCTTCGGCGAGATTATCCGCCTCGTGCTGATCAACTGGCGCGAGGTCACCAATGGGTCGGCAGGCATCTCCGGCATTCCCAAGGTCAGCTTCTTCGGCTTGATGTCGTTCAACGTGTCGGACCCGAATTACATCGCCAAGGTGCTGAACATCGCCACGTCCAGCGCCTACTACAAGATCTTCCTCTACTACCTGATCCTTGGGCTTTGCCTGCTAACCGCCTTCGTCACCATCCGGCTGCGGCGCCTGCCGGTCGGCCGCGCCTGGGAAGCCTTGCGTGAGGACGAGATCGCCTGCCGCTCGCTCGGTATCAACACCACCACCACCAAGCTGACGGCCTTTGCCACCGGCGCCATGTTCGGCGGCTTCGCCGGTTCGTTCTTCGCCGCGCGGCAAGGTTTCGTCAGCCCCGAATCCTTCGTCTTCCTGGAATCGGCCATTATCCTCGCCATCGTCGTGCTCGGCGGCATGGGCTCGCTGGTCGGCATCGCCGTCGCCGCTATGGTGATGATCGGCGGCACCGAGGCGCTGCGCGAACTCGACTTCCTCAAGCAGGTCTTCGGGCCCGATTTCACACCGGAACTCTACCGCATGCTTCTGTTCGGCATGGCCATGGTCATCGTCATGCTGTGGAAGCCCCGCGGCTTCGTCGGCAGCCGTGAACCGACAGCCTTCCTCAAGGAACGAAGAGCTGTCTCAGGCTCCTTCACCAAGGAGGGCCACGGCTGATGAATGCGACCACGCAAATGAACGATGCCATCCTGCAGGTCGATCACCTGTCGATGAAGTTCGGCGGCCTGGTCGCCATCGGCGACCTGTCCTTCACCGCCAGGCGCGGCGAAATCACCGCGCTGATCGGCCCCAACGGCGCCGGCAAGACCACCGTGTTCAACTGCATCACCGGCTTTTACAAACCGTCGGAGGGCATGATCACGCTCAACCGGGCCGATGGTTCCAGCTACTTGCTGGAACGGCTGCCCAACCATGAGATCCCGGCGCGCGCCAAGGTGGCGCGGACCTTCCAGAACATCCGCCTGTTCTCGGGGATGACGCTGCTGGAGAACCTGCTCGTCGCCCAGCATAACAAGCTGATGAAGGCTTCGGGCTACACGATCCTGGGCCTGTTCGGCTTCAGCGGCTACCGCAAGGCCTCGGCCGAATCGGTGGAGCTTGCCAAGCACTGGCTGGAAAAGGCCGATCTCGTCGATCGCGCCGACGATCCGGCCGGCGACTTGCCCTACGGCGCGCAGCGGCGGCTCGAGATCGCGCGCGCCATGTGCACCGGTCCGGAGCTTCTGTGCCTCGACGAACCGGCGGCCGGCCTCAACCCGAAGGAATCGGCGGCGCTGAACGAACTGCTGATGGACATCAAGCACACGAGCGGCACCTCGATCCTGCTGATCGAGCACGACATGTCGGTGGTCATGCAGATTTCCGACCACGTCGTGGTGCTCGAATATGGCCGCAAGATCTCCGACGGCAATCCGCAGTCGGTGCGCACCGACCCGCGTGTCATCGCCGCCTATCTCGGCGTCGACGACGAGGAGGTCGAGACCGCGCTCACCGAAGTCGGTGACGAGGACGTCATCGAACAGCTCGATATCGGTCCCGACTCGGCGCATGGCCCGGGGACGTCGTCGTCGTATCTTGCCGGGCCGGTGAGCGACACCGTCGGCCATAGCGAGGGCGAGCGGGTGACCGTGTCGAAAGGCGCTTCGAAGGCAGCGCAGGTCGACGCCCGCACCGCCACCGTGGCAAGCAGGCCTGTCGCACCGGCGCCAGCCAAGCCCGCGCCGAAGAAAGCGGCACCAAGGAAAACGGCCGCCAAGGCGCCTGCCGCGAAGGCCGAAGGCGTTTCGAACCGCCTCGCTGCCCCCCGTGGCGGCAAGGCCGACAATCTGACGCGCATCAAGGGCATCGGGACGGTCAACGAGAAGAAGCTCAACGAACACGGCATCTTCCACTTCGACCAGATCGGCGCCTGGAAGAAGGCCGATGTCGAGGCAGTCGAGGCCTATCTCGCCTTTGACGGACGCATCGCGCGCGAGGAATGGGTCAAGCAGGCGAAGCTGCTCGGTCAGGGCAAGGATACGCAATTCTCGCGCCGCGTCGATGCGGGCAAGGTGGCGACCAGTCATGCTTCCGGCAAGGCCGCGGGCACAGGCAAGCCCGTTCAGGGCAAGCGTGGAGGGGGCAAGTGATGGCCACGACAATGCTGCTCGATATCAAGGGCGTGGAGACCTATTACGGCAACATCCGCGCGCTGAACGGTGTCAACGTCACCGTCAAGCAGGGTGAAATCGTGGCGCTGATCGGCGCCAACGGCGCCGGCAAGTCGACGCTGATGATGACCATCTTCGGGGCTCCGCGGGCCCGCACGGGCACCATCACCTTCGCCGGAGCCGATATTACCCAGTTGCCGACGCACGAAATCGCACGCATGCGCATCGCACAGTCACCCGAGGGCCGACGCATCTTCCCGCGCATGACGGTGATGGAAAACCTGCAGATGGGCGCCAGCCTCGATAACCTCAAATACTATGGCGAGGACGTCGAGAAGGTGTTCACGCTGTTCCCCAGACTGAAGGAGCGCATCGCCCAGCGTGGCGGGACCTTGTCGGGCGGCGAACAGCAGATGCTGTCAATCGGACGCGCACTGATGGCGCGGCCGAAACTGCTTCTGCTCGACGAGCCGTCGCTGGGTCTGGCGCCGCTGATCGTCAAGCAGATCTTCGATGCCATCCGCGAATTGAACCGCACCCAAGGGCTGACCGTGTTCCTGGTCGAGCAGAACGCGTTCGGCGCGCTCAAGCTCGCCACGCGCGGCTATGTCATGGTCAACGGCAATGTGACGATGAGCGGCACCGGCAAGGAACTGCTCGCCAATCCGGAAGTGCGCGCCGCCTATCTCGAAGGCGGACATCACTGAGTTCAGGAGACTTCCCATGCAAGGCATTCTCTACGAGGAACCGTCGATCTGGCAGTTCTTCTTCGTCACCTGCCTGCTCGGCGGCTGGGCGGCCTGGATGACCGGCAAGGCCAGTGCCCAGACATGGCGCAGCTTCATCCAGCTGTTCGCCTATATGCTCGGCCTCGGCATCGGTATCCGTTTCATCCATCATGCGCTGTTCGACGGCACGATGTTCTCGCTGCATTACTATATCGTCGATACCATCGTGCTGATGATACTGGGCTTCGTCGGCTATCAATACACACGAACCAACCAGATGGTCACACAGTATAATTGGCTCTATGAAAGAGCTTCCATCTTGAGCTGGAAACCGAAAGGTTGACGTCCATCATTAACGCCGCGTCAGGGATGAATCGGCGTGACAAGTGCCTGAAAATCGGCAAACTATGCTTTCTGCGATAAGGGTGGGCATCGCATGAAAGCTTCATCCACGCCCACTCCGTTAATGGGAGCGTTTAAATGAAAAAGTCACTTTTGTCCGCCGTAGCCCTGACCGCGCTCGTCGCGTTCGGCGGCAACGCGTGGGCTGATGTAATGTTCGCGGTCGCCGGGCCGATCACCGGTCCGAACGCGGCCTTCGGCGCACAGCTGCAGAAGGGCGCCGAAGCGGCGGTCGCCGATATCAACGCCAAGGGCGGCATCAATGGCGAGCAGATCAAGCTCGAAGTCGGCGACGACGTCTCCGATCCGAAGCAGGGCATCTCGGTCGCCAACAAGTTCGTCGGCGACGGCGTCAAGTTTGTGATCGGCCACTTCAACTCGGGCGTGTCGATCCCGGCCTCGGAAGTCTACGCTGAAAACAACATCGTCGAAATCACGCCGGCCGCAACCAACCCGAAATTCACCGAGCGCGGCCTGTGGAATGTGTTCCGTACCTGCGGACGCGACGATCAGCAGGGCAGCATCGCCGGCGCCTATATCGCCGCGAACTTCAAGGATGCCAAAGTCGCCGTGATCCATGACAAGACCCCTTACGGCCAGGGCCTCGCGGACGAAACCAAGAAGGCGATGAACGCCGCGGGCGTCAAGGAAGTGATGTATGAAGGCGTCAATGTCGGCGACAAGGACTTCTCGGCGCTGATCGCCAAGATGAAGGAAGCCGGCGTCACCCTGATCTACTGGGGTGGCCTGCACACCGAAGCCGGCCTGATCATCCGTCAGTCCGCGGACCAGGGCCTCAAGGCGCCGATGATGTCGGGTGACGGCATTGTGACGGACGAACTCGCCGCCATCGCGGGCGACGCTGTCGCCGGCACGCTCAACACGTTCGGCCCCGACCCGCGGCTGATCCCGGCCAACAAGGAACTCGTCGAGAAATTCCGCGCGCAGGGTTTCGAGCCGGAAGCCTACACGCTCTACGCCTATGCCGCCGTGCAGGTGGTCGCCGAGGCGGCCGCCGCCGCCAAGACGAACGATCCGCAGGCCGTCGCCAAGGCGATGCATGAAAACGGGCCGTTCCCCTCCGTTCTGGGCGACCTCGCCTATGACGCCAAGGGCGATCCGAAGCTGCCAGGCTACATCATGTACGAATGGAAGAAGAAGGACGACGGGAAGTATTCCTGGTTCCCGAAGTCGTAATTCATTCGGATCCGAAACCAACGATGCCCGGCGCCTCGCGCCGGGCATTTTCTTTGACGCGCCGGCAACGGTGACATCCCCGTCGGTTCTCCTTGGTTGGGAACATCGCATCCAGGATCGAAATTGTCGCCATTGTTCCGTCCGTTCGAACGAATGCGTGCGAGTGTTGGCCGGATAATTGATTTAAATCGGTTTAAACCGGCGTCGATTTTGTTTGCACTGCAGCATTTTCACGTTAATCATTGCCTCGATTTCCCGTCCCTTCCGCTGCTGGAGCCCAGGCCTTGGCCATCACGAAGATCCTCGTCGCCAACCGGTCAGAAATCGCCATCCGCGTCTTTCGCGCGGCCAATGAGTTGGGCCTCAAAACCGTGGCGATCTGGGCCGAGGAGGACAAATATTCGCTGCACCGCTTCAAGGCCGATGAAAGTTACCAGGTCGGGCGCGGACCGCACCTCAGCAAGGACATGGGGCCGATCGAGAGCTATCTGTCGATCGAGGAGGTGATCCGCGTTGCCAGGCTTTCGGGCGCCGATACCATCCACCCCGGCTACGGGCTGCTGTCGGAAAGCCCCGAATTCGCTGAGGCCTGCGCGCAAGCAGGCATCACCTTCATCGGACCGAAGCCCGACACGATGCGCCGGCTGGGCAACAAGGTCGCCGCACGCAATCTCGCCATCGAGGTCGGCGTGCCGGTGGTGCCGGCCACCGATCCGTTGCCGGACGATTTGGAGGCGGTCAAGGAACTCGCCAAGACGGTCGGCTATCCGGTCATGCTGAAGGCTTCGTGGGGTGGCGGTGGCCGTGGCATGCGCGCCATCCGTTCCGAGGCCGATCTCGCTCGCGAGGTCATGGAAGGCAAGCGCGAGGCGAAAGCCGCCTTCGGCAAGGACGAGGTCTATCTCGAAAAGCTGATCGAGCGCGCTCGCCATGTCGAAGTGCAAGTGCTTGGCGACACACACGGCAATGCCGTGCACCTGTTCGAGCGCGACTGCTCGATCCAGCGCCGCAACCAGAAGGTCGTCGAGCGCGCGCCGGCGCCCTATCTCAGCGAGGACCTGCGCCAGGAGCTTTGCGGCTACGCGCTGAAAATCGCGCGCGAGACCAGCTATATCGGCGCCGGCACCGTCGAATTCCTGCAGGACGCCGATACCGGCAAATTCTACTTCATCGAGGTCAATCCGCGCATCCAGGTCGAGCACACCGTCACCGAGATGGTGACCGGCATCGACATCGTGAAGGCGCAGATCCATATCCTCGACGGCTTCGCCATCGGCACGCCGGAATCGGGCGTACCGGCGCAGAGGGACATCCGGCTGAACGGCCATGCCTTGCAGTGCCGCATCACCACCGAAGACCCCGAACACAATTTCATTCCGGACTACGGCCGCATCACCGCCTATCGCGGCGCCACCGGCTTCGGCATCCGCCTCGACGGCGGCACGGCCTATTCCGGCGCGGTCATCACCCGCTTCTACGATCCGCTGCTGGAGAAGGTCACGGCCTGGGCGCCGACGCCGGCAGAGACGATCGCCCGCATGAACCGCGCCTTGCGCGAGTTCCGCATCCGCGGCGTCGCCACCAACCTCACTTTCCTCGAAGCGATCATCAATCATCCGAGCTTCGCCGACAATTCCTATACGACGAGGTTCATCGACACGACGCCGGAGCTGTTCCAGCAGGTCAAGCGCCAGGACCGCGCCACCAAGCTGCTCAACTATCTGGCCGACGTCAGCGTCAACGGTCATCCCGAGACGCGCGGGCGGCCGACGCCAAAGGCCGACGCGGCGCCGCCCGTGGTGCCCTATCTCAACGGCAATGTGCCGAGCGGCAGCAAGCAGAAGCTCGACGTGCTCGGGCCGGAGAAGTTCGCCGCCTGGATGCGTGAGCAGAAGGAAGTGCTGGTCACGGACACGACGATGCGCGACGGCCACCAGTCGCTGCTCGCCACCCGCGTGCGCACGCATGACATTGCCGGGATCGCCGGCACCTATGCGCGCGCCCTGCCGCAGCTTTTGTCGCTCGAATGCTGGGGCGGCGCCACTTTCGACGTCGCCATGCGCTTCCTCACCGAGGATCCGTGGGAGCGGCTGTCGCTGGTGCGGGAAGCAGCCCCCAACCTGTTGCTGCAGATGCTGCTGCGCGGCGCCAACGGCGTCGGCTACACCAATTATCCCGACAATGTCGTGCAGCATTTCGTCAAGCAGGCGGCAAGCGGCGGCATCGACCTCTTCCGCGTCTTCGACTGCTTGAACTGGGTCGAGAACATGCGCGTCGCCATGGACGCCGTGGGCGCCGAGGGCAAGCTGATCGAAGCGGCGATGTGCTATACCGGCGACATCCTCGATCCGGCGCGGGCCAAGTACGATCTCAAATATTATGTTGGGCTCGCCAGCGAATTGCAGGCAGCCGGCGCCCATATCATCGCGGTCAAGGACATGGCCGGCCTGTTGAAGCCGAGTGCCGCCCGCGTGCTGTTCAAGGCGCTGCGCGAGGCGACCGACCTGCCGATCCATTTTCACACCCACGACACATCGGGTCTGTCGGCGGCAACCGTGCTGGCGGCGGTGGAAAGCGGCGTCGACGCTATCGACGCGGCGATGGACGCCTTCTCCGGCAATACGTCGCAGCCATGTCTCGGTTCGATCGTGGAAGCACTGAAGGGCACAGAACGTGATCCGGGCCTCGACCCGCAGTGGATCCGCAAGATCTCGTTCTACTGGGAAGCCGTTCGCAACCAATATGCTGCCTTCGAGAGCGACCTGAAAGGTCCGGCTTCCGAGGTCTACCTGCACGAAATGCCGGGCGGGCAGTTTACCAATTTGAAGGAACAGGCCCGTTCGCTGGGGCTGGAGACACGCTGGCACGAAGTGGCGCAGACCTATCACGACGTCAATCTGATGTTCGGCGACATCGTCAAGGTGACGCCGTCCTCGAAGGTCGTCGGCGACATGGCGCTGATGATGGTGAGCCAGGACCTGACCGTTGCCGATGTCGAGAACCCGGCCCGCGACATCGCCTTCCCGGACTCGGTCGTCTCGATGCTGCGCGGCGACCTCGGCCAGTCCCCGGGCGGTTGGCCGCGGGTGCTGCAGAAGAAGGCACTGAAAGGCGACAAGCCGATCACGGCGCGGCCTGGTTCGTTGCTGAAGCCGGCCGACCTCGAGAAGAGCCGCAAGGAGATCGAGGACAAGCTCGAGCGCAAGCTGTCGGAATACGAGTTCGCCTCGTGGCTGATGTATCCGAAAGTGTTTTCCGACTTCGTCGCCGCGCAGGAAACCTACGGCCCGGTCAGCGTTCTGCCGACGCCGACCTATTTCTATGGCATGAAATCGGAAGACGAGATTTTCGTCGATATCGAAAGGGGCAAGACCTTGGTCGTGCGCTGCCAGGCGTTCGGCGATGTCGATGAGAAGGGCATGGTCACCGTGTTCTTCGAGCTCAACGGCCAGCCGCGGCGTGTGAAGGTGCCCGACCGTGCGCATGGTGCCTCGGCAGCCAAGGCGCGCCGCAAGGCGGAGCCCGGCAACGAGGCGCATGTCGGGGCGCCGATGCCGGGTGTGGTTTCGGCGCTTGCGGTCGCCGCCGGCCAAGCGGTCAAGGCCGGCGACGTTCTGCTCTCCATCGAAGCGATGAAGATGGAGACGGCGTTGCACGCCGAGCGCGACGGTACGGTTGCCGAGGTGCTGGTCAAGGCCGGCGACCAGATCGATGCGAAGGATCTGCTGATCGCGTTCAACTGAGAGCTCGCAAGGAACGAGCAGGCTGTCGGCTTCTGGCGGCAGGCTTGGCGAGCTGTTCGATAACGGCTTGACCCGCCGGCCTGGGTCGGGCATCGAACCGCTGAAATTCGCTGCGGCACGTTCCCCGAGTCGCGGCGCGGAACCGATTTTGGAGAAAACATGGCCGACGATATCACCGAGACCAGCCAGACTGTTGCCGCCGGCCAGCTGCGTGCCTTGATCGAACGCATCGAGCGGCTCGAGGAAGAAAAGAAGACGATTTCCGACGACATCAAGGAAGTTTTCGCCGAGGCCAAGGGGACCGGCTTCGACACCAAGGCAATCCGCACCATCATCCGGTTGCGCAAGAAGGACCAGGCCGAGCGCCAGGAGGAGGATGCCATCCTCGATCTGTACATGGCCGCGCTCGGCATGGTCTAAGAGCCTGTTTGGAAATTCTACTCTGGCGGCCATCTGATGGCGTTTTCTGCGCTTCCGTTGCTCACGGACCAATGTCCGCTGCGCTACGGCTCTCGAAACCACCATCACATGACTCACCAGAGCGAATTTCGAAACAGCCTCTAGCCAAGGCTCAGCAACGGTCTTAACCCGGGTGATGCTGGGGCGGCATCTAACCATGAGCGAATTCGACTTCGGCGGCCGTCGCGCCTCGGAATTCCGCCATCGCGGCTTCTGGTCGCTGTTTGCCGAACGGCATCCGGAAGAAAGGGCCCGGCTGGCGCGGCGCGGACCCTGGTTCTGGCAGCGCGGGCTGCCCGACTTCGCACTGGTCCTTTCCATGTATGTCGCGCCGGCGCAGAACCATGTCGGCGTCTTCTTCGGCCGCAACGAGAAGTTCGGCGCCACGCAAAGCTGGTCGCGGCTGGAGCCGTTCCGGCCGGCGATCGAAGACAGTCTGAAACTCAGGCCGGAACAAAGCTGCGAAGGCCTCGGCATCAATTCGATGTGGCGGGTCAATTGCTTTCCCGAGGACAACTGGCCTGCCATGACCGACTGGCTGGTCACGGAATGCTCACGGGTCGAGCGCGCCGTAACCGAAGTGCTTGGGCAGGGTAAGTGATCGCGGATTTCTTCCGCTCGCGTTGGCTTGGCAAGGTGCCGGTCGACCGGCTGTTCTGGCGTGACATGATGCTTGTCGGGACCGTGATCAATATTGCGTCGTCTGCTGCGGCGCTGATCCTGCTTGGGCTGAGGATGCCGCTCGGTCTTGTTCTGGCGGTACATTTTGCACCGGTGCCCTACAACGTCTTCCTGACTTTGGCGGTCTGGCGCACGGCTGAGAAGGCCGGCGGTGCCAGGGCTTCGCTCTTCATGCTGGGATCAGCGCTCTGGCTGATCGCCACGATCGTCGTCTGACGAGGCGACCCGTACGAAAAGGGCGGCCAGAGCCGCCCTTCGCGAGAAATGATGACGCCTGTTCAGGCCGCGGGCTCGAATTTCAGCGCCACGCCATTGATGCAGTAGCGCAGGCCGGTCGGCGGCGGGCCGTCCTCGAAGACATGGCCGAGATGGCTGCCGCAACGAGAGCAGTGGCATTCGGTACGGACCATGCCGTAGCTGCGGTCGACCGTGTTCTCGACCGAGCCCGGAACGGGATCGTTGAAGCTCGGCCAGCCGGTGCCGCTCTCGAACTTCAGCGTGGATTGGAACAGCGGCTGGTCGCAGCCAACGCAGGAAAAAGTGCCGGCACGCTTCTCATAGAGCAGGGCGCAGCTCCCCGGCCGCTCGGTGCCATGGTTGCGCATGACCGCGTACTGCTCCGGCGTCAGCCGGGCGCGCCATTCGGCGTCGGTGCGGGTTACGGGGTAGGTGTGGGTGTCCATTTGATCTCCTCAGCCTTGGCGGCTCGTTCTTGGTTGCAACCGGATATTCGCAACAAGATAGGCGTTTGTTACGACATTTGCCCGCATTTTCGAGCGGACCACCTGGAATTCCTCAGGCAATCGCCGCGAGATAGCGCGTGACAGAGGCGGCCAGCGCCGTCTTCGCATCGCTGATGATGTTCTGGTTCCACCATGCGCCGTAGATGTCGTCGAAGGCGAACGGCGCAAGGGCTGCCGCGATGCGGTGTATGGCGGCAGCATTGAGCGGGATCTGGTTCGGATAGCTGTACATGAAGCTGACATGGCGGCGTGTCGGCGTCACCTGCAGGATGTCGCCGGTCAGCAGGGCATCGGCACCGTCGCGTTTCCAGTGCAGCACCTGGCCGCCGGCAAAGTGGCCGCCGCAGCGGATGAGTGTCAGCGACGGGTTGATGGCCAGCGTCTCGCCTTGCCAACTGACGATCGAGCGATGCGGCCGCATGATCCATTGCCGGTCGTCGGCATGGAGATAGATCGGCACGCCGCCAAACGCCTCGCTCCATTCGACCATCACCGAATAGTAATGGCAGTGCGAGATGGCGATCGCGGCAAGGCCGCCACGGCGGTTGATCTCCGCCACCGCCTCGTCGCTTACCATCGAGATGCAGTCCCATAGCACATTGCCGTGCAGCGTTTGCGCCAGCAGCGCCCGCTGGCCGATGGCGAAGCGCGGCTCGATGCCAAACGCGAGCACGCCGGCGTCGTCCTTCATCACCAGCCGATGCGCGGCGGCGAGTTGTTGCGGCGTGGTCCAGGCCTGGCCCTCCCAGCGCACATACTGCCGTTCGTCCTCGCAAATCGGGCAGTGTCGCGGTGGCGTTTCCGTCGCCGCGAACTGGACGCCGCACTGCAAGCAGAGGAAGCAGGTCATCTGATCTCCCGTGGTCCTTCAGTACTTTCTTGAAAGCTGCTTCGTAGCACCTTCGAGCCCGGCCAGTGTCAGCGGAAACATGCGGCCGCCGAAGATGTCACGGATCATCGCGATCGAATGGGTAAAGCCCCAGTTATTTTCGCTCTCGGGGTTAAGCCACACCGCGTTCGGCCATTGCTGCAGCAGCCGGCCGAGCCAAACGGTTCCGGCCTCGGGGTTCCAGTGTTCCACCGAGCCGCCGGGGTGGGCGATCTCGTATGGGCTCATCGAGGCATCGCCGACGACGATGACCTTATAGTCCGGACCATATTTGTGGAGGAGGTCAAAGGTCGGAATCACCTCGGCATGGCGGCGGCGATTGTCCTTCCACACGCCTTCGTAGATGCAGTTGTGGAAATAGAAATATTCGAGCTGGCGGAATTCGGCGCGGGCGGCCGAAAACAGTTCCTCGATGCTTTTGATATGGTCGTCCATCGAGCCGCCGACATCGAAGAACATCAGGAGCTTCACGGCATTGCGGCGCTCGGGACGCGTCTTGACGTCGAGATAGCCATGCTCGGCGGTGGCGTGGATGGTGCCGGGCAGGTCGAACTCTTCCTCAGCGCCTTCGCGCACCCAGCGGCGCAGCCGCTTCAGCGCGACCTTGATGTTGCGGGTGCCGAGTTCGATGGCATCGTCGAAATTCCTGAACTCGCGCTTGTCCCAGACCTTCACCGCGCGGCGGTTGCGGCTTTCATGCTGGCCGATGCGGACGCCTTCGGGGTTGTAGCCATAGGCGCCGAAGGGCGAGGTGCCGCCGGTGCCGATCCATTTCGAGCCGCCCTGGTGGCGGCCTTTTTGTTCCTCGAGCCGCTGCTTCAGCGTCTCCATCAGCTTGTCGAAGCCGCCAAGCGCCTCGACCAGCTTTTTCTCCTCTTCGGTCAGGTGTTTCTCGGCGAGCCGGCGCAGCCATTCCTCGGGAATGTCGGCGACATTGACGGCATCCGGGCCACCCAGCGCCTCGATGCCCTTGAAGACATGCGCGAACACCTGGTCGAAGCGGTCGATATGGCGCTCGTCCTTCACCAGGGCGGCGCGAGCAAGATAGTAAAATCCCTCGACATCATAGTCGACCAGTCCGGCTTTCAGCCCTTCCAGCAGAGAGAGGTATTCCCTGAGCGAAACGGGAACACGCGCTGCCTTCAGTTCGAGGAAGAAGGGGATGAACATGGCCGGTTACAGCAAATCATACTCGATAAAGCCGGTGCGGCGCGCGACGCGGTCGTAGAGCTTGCGCGCGGTGGTGTTGGTCTCGTGCGTCATCCAATAGACGTTCTTCACGCCAATCTTGGCTGCCTCATCCTTGACGGCCTTGATCAGGGCGGCACCGATGCCCTTGCCGCGCACTTGCGGGTCGGCGAACAGGTCCTGCAGGTAGCAATTGTTTTTCTCCGACCAGCCGGAGCGGTGGTAGAGATAGTGGGTGAGGCCGACCGCCTTGCCGTCGAGGGTAGCGATAAAACCCTTCGGCTCGAACTCGCCTTCGGTGAACAGCCGCTTCCAGGTGACGGCGTAGACCTCTTCCGGCAGCTTGGTTTCGTAGAAGGTCAGATAGTCGGTCCACAAGCGGCGCCAGTCGGCGTGGTCGGATTGCGCGAGCGGGCGGACAACAATCTCAGACATTTTATCTCCTCCGAAGGGTTCCGGCCGAAGCTGACGTGCTCTTCGGCCGGCGGCAACGGTCCACAGCCGAGGAAAGCGCTATCGCTGCGGTCCTATTGCTGCCGTCTGGCCATGAAGGCCAGCCGCTCGAACAGGTGCACGTCCTGTTCGTTCTTCAGCAGGGCGCCGTGCAGCTTGGGCAGCGCGTTCTTGGCGTCGGCGCGCAAATCCTCTGGCGCGATGTCGTCAGCGACCAGCAGGCGGATCCAGTCCAACGCCTCCGATGTCGACGGCTTTTTCTTCAGCCCCGGCACGTCACGGATTTCGTAGAATTGGGTGAGCGCCGCGCGCACCAGGTTCTGCTTGATGCCGGGGTAGTGGACATCGACGATCCTGTGCAGCGTGTCGACATCGGGAAAGCGGATATAGTGGAAGAAGCAGCGGCGCAGGAAGGCGTCCGGCAGTTCCTTCTCGTTGTTGGAAGTGATGATGACGATCGGCCGCACCGCAGCGCGGATGGTCTCACCGGTCTCGTAGACGAAGAATTCCATCCGGTCGAGTTCCTGCAGCAGGTCGTTGGGGAACTCGATGTCGGCCTTGTCAATCTCGTCGATCAGAAGCACGACCTTCTTGCCGGCCGCGAATGCCTCCCAAAGCTTGCCGCGCTTGATGTAGTTCTTGATGTCGTTGAACCTGAGATCGCCGAGCTGGCTGTCGCGCAGCCGCGACACGGCATCGTACTCGTAAAGACCTTGCTGCGCCCGTGTCGTCGATTTGACATGCCATTCGATGAGGTCGAGGCCGAGTGCCGCCGCCATCTGGCGGGCAAGTTCCGTCTTGCCGGTGCCGGGCTCGCCCTTGACCAGCAACGGCCGCTCCAGCGCGATCGCCGCGTTGACCGCCACCATCAGATCCTTGTCGGCGACATAGGCCGCCGTGCCTTCGAAACGCATTTTTGCTCCTCGGTTCGTTCCGGGGACCGTAAGGAGGCCCTCTGGTCCGCGCAAGGGCGGGTTTGCAACGGCGATGATGCCAAATCGGCGCGGAAAGAGCACCGTCTCTCTGGCGCATGGGCCACCATCGGCCTATATTGGCGGAGGCGGTCTGCGCTTCCCGGCAGGAGACACTTTTCCCCGGGGCCTTAATGATCCTTAGGGAGCTGTCCCTGGGAAGACCCGTGGGTTTTCTCATACGGCGCCCACCTACTTTGTAGGCACCCGGGATCGACCTCTCCACCGGTTGTGTGGATCGCCACTTGTCGCAAGGCGTCCACGCATCGCGGTGGATGATGCGGTGGAAAACGTCGCTCTTGAGACCTCACACAGTTCTGACCTTTTCTACCTTGGCCGCATGACCTCTCCCAAAGACCTTAAAAAACGGCTGCGCCTCGAGGCACTCGCCCGCCGCGACGCGCTTGATGAATTCTGGCGGGTCGAGGCCGCGCTCGAAATGGCGGAGACGGCGCGCGACCGTCTGGAGGTCGGGTCCGGTCAGATCGTCTCCGGTTTCTGGCCAATGCGCTCGGAGGTGGATGTCAGGCCATTGATGTTCGCCTTGCGCGAGAAGGGCGCACGGCTCTGCCTGCCCGCCATTCTCGACAAGACCACCATCGTCTTTCGCGAGCTGGTGCGTGGCGCGCCGATGGTCGACATGGGCTTTGGCACGGTCGGACCGCACGCGGAGGCCGAAGTTCTCGACCCCTCGGTCATGCTGGTGCCGCTCGCCGCCTTCGACGCGCGCGGCCACCGCATCGGTTATGGCGCGGGCTATTACGATCGCGCGATCGCGAAGCTCGTCGACAAGGGGCATGCGCCCCGGCTGGTCGGCATCGCCTTCGACTGCCAAGAAGTTTCGCAAGTTCCGGACGAACCCCATGACGTGGTCATCGCGGAAATACTCACCGAGAGCGGGTTGCGCCGCTTTGCACCAAAATTGTAGATAGTTCTTTGAAACGCATGATCTTTGCCGAAAAGTCATGCAACTTTTCGGGATCAGGCATAGATGAGACTTCTCTTCCTCGGGGACATGGTCGGTAAGACGGGCCGCACCGCGGTGTGGGAACAACTGCCTGGCCTGATCTCCGACTTCAAACTCGATTTCGTCATCGTCAACGGCGAGAACGCCGCCGGCGGCTTCGGCATCACCGAAGAGATTTTTCGCGAGACGATCGCGGCGGGCTGCGATGTCGTGACCACCGGCAACCATGTCTGGGACCAGCGCGACGCGCTGGCCTTCGCGCCGCGCGAGCAGCGTTTCCTGCGGCCCTCCAATTTTCCCAAAGGCACGCCAGGGCGCGGCTCCGGCGTCTATATCGCCAGGAGCGGCGCGCGTGTGCTGGTCGCCAACATCATGGGCCGGGTATTCATGCATCCCGAGCTCGATGATCCGTTCCAGGCCGGCGAACGCGAGCTTGCGGCCTGTCCGCTCGGCGAGCAGGCGGATGCGGTGGTGATCGACTTCCACGCCGAGGCAACCTCGGAAAAAATGTGCTTCGCGCATTTTGTCGACGGCCGTGCCAGCCTGGTCGTCGGCACCCACACGCACCAGCCCACCGCCGATCACCAGATACTCAATGGCGGCACCGGCTACCTGTCGGATGCCGGCATGTGCGGTGACTACGATTCCTCGCTTGGCATGGACAAGGAAGAACCGCTCAACCGGTTCCTGTCGAAGGTGCCGAAAGGCCGTTTCGAAGCGGCGATCGGCCCGGCGACATTGTGCGGGGTCGGCGTGAATATTTCCGACCGCACCGGGCTGACCGAGAAGATCGCGCCGTTTCGTCGCGGCCCCCGGCTGGAGGAAACGGCCCCCTCCTTCTGGTCGTGACATTGATATAAGCGTTCACAATACCCAATTGCCGGCGACACTGCTCTAGATCGTAGGGGACGACCTCCATGCAGCTTATCGAATTCCTGGCGCCGCATTTTCAATTCGTTTCCGACCCGACCGCCTGGGTCGCGTTGCTGACGCTGGTGGTGCTCGAGATCGTGCTCGGCATCGACAATCTGATCTTCATCTCCATCCTGACCAACAAGCTGCCGGTGGAGCAGAGGGCTCGTGCGCGCCGCCTTGGCATCTCGGCCGCGCTGATCATGCGCCTGGTGCTGCTTGCCACCATTTCCATTATCGTCCAGCTGACGACGCCGGTGTTCACGGCCTTAGGCCACGGCTTCTCCTGGCGCGACCTGATCCTGATCGCAGGCGGCCTGTTCCTGGTGTGGAAGGCGACCAAGGAAATCCACCACACGGTCGATCCCGACGACCATCAGGACACGATGCTGGGCGAAACGCTCAAGATCTCGCTTGCCGGCGCGATCTTCCAGATCCTGCTGCTCGACCTCGTCTTCTCTATCGATTCCATCATCACCGCCGTCGGCATGACCGACGAGATCGCCATCATGTACATCGCGGTCATCGTGGCCGTCACGGCGATGATGCTTGCCGCCGGACCGCTGGCGGACTTCATCGCCAAGAACCCGAGCATCGTCATGCTGGCGCTGGGCTTCCTGCTGATGATCGGCATGACACTGATCGCCGACGGCATGGGCTACCATGTGCCCAAGGGCTACATCTACGCCGCGATGGGTTTTTCGGCGCTGGTCGAGGGACTCAACATGCTGGCGCGACGGCGCAAGAACGCGAAATCCGGCGACGGGCACTGAGACCGACCGGATCGGGCGAGCCTCGGCATTTCCGGCGAGAACAGGATCGCCTCCAATGCGCTATCTCTTTGCTTTACGCAATTCCGAACGCAAAAGCGCTTCGCACTTTTGCGTTCGGAATTGATTTAATGCCCCGGAGCGCCCTTCGGGTGGCGGTCGGCGATCAGGCCCAGCGTCAGGCCCTGTTCCAGCCAGGCCTTGGCGCCGGCGAGGACAAGTGCAAAGCCGCCGGTTGAGCCGACCGCTTGTTTCACCTGCTCGTCGCCCTTGCCGGCAAAGCCGAAATTGTGGACTTCGAGGAAGGTCGCCTCCCCAGGCATTTCGGTGAAGGTCCAGACCACTGTGGTCGGCGGATCGCTCCACGTCATGACGATCTTCTTGTCCCTGACGATCTCGCTGACATCGACGGTCGTCGAGACGCCATACATGCGCCACTCCCACTGAACCGGCTTGCCGCCGTCAAGCCGGCCGCTGCCGTGGGTGAACCAGAATTGGGTCGTGATCGCCGGGTCGACGATGGCTTCGAAAACATCAGCGACCGGCCGCCGGATCAGCATGGCGGCTTCGGCGGTCGGTGTTTCACGGATTTCCATGGCGATCTCCTTTTCGAATACGCGCTCACCAGGCGTCGGGTTCGCGTACCATGTGAATGATGTTGGCCGGATTGGTGATCCAGCCACCTCGGAAACCCAAGCCCAATGGCTCAATGGCATCGCAACGCACAACGCCCGCCTTGGCCAGATGATCCGCGGCGCCCGGAAAATCCTGCGTGAAAAGCTCCAGCCAGATTTCGGCTTGGCTCATCATCGGCGCTTTGTCGATCCACAGCCTGACAGGCCCAAGTTCGAAGCTGATGGCCGGCGCCTTGGTGGTGAACGGCTTGAGGCCGACGACGTCGCGGTAGAAGGCGACCGTCGCTTCGTACTGGTGCGATGGCACCTTCATGGCGATGTTGATGCCGCCGGTGATCTTCGCGGTCATGGCTGGGTTCCGTTTTTAAATGTTGTTTTCGCTGGCGGGCTCGCCCTTCATCTCGCTGCGGTAATAACCGTCGCGCAGATTGATGCCGTATTCGACATAGGCCTTCATACAGGCCAGCATCTGCGACCAGCCCTCGCAATTCAGGTAGGACTTCTTCAGGCCGACCGCGCCTTCCTGCCAGCCGCTCTCGGCGATGGTGACGAAGGTGCCGCCATCGTCGAGCGGCTCGAAATTCATCTCGATGCGGGTCTTGTAGGCGGGCTTGCCGTCGGCGTCGGTAGCATCCCAGCGCAACACGATGTGGCTGTCCTTGGCCACTTCGTCGACCTCGACCGGCACCTTGCCCCACCAGACGACACGCGAACCGGCAACCAATGGCGCGCTGGCGCCGCCGATGGTGGTGAAATAACCGCTGAGCTTCTTCGGATTGACGACCGCGTCGAAGACTTCGGCGACCGGTTTACCGATGCGCCCTGAAACCCTGAATCCAAGAGACATATCCACAGCTCCTTGCTTGATCGCAACAACGATATGTTATATAAACATAACATGTCAAGCCAATCGCAGGACGACAATGTTTTCAAGGCGCTGGCGCATCCGCGCCGGCGCGAAATGCTGGACCGGTTGAAAGACGAGCCCAGGACCACCGGCATGCTGTGCGAAGCCTTTCCCGATATCGACCGCTGCACCGTCATGCTCCATCTCAAGGTGCTGGAGGAGGCAGATCTGATCGTTGCGCGTCGTGATGGGCGCGAGCGCTGGAACCATCTCAACGCGCTGCCGATCAAGCAGATCCACGACCGCTGGATCAGCCAGTATGCCGGTCATGCGCTCAGCATCATCGACCGGCTGAAGTCCGATCTAGAAGCATAGGCACGGCCGGGATCGCCGCAGCACGGCGCGGCTGGACGAATTGAGCCGATTTATCTATAAGCCGGCCATTCCGACAAAGAGCGCCGCGCGTCCATTGACGCATCAGGACGTTCTGAAATTTTGAATTCGAGCCTTTTGCAAAGGCGAGGTGACGCACCTCGCGGCAAGACGCTCTAGCCGAACACGACAGGGGTGCCATGGCTGGCCATTCACAGTTCAAGAACATCATGCACCGCAAGGGCCGTCAGGACGCGGTGCGGTCGAAAATGTTTTCCAAGCTGGCGCGCGAAATCACCGTTGCGGCCAAGAGCGGGACGCCCGATCCATCGATGAACCCGCGCCTGCGCCTGGCGATCCAGAACGCCAAGGCGGTGTCGATGCCGAAGGACAACATCCAGCGCGCCATCAACAAGGCGTCGATGGGCGATGCCGAGAATTACGAAGCCGTGCGTTACGAAGGTTATGGGCCGGGTGGCGTCGCCGTGATCGTCGAGGCGCTGACCGACAACCGCAACCGGTCGGCGTCCAATGTCCGTGCCGCCTTCACCAAGGCAGGCGGCGCGCTCGGCGAAACCGGATCGGTATCGTTCATGTGGGACCGCGCCGGCGAAATCTACTATCCGGCCTCGGCAGGCAGTGCCGACAAGATCATGGACGCGGCCATCGAAGCCGGTGCCGACGATGTCGAATCGGACGAGGAAGGCCACACGATCTATTGCGCCTTCGAGACTCTCGGCGAAGTGTCCAAGGCGCTTGAAGCCTCGCTCGGCGAGGCCGAATCGGTCAAGGCGATCTGGAAGCCGCAGAACAATGTCCCGGTCGACGAAGAGCGGGCGCAGTCGCTGATGAAGCTGGTTGCGACGCTCGAGGACGATGACGACGTGCAAAGCGTGTACGCCAACTTCGAAGTCGACGACGAAACCTTGGCCAAGCTCAGCGCGGCGTGAGTGAAGCCCGATCCGACATGAGCAAAGCTCGGTTGCCCGCCATCCGCATCACCTACTGCACGCAATGCCAATGGCTGCTACGTGCCGGCTGGATGGCGCAGGAGCTGCTCTCCACCTTCGGCACCGATCTCGGTGAGGTGACGCTGGTGCCGGGCACCGGCGGCATCTTCACCATCTCGTGCAACGATGTACTGGTCTGGGACCGCAAGCGCGACGGCGGCTTTCCGGACGCGGCGAAACTCAAGCAGTTGGTCCGCGACGTGATCGATCCGGATCGTGATCTCGGTCACGCCGACCGCAAGGCGAAGAGCTGATATCTTCCCGCGCAAGCGGGACGATCACTTGCGCCTCTTTCCGAAAACAGCACCGATACCGGCGCCGATCGCTATGCCCATGCCGATGCCGACGGCGGGGTCATCCATCGCCACGCCGAGGGCAGCGCCGAGGCCGACGCCGATCGAAATGCCGACGGCCATGGTCGAATACGGATCGTTCACGGCTCTTTTCCCGACAATGCTTATGGCCGCCACAACGCCCGGCTGCGGCGGTCCGTCAACATGTCAACGCGCGGCGAACCAGAAGGATGCCATGGCAACGATGGCGGTGACGGTGCGAACGTGGTTCCACATCACCCAGTTCCGGAGAAAGCTGGTCCATACGGCGGCGCCATTGCTGCTGGCCGGATCGACGGTGGCCAGCGCATCGTTGAGAGGCACGTTGAAGACCATGGTCACGATCGGGTTGCCGACGAGATAGATCAGCGCGCCGGCCAGAAGCCAGAACGAACCCGGCTGGTTCCAGCCGATGAGGGCGCCGGCGATGAGCACGATGCAGACCAGCCCGGTGCCGAAGAGTGCCGTCATGAACATCGGCGTGATGACAGTGACGTTGATCGAATTCATGGCGGCGATGCCGCCCGCCGCCGGCAGGCGAGCGAACGCCGGCATGACGAAGTTGGAGAAGGCGAAGAACACGCCGCCGACCACGCCTGCGCCCAGGGCCGCGATGAAAGTGAGGATGGGAAGAAGTTTGACAATCATGTCGGTTGCTCCAAGTGCCGGTTGCGGCGGGTTCCTCTGTTTGCAAATGTGATTAATCCTCACATTTGCAAAATGTGATAAACCCTCGTATTCTGCGAGTCAAGTCATTCGAGGCGATTGCCGGGCGCGTTTGTTGGAGACAGTCATGGAAGGCATGCCGGCCAACGAGCAGATCGCTTCGCCGCGCCGGGCACCAAGCCAGCAGCGCAGCCGCGAGCGGGTCGAGCGCATGCTGGCCGCCGCCTCGGCGCTGATCGCCGAGCAAGGCAGCGATGCCATGCGCATGGGTGAAGTCGCTGAACGGGCAGGGGTGTCGATCGGATCGCTCTACCAGTTCTTTCCGGACAAGCGGGCGATCGTCTGGGCGCTGGCAGAGCGCTACACGGTGGAGAGCCAAGCCTGCATCTCGGCGGCGCTCAAGGATGTTAGGGATGCAGAGGGGCTGGGCCAAGCGTTTTCGGAGCTGGTCGACATCTACTACCGACTGTTCCTCGCCGAACCGGTGATGCGCGACATCTGGTCGGGCACGCAGGCCGACAAGGCGCTGCGCCGCCTCGAGCTCGCCGACAGCCGGGCCAATGCCGAATTCCTCGGTGCGGTGCTGAAGCGGCTACGTCCCGGCGCCGATCCCGTTTCCCTGGAGACCACGGCCTTTCTCGTCTGGCAGATGGGCGAGGCGGCCATGCGGCTGGCGATCTCGGTCGAGCGGCAGGAGGGCGACAGGCTGGTCGCAGCCTATAAGCGTATGGCGCTCAGGGAACTGCTGGCGGAATAGAGAGCCGAAAACTCAGCCTTCGGCCAAGCAACAAAAAACCCGCCACGAGGGCGGGCTTTTGATCTGCGAAAAAGCTCTTGCCTTAGAGGCCGAAACCTTCGAAGCGCTTCTTGAACTTCGACAGGCGGCCGCCGCGGTCGAGCAGAGTCTGCTGGCCGCCGGTCCAGGCCGGGTGGGTGGTCGGGTCGATGTCGAGGTTCATCGTATCGCCTTCCTTGCCCCAGGTCGAACGGGTCGTGTATTCGGTGCCGTCGGTCATGACGACCTTGATGGTGTGGTAGTCGGGATGAATAGCGCTCTTCATGGCTCGGTTCCTGGCTTGCTGGCGCGGCTGACTGGCATAAGCCTGCGTCGATGCGCCCCTTTTTTAAACTCGAAGCCGCAGCTATTGAGGAGCCACGGCTTCTAAAACGGTCGGCGTGGCTATACATCAGCCGAAATTGAATCACAAGGCCGTGGCTCGCGCATATTGAGGCGCATACAACAAGGCGGCTAGAGGAAACACCGGGATGGCGCAATCCAGCAGCGCAGACGAGCGCCGCCGCTCGCTCAAGCCGCTCAGGCGCCTGTTCCCTTACATCGGCCGCTACCGGAAAATGGTGGCGGGCGCCGTCGTCTCGCTGGCAGTCGCGGCGATGACGACGCTGGCGCTGCCGCTGGCGGTGCGGCGCATGATCGATCATGGCTTCACGCCGGCGGGATCCACCATCATCGCTGAATATTTCGCCGCGCTGGTGGCCATGGCGGCGCTTTTGGCGGCCGCCTCGGCCGGCCGCTACTATTTCGTCATCACGCTCGGCGAGCGCGTCGTCGCCGACATCAGGCGCGACGTTTTCGCTCATGTGACGACGCTGTCGCCGGCCTTCTTCGACACTGCCCAGTCGGGCGAGATCGTGTCGCGGCTCGCCGCCGACACCACGCAGGTCAAGTCGGCGGTAGGCGCCACGGCTTCGGTCGCGCTGCGCAACGTCATCCTTGGGCTCGGCGCCGTGGCGATGATGGTTGTCACCAGCCCAAAACTGTCCAGCCTGGTCATAGCGGCCATTCCGATCATCGTGCTGCCGCTGGTCGCCTTCGGCCGCTCCGTGAGGCGCAAATCCCGGCAGGCACAGGACACGCTCGCCGAGGCGACAGCCTATGCCAGCGAGCAGATCGGCGCAGTGCGCACGCTGCAGGCCTTTACCAATGAGAAACTGGTCACCGGTCGTTTTTCGGGCGCGGTGGAAGCCGCCTTCGAGGCGGCACGTGCCTCGATCTTCGCGCGGTCCTTCCTCACCTTCTTCGCCATCTTCACCATTTTCTCGTCGGTCGTTGCGGTGTTGTGGTTCGGCTCGCGCGACGTGCTCGACGGCAATCTGTCACCCGGCACGCTTGGCCAATTCCTGCTCTATTCGGTGTTCGCCGCCGGCGCGCTCGGCGCGCTGTCGGAAGTCTGGGGCGAACTCGCGCAAGCAGCGGGTGCGGCCGAACGGTTGACCGAGATCCTGGCCGAGACGCCGGCGATCCAGGCGCCGGCCGAGCCGAAGCCGATGCCGGCAATCGTGAAGGGCGCGATCATCTTCGACGACGTCTCGTTCTCTTATCCGGCGAGGCCCGACCGCGCCGCCGTCCATGGCTTGAGTTTTTCGGTCAAACCCGGCGAGACGGTGGCGATCGTCGGTCCCTCGGGTGCCGGCAAGAGCACTGTCTTTTCGCTGATCCTGCGCTTCTATGATCCCGAAACCGGCAAGATCCTGATCGACGGCATCGACGTGCGTGAGGCTGACCCCGTCGCGGTCAGGCAGCACATCGCCATCGTGCCGCAAGATGTCACCATCTTCGCGACGAGCGCGCGCGACAATATCGGCTTTGGCCGGCCAGGCGCCAGCGAGGCCGAGATCGAGGCGGCGGCGAAGGATGCGTTGGCCGACGAATTCATCCTCAAGCTTGAGAAAGGTTACGACAGCCAGGTCGGCGAACGCGGCGTGACGCTGTCAGGCGGCCAGCGCCAGCGGGTAGCGATCGCCCGCGCCATCCTGCGCGACGCGCCGGTCCTGTTGCTCGACGAGGCGACCTCGGCCCTCGACGCCGAAAGCGAGACGCTGGTGCAGACGGCGCTCGAGCGGCTGATGCAAGGCCGCACCACCATCGTCATCGCCCACCGGCTGGCGACCGTGCTCAAGGCCGACAGGATCCTGGTCATGGATGGCGGCCGCATCGTCGAGGAAGGCACGCATCAGAGCCTAGTCGTCAAGGGCGGCATCTATGCGCGCCTGGCCAAGCTGCAATTCGAGACCGGCGCCCGCGCCTTCAGGGGCGCGGCGGAATAGCGGGGCTCGATATGGCCGGTCTCATCCACCGTAGCGCTGCTTCAGGTGATTGACGAAATAAACGGCGTTGAGTTTTTCGCCGGTGGCGCGTTCGAGCAGGTCCGGCGTCGTCCAGCGCGATCCCTGCGACCATATCTTCTTGCGGCGCCAGTCGTTGATGGCCGCGAAATTCCCTTTCACCAGGTCGTCGTCGGCGGAAGGATGTTCGCGCATCAGCGCGGCCCATTGCTGCGCCGCCATCATCGCGCCCAGCGTGTAGGAGGGGAAATAGCCGAAGGCGGCACCCGGCCAGTGCACGTCCTGCATCGGCCCATCGGCCGGATTGTCGATGGTGGAGAGGCCGAGATAGTCGCGCATCTTGGCGTCCCAGGCTTCGGGTAGATCAGCCACCTCCAGCCTGCCCGAGACGAGTTCCTGCTCCAGTTCGTAGCGCAGGATGACATGCAGCGGATAGGTTACTTCGTCGGCATCCACGCGGATCAGGCCGCGCTCGACACGATGCACATGCGGCAAGAGATCATCGAGCGACCAGGTTTCGCCGAGATGCTTTTCCACCACCGGCAGCGCCCAGTGCCAGAAAGCAGGATTGCGGCCGATCTGCTTTTCGACGAACAGGCTCTGGCTTTCATGCACGGCCATGCCGCGGGCCTTGCCGAGCGGCCAGTGCGACCATGCCCTCGGCAGGTTCTGCTCATAGAGCGCATGGCCGGTCTCGTGCAGCACGCCCATCAGCGCCGACAGGAAGTCCGATGTCTTGTAGCGGGTGGTGATGCGCACGTCGCTGGGCACGCCGCCGCAGAACGGATGGTGCGACACCGACAGCGAGCCGCGTGTCAGGTCGAAGCCGACCGCCGCCATCATGGCGAGACCGAGTTCGCGTTGCCGGTCGATGGCATAGGTGCCTGAAAGCGGCTTCAGCGGATGCCTGCGCAGCCGCGCTTCCTGGATCGCCAGCGCCTCCGGCACGAAGCCTCTGAGGAAGGCCTTCAGGTCGGCGAAGACGGGAGTGATATCCGCCGTGCGGTTGCCGGGATCGTATTGTTCCATCAGCGCGTCATAGGGCGCGAGGCCGAGCACGTCGGAGCGCAGGGCCGCCTCTTCGCGCACCAGCGCCACCACGCCCTCGAGCGCCGGCTGGAAGCCAGCCCAGTTGTTCTTGGCGCGCAGGTCGCGCCATAGCTGCTCGCAACGCATGCGCGCCGTTGTCTGGCGTTCGACGAATTCGACCGGCAGGCAGGTCAGGTTGGTGTACTGCCGCCGCAGCTCGGTTAGGGCCGCGCGCTGCTCATCGTCCAATGCCTCGGCTTCGGCGGCGGCGATCCAGTCCGATATTTCCGGCGCGGTCGCCCTGGTGTGATACATGCCGGCCAGTGCCGCCATCGCCTCGGCGCGCTTCTCGCCACCGCCAACGGCCATATGGGTCGCTTCATCGGCGCCGAGGATGGCCAGCGCATGCTCAAGCGCTTCGAGCTTGTGGCCGAGGTCGTCGAGTTTGTGAAAGGACATGGCGGCTTCCGTGATTGAGGACGGCGCGAAAAGACACCAATGCAAAAGCCTTGGCAACCCTCAGATCCCATTCAGCAGATGCAGCTTGCGCAGGCGAGGTCGAGCATGAAATGCTGCCGGCGACGCATGCAGGGGGAGCAGAATGATCGGCAACATCCTGGTCGGGCTGGTGGCCTTGATCCATGTCTACATCGTCTATCTCGAGATGGTTCTTTGGGACACGCCGCGCGGGCACAAGACATTCCGCCTGACGCCGGAATTCGCCAGTGCCTCGAAGGTGCTCGCCGCCAATCAGGGCCTCTACAACGGATTTCTCGCCGCCGGCCTGATCTGGGGGCTTTACCTCGGCGCCGGCGGGTTCCAGGTCAAGGTCTTCTTCCTGTTGTGCGTGGCCATTGCCGGTCTCTATGGCGCGGCAACGGTCGGCCGCAAGATCCTTTACATCCAGACCGTGCCGGCGGCGGCCGCCCTGATCGCGGTCTGGCTTGGTTGGTAGGCAGGATGGGCTGGTAAGGAAAAGGACGCCTGCGGGATTGGGTCCCGAAGGCGCCAGTTGATCCCTTCCTCCTGGAACTTTCAGGCAGGATCGCCTCAGCCGTTCGGATAGTTTCCGCCGTCGGCGCCATCGCCCATCAGGAAACCGCTGCCGGTGTTGACCATCAGACGCTGGTCGACAGTGTCGAGCTGGCGCAGCAGGTCATGGTATTGCGCGGCCGGTATCCTGCCGTGATCCGACGCGGCTATCTTCTCGGCGGCCCGACCGATACGGGCGGTGCGCATTTCCAGGCGCTCCGCGACGGCCGGGGTGATGTTGTTAGCTCGCCTGGCGTCGACGATGCCCTGATGGACACCCCGAACCTGCTCAACGAGCGCTGCGACACGCGGGCCTGTCATGGCGGTCGGATCGGTCGCATCGAGTGCGCCCTTGTGGTGGCCCGCGGCATAGGCGCCGGCAAGCGGGGCCGCGATCAGAATCGCGGCAAGGGTTGCAGTCTTGAGAGATGCTGAAGTGCTCATAGGGAGGTTCCTCCTGCCGGGAAGGGAGAGCGGCCGCGCCGCTTCGCCTTCCGACCAGTTTGGGTCGTCCAGTTCCGTCGCGTCGCGATGGGAGGCATCGCCGGCGGTTCTCGACCCTGCGCGGCAAGCTAGGAGCGCTTCCGCGCGAAGTGTAATTAAAAAAAGATAATCTTTTCAGGCCTTGCTGGCCGCCGCTTGCGCCCTAGAGTTGAGTCGGCGAACAAATTCGCGTGAGCTCGCGTGATGATGGATCACCGTTCGGTGAGCTTCAGTTCAATGCGGCGGTTCTTGTTACGCGCTTCGTCGGTGTCGGCGGGGTCGAGCGGCTGGAACTCGCCGAAGCCGGCGGCGACGAGCCGGTTGGCCGGCACGCCGTTCTCGATCAGGAACTTGACCACCGAGGTCGAGCGCGCCGTCGACAACTCCCAATTGTCGCGGTAACGGCCATTGCCGGACAGCGGCTTGTTGTCGGTGTGACCATCGACGCGCAGCACCCAGTTGATCTCCGGCGGGATCTCTTTCTGCAATTCAATGATGGCATCGGCGAGCTTCTTCATCTCGACCTTGCCGGCGTCGTTGATCACTTCGGAGCCGGTCGGGAACAGCACTTCCGACTGGAACACGAAGCGGTCGCCGACGATGCGGATGTTCTCGCGATCGGCGAGGATTTCGCGCAGGCGCCCGAAGAAATCGGAGCGGTAGCGGTTCAATTCCTGCACACGCTGCGCCAGTGCCACGTTCAGGCGACGGCCGAGATCGGCGATCTTGGTGTTGGAATCGCGGTCGCGCGTTTCGGAGACGTTGAGGGCATCCTCGAGCGCGCCGATCTGCTTGCGCAAGGCCGCGATCTGCTGGTTGAGGATCTCTACCTGGCTCAGCGCCTGCTGGCTGATCTGGCGCTGGTTGTCGAGTTCACCACCCAACTGCGCGGCACGCTGGTTGGCGGCGTCGCCGGCGCCGGCACCTTGCGCCAGCAACTGTTCGAGCCGGCTCTTTTCCGCCTGCGCCGCCGACAGGGACGCCTGCAGATTGGCGAGCGAATCCTCCTTGTCCTGCGCCGTCGAGCGCTCCAGCGCCAGAAGCTGGGTCAGTTCGTTGATCTGCGAGTTGAGGCGCGACAGTGCCGTGTCCTTGCCGGAGATTTCGCGGCCGAGCAGGAACTGCGCCAACACGAAAACGGTGAGCAGGAACATGATGGCGAGCAGCAGCGTCGACAACGCGTCGACGAAGCCAGGCCAATAGTCGATACGGCGATCGGTACGCCGGCCCCTGGCAAGCGCCATGCTAGTGCACCCCGGGCTTCTTCAGTGCGTCGGCGATCTTCTCCAGCGTGTTGCGCATCGCCTTCTGCTCGTCGGACTGGGCCTCGACCCAATCGCGCATGATCTGCTGCTCGGAACGCATGTTCTTGACCAGGCCGGAAATGCCGTCGGCGAGATTGGCCATGGCGGTGGCGACGCGCGGATTGGAGCCGCCGCCGTTCTCCTGCATGCTGCGCAGCCGTTCCGACAGGACGCGGATCTCGTCGGAAGATTCGGCCTTGGCCGGGTCGGAAACGACGATATCGGACGACAGATCGGTGACCGAGGACAGCCAGTTCTCGAGCTCGGTGTAGAAGCGCGTCTGGGCGCGGCCGGCCTGCAGGTCGAGGAAGCCGAGCACGAGTGAGCCGGAGAGGCCGAACAGCGAGGACGAGAAGGCGGTGCCCATGCCGGCCAGCGGCGCCGACAGGCCCTGCTTCAGCGAATCGAGCACCGCCGCCGCATCGCCCGTGCCGGGATCGAGCGATTCGATTGTCTCGCGGATCGAGCCGATCGTATTCAACAGGCCCCAGAAAGTGCCAAGCAGGCCGAGGAACACCAGAAGGCCAACCAGGTAGCGCGAGGTGTCGCGGCTTTCGTCGAGGCGCGTGGCGATGGAATCGAGCATTGTGCGCATCGAGGAGGTCGAAAAGGCCATGGACGACGAGCGTCCGATCATCGCCTTCATCGGCGCCAGCAGCACCGGTTCGGTGGTCTCGGAGCCGGCGCGGAAGGAGTTGACCCAGCGCACCTCGCGAAACAGCCGTCCGACCTGCGTGAAGGCCAGCAGGATACCGACGACGAGCACGCCGACGATCAGGCCGTTGAGGCCGGGATTGGTGACGAATGCCGTCGTGACCTGGCGGGTCAGGATGGCGGCGATGAAGGCGACGATGGCCAGGAAGATGACCATGGTCAGCAGAAAGACCTGAGGGCTCGACAATTTGTGCGGATCGTAGATGAGCACGTCAGAGCGCCTGCCCATTCCGAAGGATCTGAGAAAAGCCATCCGTGCCCCGTTTCCGATGCCGCTGCCGCTGCCGCCGATCACGTAGTTGGCGACTCTAAACGGAATTGTGACCAAATTGAATGGTGCTTGGCAATATTGCCACAGGTGGCTTTTGGAGCCGGCGCTTCAAAGGCGGTTGATGACCAGGCAATCGACCATGGCCGCCAGATGAAGGCCGGCGCCGGTGACGACGAAGCCGTGCCACAGGGCGTTGTGGAAGCGCAGCGCCTTCCAGGCGAAGAAAATCACGCCGCAGGAATAGACGACGCCACCGGCGACGATGAGCACGATCGACGTGGTCGGCAGCGTCTCGACAAGCGGTTTGACAAGGACGATGCCGCTCCAGCCGATGGCAAGGTAGAAGACGATCGCCAGCCTGTCGAAGCGGCCGGGGAAAAACACCTTGATAGCAATGCCCGTTGCGGCCGCGGCCCAGACCAGAACGATCATCCAGCGCGCCAGCGGCGAGTTTCCCAACTGAGCGAGAAAGGGTGTGTAGGTGGCGGCGATCAACAGATAGATCGCGGCATGATCGAAACGCCGCAAAATCCATTTCGCGGGCGAGGTCACCGGCCACAGATTATAAGTCAGCGACACAGAAAGCACCGTGAGCAGCGAGACGACATAGAAGGCGGCTGCGATGTATTCGCCGGGCCCGACCCGGGAGGCGGCGAGCGCCAGCAGCGCCGAACCGGCCGCTATCGCCAGCACGATCCCAACAGCATGGACGATCCCGTCGGCGATCGTCTCGGCGCGCGAATAGTGCCAGCGTCCGATGAACGGGATGTCGATCTGTGGCTGGGTGTCGGTCATCTATCGTCCTGCATCACCCTTAATCTGGGCGACCGACGGACAGTATTTCAAGCTTTGTTTGCGGTTTTACGACTGCGGCGGTTCAGCGCGGCGGGAGCGGCTTTTTCACCGTCTTCAGCAATGCGCGCTGGATGATCTCGTTGCCGGCGACGACCGTGCCGGTGTCCAGCATGTCCTGTCCGCCATTCATGTCGGAGGCGAAGCCGCCTGCCTCGCGGATCAAGAGCAGGCCGGCGGCGATGTCCCAGGCCGACAGGCCGACTTCCCAGAACCCGTCCATGCGTCCGGCGGCGACATAGGCAAGATCGAGCGAGGCGGAGCCCATGCGGCGTACGCCGGAGACCTCGGCCATGACATTGCGCAGTTCGACCAGGAAATTGCCGTGATGGCCGCGGCCGAGATGCGGCACGCCGCAGCCGATCACCGTGTCGACAAGCTTGGTGCGGCCGGCGACGCGCAGGCGGCGATCATTCATGAAGGCACCGCCGCCGCGCTCGGTCGTATAGAGCTCGTCCATGGCCGGATTGTAGATGACGCCGGCAACGATCTGACCCTGGCGCTCAAGCGCGATGGAGACGGCGAAAAGCGGAATGCCGTGCAGGAAATTGGTGGTGCCGTCGAGCGGATCGACGATCCAGCGGTGCTGGCTGTCATCGCCAATGACCGTGCCGCGCTCTTCCATCAGGAAACCGTAGCCCGGGCGCGCTTTCGACAATTCGGCAAACACGATGTCCTCGGCCTTGCGGTCGGCCTGGCTGACATAGTCGCCGGGGCCCTTCATCGAGACCTGCAGGTTCTGGACCTCGCCGAAGTCGCGCGACAGCGAGCGGCCGGCCTTCATTGCGGCCTGAACCATGACGTTGAGGAGGGCGGAGCGTGCCATAGTGCTTCTTCCTGGTGCGGCGCTTTAAACTCTGTCTCGATGCATGCCGGTGACCCAAAACCAGGGCCACCTTTGGGCGACATGCATCAGTCGGCGCGGCGCACGTAAGTGATTTCGTTGGTGTCGACGATGATGCGTTCGCCGGCGCCGATGAAGGGCGGGACCAGCACCCGAATGCCGTTTTCCAGCACAGCCGGCTTGTAGGAGGACGCTGCCGTCTGGCCCTTCACCACGGGATCCGCCTCGGTGATGGTCAACGTCACATAGTCGGGCAGCGAAATGCCGATCGGCCGCTCCTCGTAGAGCTGAACCGTCACCATCATGCCGTCCTGCAGGAACGCGGCGCGGTCGCCGACGAAATCCTTGTTCAGTTCGAGCTGCTCGTAGCTTTGAGTATCCATGAATACCAGCGCGTCTTCCTGCTCGTAGAGGAAGGAAAAATCCTTCAGGTCGAGCCGGATCTGCTCGACCGTCTCGGCCGAACGGAAGCGTTCGTTGAGCTTGGTGCCGTTGATGAGGTTCTTCAGTTCGACCTGGTTATACGCGCCGCCCTTGCCGGGCTTTACGGTGTTGGTCCTGACCGCCACCCAGAGGCCGCCATCGTGTTCGATGACATAGCCGGGACGGATTTCGTTGCCATTGATCTTGGCCATGATGATGGGATCCGGGATGCTGCCAACGGCCAGACCGTTGGTTGGGATGTTCGCCGTGACAAGCGATTTAGGGCTCCAAGACCACAAATCGCCCGGAGAGGCAAGGGAGGACGGGTCGGCTCCAGCCGGCAAGGCGGCATCAGGTCTCGATATCGAGGACGTCGCCGACGGTCGTTGCAATGGCCTGCGCGGCCTTCGCCAGGCGGTTGAGGTGAGGAGAGCGCAGTGCCACGACCTGCAATGAAAGGTCCAAATCTCCAGTATCGACAAGCGCGAGGTCGTCGGGAAGTCCGCGCGCGGCGAGCCGCGACGGCATGAGGCCGAGGCCGTGTCCCCGACGTACCCATTCCATCTGCATCGCCGGGTCCTGAATTTCCGCTGCCACAACGAGCCGATGCCGTTCGCCGCCCAAAATGGCGAGGAGTCTCTGACGTGCGTCGCAAGGCTCGGGACTGAGCACCCAAGGCATGGAAGCCCAGGCGGCGTCCGTAAGACGGGATTTGGTAGCGCCGGCCTGCGCTATGACGGCGAGACGTTCGGTGCCGAGCACGTCCGGGCCTTGATGACTGGCGGGTCGTAGAACAATCGCCATGTCGAGCAGGCCGCGCTCGAACTGCTCGATCAGATCCGCGCTCCAACCGGTCTTGAGCCGCAAGGATATTTTTGGAAACGTCGCAGCCGCGCGAGCTATACCGCCCGCAACGCTCCCGTCGGACAAGCCATGTGCCAAGCCGACACGCAGCACGCCTTGCGGTTCGGTGTCGGCGGCGAAGGCTTTCAGAGCCTCGATTGACGCCAGTATGTCTTTCGCGCGCTCCAACACCTCCAGTCCCGCCGTGGTCAGGCGCGGCGGCTTCTGCCGGCGATCAAGAAGCGTTGTCCCGAGCATATCCTCCAGTCGCTGCACCTGACGGGTGACGGCAGGCTGCGTCAAAGGCAGGCGCCGGGCCACATTCTGAATAGAGCCTTCCTCGGCGAACAGAACGAGCGTGCGCAGTTCCTCCAGCATTCTAGCGGTGCTCCAAATGCATAATCATACTGATTATTATGAATTTGAAATCATAAGCAAGGCAAGCGATTTTCCTTTCCAGGACCTCCAAACGGAAAGAAGACAATGAAGGCCATCGAATTGCAGCACCCGGGCGGCATCGACAATCTCAGGCTGGTCGAGCGGCTGATGCCGGAACCGGGCCGCCAGGAGATGATTATCAAGGTCAAGGCCACGGCACTGAATTACCGCGATGTGGAAATCGCCCGTGGCAGTTACCACACTGCCTTTGCGCTGCCATTGGTTCCGCTTTCGGACGGCGTCGGCGAAGTGGTTGCCGTTGGCGCCGAAGTGACCCGCTTCAAGGTCGGCGACCGCGTCTGCGCTACATTCTGGCAGCGTTGGATCGGCGGCAGTTTCGCCATGGCCGAACCCTCCTATCAACGGGGCGGTCCCATCGACGGGTTGCTCAGCGAGTTCGCGAGGCTGGATGAACAGGCGGCCGTCCTTGCGCCAGAGCACCTGAGCGACGTCGAGGCCGCGACCCTGCCTTGCGCCGCCGTGACGGCCTGGCATGCGCTGTTCACCGAAGGCCGGTTGAAACCCGGCGAGACGGTGCTGAGCCTGGGCACAGGCGGTGTCTCGCTGTTTGCGGTGCAGTTTGCCGCCGCCGCCGGCGCACGCGTCATCGTCACGTCAAGCAGCGACGACAAGCTCACGCGCGCAAAAGCGCTTGGCGCCCATGATGGCATCAACTACCGCAGCGACCCGGATTGGGCGTCAGCCGTGCTGGCGCTCACCGGTGGGCTGGGCGCCGATCACATCATCGAAGTCGGCGGGCCGCAAAGCTTCGCCCAGTCGCTGAGGGCTTCGGCGCGGGGTGCCCAGATCAACGTAATTGGCTATCTCGGCGGCAGTGAAGGGGCAGTCAACCCGCTCGACATCTTCCGCCGCCAGGTCCGGGCACGCGGGATACCGGTTGGTTCACGCGAATCCTTCGAGGCGATGAACCGGGCTCTTGCCGTCAACCGGTTGACGCCGGTGATCGACAAGGTCTTGCCGTGGCGTGAGGCAGCCAGCGCCTTCCGCCATCTCGAACACGGCTCGCCCTTCGGCAAAGTCGTCCTGGATCACATTCAATAAGCGTGCGCGCTGTCCTCAGGGCAGGCGGTTCGCCTTCTGCAGGGCCTGCTTGGTCTGGTCGTCGCTCAACCCTTGCAGGAAATCGTCCATCTCCTGATCGATGAGGCCGGCGCGGCGGGCGACGATGTACCAGGCGCCGGCGAGCACGAGGTCCGGATCGGTGCCGATGCCTTGCATATAGAGTTTTGCCAGGCGGTTCTGGGCCGCGACATTGCCGCCTTCGGCGGCCTGCTTCGTCCAGCCGAACGCCGATTTCAGGTCGCGCGCGCCGCCGCGGCCCTCGATCATCCAGGCGGCGAGATCGATCTGCGCGGTGTCATAGTTCTGACGGGCGGCCTGCGCCAGCAGCCGCCGTGCCTGTGCGTCGTCGCGCGGCTTGCCGCCGACGCCATTGGCATAGATCTGAGACATGGCGTATTGCGCATCGGCGAGACCGGTCGCCGCAGCGCGCTCATAATAGGAAACCGCCTTGGCCAGGCCGGCGTCGCCGGGATCCTGCTGGACCAGCATCTGCGCGAAATTGAATTGCGCCAGCTGGTTGCCGGCTTCGGCGGCGGCCTGCATCAGGGCATAGGCCCCCTTCGCGTCCTTCTTGACATAGCGGCCGTCGAGCAGCATCAGCGCATATTGAAACTGCGATTCCGGGACGCCCTGCTCGGCGGCAAGCGCATACCATTTCGCGGCCTCGGCCGAGTTCAACGGGACACCCAACCCGCGCGACAGGATCTCGGCCACCAGCGTCTGCGCGGCCGGGTCGCCATTCTGCGCACGGACCAGCGCCAGATTGTAGGCGGTCTTGTAGAGCCCGCGCTGGAAGGCACCATAGGCGGCGTCGGCCGGCTTGGCGCCGAAACGATCGGGATTGACGGTGTCGACCGAGGGCAGCGGTGCAGGCTCCGCCGTGGTGGCAGGCTGGGGCAACTGGTTTTCGATCGGCTTGTCGGTGTGCACGCCGGTTTCAGGCTTGGGCTGCGGCAAGGGTATGGTTTCGGCGGCGGCGGCCTGGATCATCACCGCCGCAAGCAGGGCCTGAAGGGAAAGCCTTGCCAGGGACACGTCAATCCTCGAAGCGCGGCGCTGTTTCGTCGAGCAGCGCATTGGCGCGAGTGATCGCCGCCTTCGGATCGACGCCGTCGGCGAACACGGCGCTGGACAGCGCGACGAACTCGGCGCCGGTGGCGGCCACCGTCTCGACGGAGGCAAGATCGCAACCGGCCTCGACGATGCAGGGGATCTGGATCATCTGCGCCCACCATTGCCCCAATGACAGGTTGCGCGGATGCGGCTCGGGCTTGTTGTCGTAGCCGAAGCGGCCGAAGAAAATGTAATCGGGCCTGGCTTCGCCAAGCTCCAGCGCGTCGTCGCGGGTCTTGGCACCGCCGGCGCCGACCATCATTTTCGCCTGGAAATGCTCGATCGTCTCCGCGAGTTCGGCCTTGGAGACCTCGACATGGATGCCGTCGGCCTGGACCCGGCCCGCGATGCGGGTGTCGCCAGCGATGATGACGGCCACGCCCGCGGCCTGCGCGGCCGGCACGACCTGTTCGGCAAAGGCCTGGAAGGAGGCCTCGTCCATGCCGTTCTCGGGCAGGATCAGCGAGGCGATGTCGCCGCCGTCGAACGCGGCCGCGATGCGGGTGGCCAGCACGCCGGGCGGCGCGATCAGTACGATGCGGCAGCGGTTGGGGGGCGTTGCGTCATTCATGGTTCTTCGATCCCGGGTTTCGCCTATGCCGGGCGAAGATGGTTGGATTGCGGCATAGAGCAAACTGCCCGCTTTGAACAGGCGGGCAGCCAGGATCGCAATTTTTGACCGGCCGGGTAGCCGGCATGCCGCCTTACTTGATCGGCTGCGGGCTCGCGGCGGACGGTCTGGATTTCCACAATGTCCAGCCGAGGTTCATGCCGGCGGCAGCGGTCAGGATGGCGGCGGCGCCGACGACCTGACTGAGATGCAGCCGATGGCCGAAGGCCGTGACATCGACCAGGATGGCAACGACCGGATAGATGAAGGACAGCGACCCCTGCAGATGCGTCGGCAGCCTCTGGATGGCGCCGTACATCAGGATATACATCAGGCCGGTGTGAACGACGCCGAGCGTCGCCAGCATAGCCCAGCTCCATGGATCGGCGGGAAGATGCGAGAGATTGGCGAAGGGGGCCAGCATGACCACGCCGACGCAAACCTGGATGAGTGCGATCAGATGCGGGGGCGTGCCCTTGAGCTTCTTGGTGACGATGGCCGCGACCGCCCAGAAGAAGGCGGCGGCCAGGGCCATGAGAATGCCGGCGAAATAGTTCGTGCCGACATCGCCGGCGTCAGGGGCGGCCCCGACGATCAGCACCATGCCGGCGAAGGCGATTGCCAGCCAGCTCAGCTTGGTCAATGTCAGCCGCTCGGCGAACAACAGCGCGCCGAAGCCGACCAGCATGAAGGGCTGCGTGTTGTAGACCGCGGTGGCGATCGAGATGGAGGCGCGTGAGAAGGCGCTGAACAGGAGCAGCCAGTTGATGACGATCGCCGCGCCCCCAAGTGCCGCGAGGCCGACGATGCGCAACGACAGTCTCTTGCGCAACAATCCAAGCGAGGCACAGATGACGAGCAGCGTCAGCGCGCCGAACGCGCAGCGCCAGAACACCACATCCATGATCGGCTGGCCGGACATGATGACGAACCATCCGATCGTTCCCAAGATCGCCATTGCGGCCGACATTTCGACCGTGCCACGTACAGTATCGTTCATGATAAGCCTCTGAACCCGTTGAGGCGGCATAATCCCATGCGATGCGGAGGCTTTCCATCTCCATGAAAAGGAGTTATGACGACTTTGCCTAATTATCTTAGGCTGGCAGCTTGGAATCCGCGAGAAAAATAAATGCTGGATGACTTCGACCGAAATCTGCTGGAAATCCTGGTCAGGGATGCGCGGACCTCGCTGAAGGATCTCGCGGCCCAGGTCGGGCTGTCGTCGCCGAGCGTCTCGGAGCGGCTGCGGCGGCTCGAGGAACGGGGCGTCATCCGGGCGTTCACCGTCGAGATCGACCCGCTGGCGCTCGGCTATACGCTCCAGGCGATCGTGCGGATCAAACCTTTGCCGGGCAAGCTGCACATCGTCCAGAAACTGATCGAGGAGATTGCCGAGTTTGGTGAATGCGACAAGGTGACGGGCGATGACTGTTTCGTCGCCCGGCTTTACGTACGCTCGATCGGCGACCTCGATGGTGTTCTCGACCGTATCGCCGACAAGGCCGAGACCAGCACCGCCATCATCAAGGCACAGCCGATCCGGCGGCGGCCGCCGCCCCTGGGGTTGCCGTCGGGCTCACAGGCTTGACACCACATGGCCATGGTGGAAAGGCGCGGCCAATTCACCAAATGTCAGTCTTCCGCCAGATGGCTGTCCTAGGAGCGAGAAAAACATGGCGCAGAACATTTACGATCAGCCGGATTTCTTCGCTGGCTACAGCCAGCTTGGCCGCTCTGTCGAAGGCCTGGACGGCGCTGCCGAGTGGCCGGCGCTGCGTGCGATGCTGCCTGACGTCGCAGGCCTCAGGATCGTCGACCTCGGCTGCGGCTTCGGCTGGTTTTGCCGCTGGGCGCACGAGCAAGGGGCGAGGCAAGTCCTTGGGCTTGACCTGTCGGAGAAGATGCTTGCCCGTGCGAGAGCGGCCGGCCCGGACGCCGGCGTCACCTACGAGAGAGCCGACCTCGACCAGCTAAGCCTGCCGCAAGGCGGCTTCGATCTCGCCTACAGTTCGCTCGTCTTGCACTATATCGAGGATATTGAGCGCCTGTTCAGGACCGTGCACCAGGCCCTGTCGCCCGGCGGCCATTTTGTCTTCTCGACGGAACATCCGATCTACATGGCCCCAACCAAACCGGGCTGGTCGATCGATGGGGAAGGGAAAAGGACCTGGCCCGTCGACCGGTATCTGGTGGAAGGGCCGCGCAAGACCGACTGGCTGGCCAAGGGGGTGGTCAAACATCACCGCACCATCGGCACAACGCTCAACACGCTGATCCGCACGGGTTTCACAATCGAGTATGTCGACGAATTCCGTCCGACGGCCGCGCAGATCGCGGCTAGGCCGGATCTTGCGGAAGAGCTCGAGCGGCCGATGTTCCTGCTGGTTTCGGCGCGCCGATAAGGGTTCGAAGCCCGTTGGCCCGATATGTCGCGGCCAGCCCATATTTGCGGTCGCCGAGCAGGCGATTCCAGGCTATTCAGACGTTGATCCGCTTTCCCTCCAGACCAGCCCCTCCCCATGTCAGGCCTGCTTCTCGATCCGTGGTTCTACGCGGCCGCCGTCCCGGCGGTCATTCTGGTCGGCCTGTCCAAGGGCGGTTTTGGCGGCGCCGTCGGCTTTGTCGGCGTGCCGCTGATGGCGCTGACCATGCCGCCGGTGCAGGCGGCCGCCATCCTGCTGCCGATCCTGTGCCTGATGGACATCGTCTCGGTGTGGACATGGTGGGGCGTCTATAACAGAAAGATGCTGGCCGACATGATGCCGGGCGCCATCATCGGCATCGGGCTTGGCTGGCTGACGGCAGCACTCGTCACCGAGGAAGCGGTGCGGCTCATCGTCGGCGCCGTCGCCATCATCTTCGTCCTGCGCTGGCTTTACCTGCAATTTCGTCATGGTTCCGACCATGCGGCCGCACCCAATCGCGTGGCCGCGGCCATATGGGGCACGGTCGCAGGCTTCACCAGCTTCGTTGCCCATGTCGGCGGCCCGCCCTTCCAAGTCTATGCCTTGCCGATCCGACTCGATCCCAAGGTGCTGTCGGGCACGGCAGCGATCTTCTTTGCCGCCACCAACGCACTGAAGCTCATTCCCTATTTCGCGCTCGGCCAATTCGACACCGCCAATCTGACGGCATCGGCGGTGCTGATGCCGCTGGCGCCGTTGTCGACCATCGCCGGTGCATGGCTGGTGCGGCGGATGCGGCCGGAGGTTTTTTATCCCTTCACCTATGCGACCGTGGCGGTCGTGGCTGTGAAGCTTCTGTGGGACGGGATTGCCGGCTTGATGTAGACCAGCGCCCCTTCAGGCGATCCGCTCTGGTCAGGCGGCGTTGGGCACCATGCGCCGTGTCCGGCCGAGCGCCATTGTGGCGCCGGCGGCAAGAACCACAATCATGCCGGCGAGAATGGCGACGTCGTGCAGGGTCGGCTTCAGCACCATGTCGGTGACGATGACCAGCATCACCGCATAATCGAAGCGCGCCGCCCGCAGGATGCGCTGGCCGTAGGCAAGTGCCGCGGGCGTCACGCCGTCCCTGGCGATCATCGCGGTCATGTGGTCGGCTGTCGGCTTGAAAACGAACATGCCGATGCAGAAGGTCGTGGCGTAGCCGGCAAGGCCGATCAGGATCCAGAGATCGGAAAAGCCGACCCAGAATGAGCACATGATCAAGCCGAAGGCCAATGTCAGCATCGACATCGGCGCGAAGAAGCGGTTGCCCAGCTCGCCGGTGGCGCGCATCGCCTGCAGCGTTCCCTGAATGTTGCCGGCACGATCCGCCAGCGTCGCCAGCACCATCAGCGTGAAGCCGCCACCGACCCAAAGCATCGCCGAAACGATGTGCAGCAATTTGACGATGGAATACCAATCCATGACTTTCTCCCGATGTCCAATGGTTGATGGCGAGGCGGCCATTGCCCGTTCGCCGATCAGATGCCGCAGCGTTTAGCGCCGCGGCTGTTTCGAAACGATGTCGTGGAAAAGCCGGCTGTGTTTCAGACTGCCGGCCAATGAAAGGAGCGACTAATATGATGAACGCACCGCCCGATTTTCTGCTATGTCGGGAGCGTCGGGGGGCGACATCGTCCGGAAACAGTGCCGATGCTAGTGCCGACGCTGGAAGTCCGGCGGCGACAGCGCTCGCGTGGCGATCAACTCATTCCCAGCTTGGGAAAAGGCAATTCGGGGGACTAATATGCAAGGGACAGCACGGAATTTCTTCACGCTGGCGATCATCTATGCGCTGTGCGGCATGGCACTCGGCATCCACATGGCCATCAGCGAAGATCACGGCCAGATGCCGACCCACGCCCACACTATGGTGGCGGGCTGGCTGATGTCGGCGGTCTTCGCGTTCTTTTACCACCTGTTTCCGGCAGCCGGGCAAAAGACGCTGGCCCTGGTCCATTTCTGGCTGACGGCAATCAGCGGCATCGGGCTCATGATCGGCCTTTATATACTGCTTGCCGGAAATCCGGGGATCGAGCCGTTGCTGGGGATATCCTCGATCGGCTTCTACGCAGGCATTCTGCTGTTTGCCTTCATTGCCTTGCCAGTGGTGTGGAAAAAGACCTGAGGGAAGGTTGAAACCGGGCTGTGCGGCTGTGCTGTTACGGCACAGGAGCACGGTGTTGGGTTAAAAAATATCAGGGATGTTAAGGGTTCATTAAGCTTTACGGGCGTTTACTATGTCCATCCAGTGATCTGGATTCTTACCGAGTGGTTGGAGCCACTTTGTTTGACGCCTCCCTGTTAAACTCCTGAGAGCCGCCTTATCCGCGGCTCTTTTTTTGTCCGCATTCCGGCGGCATTCCGCGCAGCGGTTCCCCGTTAACCTTCTGTTAAACATGTGCTTGCCTTCACCCCGGACGAAGCGCATTTTCAAGCTTCAGTTATATAGCGTCCCGGGTGTATCGGCAGAGAGCCGAATCGGCCGGTTGCGAGTGCAGGGGCATTATCAATGAACGAGCCTTCGAAGGGCATTGCGAAAACCGTGAAGCTGGCGGAGCGCCGGGTTTTTTCGCACTCCTTCAAGCCGCTTTACCAGGAAGGCATGGGGCTGGTCGAACAGGCGGCGGAGTATCTCGACGGCAAGGGCCGGGCCGAGGCCAAGAAACTGTCGCGGCTGGCGGCCACGCTCTACGCGGCCGAATCGATGCGACTGACCACGAGGCTGATGCAGGTTGCCTCGTGGCTGCTTTTGCAGCGCGCGGCGAATTCCGGCGAGATGACCCGCGACCAGGTCGCCTCGGAAAAGTCCAAGGTGCGTCTCGATACCGCTTCCGCCCATGACGAAGCGGCCGGCTGGGCCGAACTGCCAAACGATTTCCTCGACCTCGTTAACCGATCGCTGCGCCTGCAGGCATTGGTGCGCCGCATGGATGAAGAGATCTACGGCGCCGGCGCGGTGGTCGACATGCAGCCCGTGGCCCGCCGGCCCAATCCGGTTTCGGACCAGATCAGCCTGCTCAACACGGCGTTCGCCCGCAATTAAGCGATCCCGCAATCGCTCCCCTTGAATTGGCAAGGGTTGTTTCTGGTTTGTTCACATTTCGCTGGCATCGCTGCCCGCCGGGGGTAAAGTCACCGGATGGGGGACGCGATTCGCATCATCGGTATCGATCCGGGGCTCAGGCGCACCGGCTGGGGCATTGTCGAGAGCCTCGGCAATTCCTTGCGTTTTGTCGCTTCGGGTACCGTGCGCTCCGAGGACAAGGCAGCGCTGGCGACGCGGCTCTGTCAACTGCATGATGGGCTTGCCGAAGTCCTGCATCAGGCCATGCCGCATGAGGCCGCCGTCGAACAGACCTTCGTCAACAAGGACGCCGTTGCGACGCTGAAGCTCGGCCAGGCGCGCGGCATCGCCATGCTGGTCCCGGCGCGGGCGGGCCTCGTCGTCGCCGAATATGCGCCCAACGCGGTGAAGAAGGCGGTGATCGGCGTCGGCCACGGTGACAAGAAGCAGATCCACATGATGGTGAAGGTGCTGCTGCCGAAGGCGATCTTCGACACCGAACACGCCGCCGACGCGCTGGCCATCGCGATTTGCCACGCGCATCACCGGCAGAGTGCGGCCTATCGGCTGGCAGTATTGGCATCATGAGAGGCTGTTGGGGATGATCGGCAAGCTCAAGGGCACGCTCGACGAGGTCGACGAAGACCATTGTCTCGTCGATATCCACGGCGTCGGCTACGTCGCCTACTGCTCGACCCGCACGCTGGCGGCACTGCCTTCGCTCGGCGAAGCGGTGGTGCTGTTCATCGAGACCTATGTCCGCGAGGACATGCTGCGGCTCTACGGTTTCCAGTCGCAGCTCGAGCGCGAATGGTTTCGGTTGCTGATGAGCAACGTGCCGGGTGTCGGCGCCAAGGTGGCGCTGGCCATCCTGTCGACGCTGGCGCCGGCCGACCTCGCCAATGCCATTGCACTGCGCGACATCGCCATGGTTTCCCGCGCCCCTGGCGTCGGCAAGAAGGTGGCCGAGCGCATCGTCACCGAATTGAAGGCCAAGGCGCCGGCCTATGCAGGCACAGCCACCGGCACCATCGGGCTCAAGCAGGAACTCGGCGAAGGCGTAGCGCCGGCGCCGATCACCGACGCGGTCTCGGCCCTGGTCAACCTCGGCTATTCGCGTGACACCGCCGCCAATGCGGTGTCGGCGGCGCTGAAGACGGCGGGCGAGGGCGCCGATGCGTCGAAACTCATCCGCTTCGGGCTGAGGGAACTGGCGCGGTGAGCCATCGCTTGTCCGAGGCGCTACCTTGTGCAAGGAAGGCCCCATGAGCCTTTCCCCCCGTCTCATTGCACCGGAAAAGCGTGGCGAGGACGCCGAGCAGACGTTGCGGCCGCAGACGCTCGACGATTTCGTCGGTCAGGCGGCGGTGCGGGCAAACCTCAAAGTCTTCATCGAGGCCGCCAAGGGCCGCAAGGAGGCGCTCGATCATGTGCTGTTCGTGGGACCGCCGGGGCTGGGCAAGACGACGCTGGCGCAGATCATGGCGCGTGAGCTCGGCGTCAATTTCCGCTCGACCTCCGGGCCGGTCATCGCCAAGGCAGGCGATCTCGCGGCACTGCTGACAAATCTCGAAGAAGGCGATGTGCTGTTCATCGACGAGATCCACAGGCTCAACCCGGCGGTGGAGGAAATCCTCTATCCGGCGATGGAGGATTTCCAGCTCGACCTGATCATCGGCGAGGGACCGGCGGCGCGCTCGGTCAAGATCGACCTCGCGCGCTTCACCCTGGTGGCAGCCACCACGCGGCTCGGTCTGCTCACCAATCCGTTGCGCGACCGCTTCGGCATTCCGGTGCGGCTCAATTTCTACACCGTCGAGGAGTTGGAGCAGATCGTGCGGCGCGGCGCTCGCATCCTGCAGATGCCGCTCGGCAATGACGGTGCGCTCGAGATCGCGAGGCGCGCGCGCGGCACGCCGCGCATTGCCGGCCGGCTGTTGCGGCGGGTGCGCGATTTCGCCTCGGTTGCCGGCGACGGCCATGTCGACCGCCTGATCGCCGACGAAGCCTTGACCCGGCTCGAAGTCGACGCGCTCGGCCTGGACGCGCTCGACCGCCGCTATCTCAGCATGATCGCGCGCAATTTCGGCGGCGGGCCGGTGGGTATCGAGACGATCGCGGCGGGCCTGTCCGAGCCCCGCGACGCCATCGAGGACATCATCGAACCCTATCTGATCCAGCAGGGCTTCATCCAGCGCACGCCGCGCGGACGCATGCTGACCGCCAATGCCTGGCGCCATCTCGGCCTCGATGCGCCGAAGGATCTGGCGCAGCAGCAGATCAATTTGTTCCAGGAAGAGTAGCCCGCCGCGGCTTTCACGCCGATCAAGCATCAGTGAACGGACCTGCGCAAATTCTCCTCATCTTCGCCGGCTTGCAGGCGTATTCTTGGATTGTATCGGGCTCGCTGCCTCTTGCACGTCGTCCTCCCAAATTGAGATCGCTTTTGGGGGGACAGGCATCAGCGCATGCCGAAATGAGGTGCCGGAGTCACTCAATGATAACCAGACGCGGGTTCCTGCGCTTCATCGGCGGGTCATTCCTGTCGGTCGCCTCGTTCAGTGCCTACGCCGTCGGCATCGAACCGATGCTGCTGACGCATGTGAAGCGCTATGCGCTCACGCCACCGCATTGGCCCGCCGGATTGAAGCTTCGCGTCGTCGCGCTTGCCGACATCCACGCCTGCCGGCCGTGGATGACGCCGGAGCGGATCGCTTCGCTTGCCGAAGAGGCGAATGCTCTGCAGCCGGACCTGATCGTGCTGCTCGGCGACTACATCGCCGGCGTTCGCCTGTTGTCGCAAAGGGTGACGCCGCCGGAATGGGCTGGCGCCCTATCGGGCCTCAAGGCACCGCTCGGCGTGCTGTCGATCCTCGGCAATCACGACTGGTGGGCCGATGGCTTCGCGCAGCGTGCCGGAGTTGGTCCGACGATCGCGCGCAAGGCATTGGAGAAGGTCGGCATCCCGGTTCTGGAGAACGACGTCGTGCGTCTGGAAAAGGATGGACATGGCGTATGGATCGCCGGCCTCGCCGATCAGTTGGCGCTGTTGCGGAAAAAGAAGCACGAGCGTCCCAGGCGATTGGACGATCTCGACGGCACGCTGGCTAAAATTAGCGACCCCGCGCCTGTCATCCTGCTGGCGCACGAACCAGACATTTTTCCAAAAGTGCCGTCGCGCGTGTCGCTGACGCTAGCGGGACACACCCATGGCGGGCAGGTGCGGCTGTTCGGCTATTCGCCTATCGTGCCGTCGCAGTTCGGCAATCGCTACGCCTATGGCCATGTCATCGAGAACGACCGCAACCTGATCGTCTCGGGCGGGCTCGGCTTCAGCAATTTGCCCATCCGCTTCGGCATGCGTCCGGAAATCCTGCAGATCGACCTCGGCTGACCGGCACTTCAGGGTAGGCTTCGGATTGCGTCCTTCACGTCCGGCTCGGCCTTCTCGCCATTGAACGCTTCGACGACGCCAGCACGGGTCTTGATCCGCGCCGTCAACAGTGCCATCGGGTTCATGCGCCAAAAATACCTGCCGCGTCGGCATCCAAAAGGAAAGCGCAATGGGCGATCATGGTGAATCCGCGGCATTGCTGGCTGGGCTTTCCGGCGCGCTGACCGAGTTCGGCCACCGGCTGATGGCGCGGGTCTATTATGCCGATACCGATTTCTCAGGCGTCGTCTATCACGCGCGCTATCTCGAATTCCTCGAGCGCGGCCGCTCCGATTATCTCAGGCTCACCGGCGTGCATCATACCGAACTCGCCGACGGCAAGCATGGCGAGAAGATCGTGTGGGTGGTACGCCGCATGGAGATCGACTTCCGCATCCCCGCCCGCATCGACGACATACTGACCGTCGACACCCGCACGCGGGACATCTCAGGCGCGCGCATCTTCATGGCGCAGCAGCTCAAGCGCGGCGACGAGGTGCTGGTCGAGGCCAAGGTCGAGGCGGCGATCATCGGCGAGAACGGCCGGCCGAGGCGCTTCCCCAGGGAATGGGTCGCGGCCTTCATGCCTCGGGTACGCTGATATTCAGGTGATGCCGGCCTGCGATGCCCGGGCGCGGCAATGCGCCGCGCCTATGGACTAACCCATCCTTAACCATAACGGTTCATGAAGAGATTGGCGAAGATTGGCGTTATCCAGCGCCTTCCTTTCACCAATATTTGCCCCGAAAAGGCCGCTAACGGCACGGTTTGGGGTGTCCGGTAGCTTCGTGCGAACCGACCACAAGGGATGCCATGGGCCAGCCGCCAGCTTCGCCCGGAAAATCTTAAGGACGTAACGATGGAAAATATCGCACTCGCCGAACCGGGCGCGCAATTGTCGATTTGGGCCTTGTTCATGCAGGCCAGCTGGGTGGTCAAGCTGGTCATGATCGGGCTGCTTTGCGCCTCGGTATGGACCTGGGCGATCATCGTCGACAAACTGGTTGCCTATGGCCGCATGCGGCTGGCGCTGAACCGCTTCGAGCAGGTTTTCTGGTCCGGGCAGTCGCTGGAGGAACTCTACCGCACGCTCGCCGACCGCAAGACGACAGGCATGGGCGCCATTTTCGTCGCCGCCATGCGTGAATGGAAGAAGAGTTTCGAGAAAGGCGCCAAGTCGCCGCTCGGCCTGCAGACCCGCATCGACAAGGCCATGGACCTGGCGCTGACTCGCGAGATGGAGAAGCTGGAGGGACGCCTCGGCTTCCTTGCCACGACCGGATCGGCAGCACCTTTCATCGGCCTGTTCGGCACCGTCATCGGCATCATGACGTCGTTCCAGGCCATCGCCGGCTCCAAGAACACCAGCCTCGCGGTGGTCGCGCCCGGTATCGCCGAAGCGCTGCTGGCGACGGCCATCGGCCTGCTCGCCGCTATTCCGGCGGTCATCGCCTACAACAAGCTGTCATCGGATGCGAGCAAGATCGCTGTGCGCATGGAGGGGTTCTCCGATGAGTTCTCCGCCATACTCTCGCGCCAAATCGATGAAAAAGTCGCGCCTAAGGCCTGAGGAGTAACGAGATGGGTATGTCCGTAGGCATGGGAGGGCGCGGCGGGCGCGGCCACCGGCGGCGCGGCCGCCACCATGCGCTGATGTCGGAGATCAACGTCACGCCGATGGTCGACGTCATGCTCGTGCTTTTGATCATCTTCATGGTCGCCGCGCCGATGCTGACGGTCGGCGTGCCGATCGACCTGCCGGACACGCAGGCCAAGGCGATGAATGCCGACACCCAGCCGATCACCGTCTCGATCGATGCGACCGGCAAGATATTCCTGCAGGAAACCGAGATTCCGATCGAGGAACTGGTGGCCAAACTGCAGGCGATCTCGAAGACCGGTTATGAAGAGCGTATCTTCATTCGTGGCGACAAATCGACCGACTATGGCACGGCCATGAAGGTCATGGCTCGCATCTCGGCCGCTGGTTACAAAAACATCGGCCTGGTTTCACTGCAGGAACAGGATCAATAGACGCACGATGAGGACCGGCCTCACCACATCGGTGATCCTGCACACGGCGGTGCTGGCCTTCGGCTTGTTCACCCTGTCGGCGCCGGCCGCGCTTCCGTCGGCCGACGTGGAGTCGGTTGCGGTCGATATCGTGCCGATGGAAGCCATTGCGCAGACGCTACAGGGCGACAAGAAGGCCGTGATGCATGAAAAGCCGGCGCCGTTGCCGACGCAGCGTCCCGACGTCGTGCCGGATGCGCAGAAGGTGGGCGAAAACAGCGTCGACACCGACAAGCCGATAACGCCGGAAGCCAAGCCGAAACCCGTCGACACGACGTCGGCCCCGGCGCCAGCGCCAACCCCGAAGGAAATCCCGAAGACCGAGGACGTGCCGAAGCCGCAGGAAAAGCCCAAGCCCATTCCGGCGACGGAAGTGGCGCCAGCGCCGACGCCCAAGGAAGAGGTCAAGCCCGAGCCGGTCAAGAAGACGGAGCCCAAGCCGACGCCGGCCAAGCCGGCGCCGACACCGCCGCCGCAGGACAAGACCGCTGCTATCGATCCGACCCCTGAGGTCAAGCCGGATGCCGTCGCCGAGGCCATAGCCAAGGACCCGCCCACAGAAGAGACCCAATTGCCGAATTCGGCGCCCGCGCCGGAAGCGCGGCCAAAGCCGCAGCCGGCACAGGCCGAAAGCGCCAAGGCGCCTGACCGCAAAGATGCCGACAAGCCGGTCAAGGAAGCCTCGTCGAAGCCGAAGTCCGACGACAAGCAGTTCAACGCCAATGAGATTTCGGCCCTGCTCGACAAGCAGAAGCCGTCCGGCGGCGGCGCCAAGCGCTCGACCCAGCAGGCGTCGCTCGGTGGCGACAAGAATCAAGGCCAGAAGCTGTCGAAGTCGGAGCAGGGCGCCCTGGAAAGCCAGTTGGGCGGTTGCTGGACCTTGCCGGCCGGGCTTGAAGGTTCGGAGAATTTCGTCGTCGTCGTCCGTTTCAACCTGAACAACTCAGGCAAGCTCGACGGTCGTCCCTCCGTTGAAACATCGAGCGGCAACAGGCAGTTCGATGAGAGTGCGGTGCGCGCGGTTCAGAAATGCGACATGGCCGGCCTGCAGGTTCCCGCCGGCAAGCAAGATATCTGGAACGACATCCGGGTCACCTTCGATCCAAGGGAGATGCTCGGCCTGTAGGCCCTGACATCCGAAAATCAGTATGAGAAGCGAGAAGACATGAAATCAATCCTCAAGCCGCTCCTGATGATTGCCGCGATGGCGATGGGCATGACCGCTGCCGGCACGCTGCCGGCGCTGGCGCTCGTCGAACTCAACGTCAACAAGGGCAATGTCGAGCCGCTGCCGATCGCCATTACGGATTTCCAGGGCGGTGATGCGCTTGGCGCCCAGATTTCCCAGATTGTCACCGCTGATCTCAAGCGCTCCGGCCTGTTCGCGCCGATCGACAAGAGCGCCTTCATCGAGAAGATCGCCAATCCGGACGCAACCCCCCGCTTCGACGACTGGAAGGTAATCAACGCGCAGGCGCTGGTCACCGGCAGCGTCAGCAAGGAAGCAGACGGCCGTATCCGCGCCCAGTACCGGCTGTGGGACACCTTTGCCGGACAGCAGATGGCCGGCGAGCAGTTCTTCGCCAACGATGCCAATCAGCGCCGCGTCGCCCACATCATCGCCGATGCCATCTATGAGCGGCTGACCGGGGAGAAGGGCTATTTCGACACGCGCGTCGTGTTCATCGACGAGTCCGGCGCCAAGAACGCGCGCAAGAAGCGCCTCGCCATCATGGACCAGGACGGCGCCAACGTCCGCTACCTTTCGGATGGCCGGTCGATCGTGCTGACGCCACGCTTCTCGCCGAACCGGCAGGAAATCACCTACATGTCGTATGAAAGCGGCCAGCCGCGGGTCTATCTCCTGCAGATCGAGACCGGGCAGCGCGAACTGGTCGGCAATTTTCCCGGCATGACGTTCGCGCCGCGCTTCTCGCCCGACGGCCAGAAGGTGATCATGAGCCTGCTGCGCGACGACGGCAATTCCAACATCTTCGCCATGGACCTGCGCAGCCGTTCGACGACGCGGCTGACCAACTCGACCGCCATCGACACCTCCCCCTCCTATTCGCCCGACGGCAGCAAGGTGGTGTTCACCTCCGACCGTGGCGGCCGCGCGCAGATCTACGTCATGGGCGCCGACGGCTCGGGCCAGACCCGCATCTCCTTCGGCGACGGCGTCTATTCGACGCCGGTATGGTCGCCGCGCGGCGACCTCATCGCCTTCACCAAGCAGAGCGGCGGCGAATTCCAGATCGGCGTCATGAAGACCGACGGCTCTGGCGAGCGCATCCTGTCGTCCGGCTTCCAGCAGGAAGGCCCGACCTGGGCCCCGAATGGCCGCGTGCTGATGTTCTTCCGTGACTCCAATGGCGGCCCGAAACTGGTTTCCGTCGATCTCACCGGCCGCAACGAACAGCCGATCCCGACATCGAATTTTGCTTCGGATCCGGCCTGGTCGCCGTTGCTGGAATAGGTTCGACTGAATTGCCACACAAGCTGAAAAGGGGCCGTTTTCGGCCCCTTTTTCCCGCCTTCGTCGCGTTTTGGCCGCATTTCCGCCTAGGGTCCGCGCCAACTGTGGCTCATGACAAAACGGCTGCGGACGGGCAGTTTAAACCAAATTTTAACCGTGTTTCTTGAATGCCGGTTAACCCAAACGTGGTTACTGGGTGATCAACGAAATCACTCGAATACGAAGGAGAGGCGGCATGGGCCGTATCGCAGCACTTACCAGAAACCCGGTCATGATCGCGCTGGTGGCGATGCTCGCCGTCGCCGGTTGCGCCTCGAAGAAGACGCCGAACAGCGCCGCTGACCTTGGCCTCAATGGCGCGGGTGCTGCAACACCCGGCTCTGCGCAGGACTTCACCGTCAACATCGGCGACCGCATCTTCTTCGATACGGACTCGACCTCGATCCGGGCCGACGCGCAGACGACGCTTTCGCGTCAGGCGCAGTGGCTGAACCAGTACAAGCAATATGCCATCGTCGTCGAAGGCCATGCCGACGAACGCGGCACGCGCGAATACAATCTGGCGCTCGGTGCCCGCCGTGCGGCCGCTACTCGCGACTTCCTGGTTTCCAAGGGTGTTTCGGCCAGCCGCCTCAAGACGATTTCCTACGGCAAGGAACGTCCGGTCGCGGTATGCGATGACATCTCCTGCTGGTCGCAGAATCGCCGCGCCGTCACCACGCTCAGCGGCGCTGGATCCTGATCGGCAAAAATACAACACACTTCTGCGAAAGGCGGCCTCCCGGCCGCCTTTTTCATATCCGGAGGCCCGAAACAAAATTTGGCCGAAGTCTCGCGCCCTGCTATGAGCCGAGGGCGCTTGGCTGGTCTCACATCGATTGGAAGGCGCGAACAAGCTAACGATTGGACGGCGAGAGGCACATGCATTTGAGATCGGTTCTGAGCGGCACGCTTGCGCTGCTGCTCCTATCAGGCGTAACCGCTTTAGCGAGCGGTTCGGGGCAATCAACCGAGAGCGGGTTTTCCTTCCATCTGCCGACACTTGAGTTGCCCAGCCTTTTCGGTGAGAAGAAAAAGCAGGATCAGATCCAGCTCGCGCAGTCGAGCGGCGCCGGCGTGACCGGGCTCGAGGACCAGCTGCGGCAGCTGACCGGCAAGGTCGAGGAACTCAATTTCCAGATCCTGCAAATGCAGGAGCAGATCCGCAAACAACAGGAAGACAACGAGTTCCGCTTCCAGCAGCTGGAAGGCGGCTCGCAAGGTGGACAACCGCCGGCGCAGAAGAAATCAGACGCCACCACCGGAACCAACACCGACGTGGCCTCGGCCCCGGCAACCCAGGCGCCGGCTGATGCCGGGGCCGCGCCCGGCGGCGATCAATCCACAAGCGGCAAGACGGTCGAGGACGTCATTGTCGAATCACCCGACGGCGACCCCGGCAAGGTGATCCCCGGCAAGGGAGCGCCCGAAAAGACCTTTGGGTCCATCACCGTCGACAAGAATGGCAATGTGATCGATGCCGGCGGCAATACGCAGGCAACCGCACCGGCACAGGACACGGCACCCGCCAACGGCGCACCCGCCAAGGCCGGCAAGTCCGGCGGCACGGTGGTCGCGGCGCTGCCCGCCACCAACAATCCCGAAGAGCTCTACCGCAACTCCTACCAGTTCATCCTGTCGGGCGACTACGGCACCGCCGAACAGGGTTTCCGCGACCACATCTCCCGCTTCCCCAAGGACGCCAAGACGGCGGACGCACATTACTGGCTGGGCGAATCGCTGCTTGGCCAGCAGAAATACCGCGATGCGGCGGAAGTCTTCCTCGCCGCCAGCAAGGACTATCCCAAAGCCAAGAAAGCGCCCGACATGCTGTTGAAGCTCGGCGTGTCGCTGGTCGGCCTCAAGCAGCATGACGTCGCCTGCGCCACCTTCAGCGAGGTCGGCAAGCGCTATCCCGATATTTCCAGCACACTCAAGGAACGCGTCAAGCAGGAGAAGGCACTGGCTGCGTGCTGATCTTTCCCTGGGATGTCGCAGTCCCAAACCCGGGACCGCTTTTTGGCGACATGCATTGATGCTCGACACCGGGCCTGATTTTTCGACGAGACTTTTTTCGCGTATCGATTTTACCAACGGCGCTGTTGCGGCCGTATCGGGCGGCAGCGACTCGACTGCGCTCCTTCTTCTTCTCAAACAGCATCTCGACCGAACCGCACCGTCCGCCAGGCTGCTGGCTGTAACCGTCGACCACGGCTTGCGGCAGGGTTCGGCTGATGAGGCGCTGGCCGTGGCGAAGCTTTGCGCGGAGCGCGGCATCGCCCACCGTATCCTGGCCTGGTCCGGAGAAAAACCGTCGACCGGCCTCCCGGCGGCAGCGCGCGAGGCGCGCTACCGGCTGCTGGCCAGCGCCGCGCGGGCGGAAGGCATCGGCCTGATCGTGACCGGACATACATCCGACGACCAGGCCGAGACGGTGCTGATGCGGCTCGATCGCAACGATGCGGCCCGCGACGAGGGACGGGGCCTTGCCGGCATGGCACCCGCCACCTTGCATGACTGGCGCGACTGGATCGTGCGACCGCTTCTTGGGGTGCGGCGCCATGCGTTGCGCGATTTCCTGCGCCGCCAACAGGTCGGCTGGGCCGAGGACCCGACCAATGCCGATGAAGCCTTCGAGCGGCCGCGCATGCGCGCAATCCTTGCCGGGGAGGCCGGCGCACAGCGCATGAACGACGCGCTGGCGTTGGCCGCGAAGGAGGCCCGCGCCCGCACGCGTCTTGGCGCGGAGGCCGCCTGCCTGGTCGAGCGCTTTGCCAGCCGGCCGGCAGTGGGCCTCATCCGACTCGATCCGGCCCTGCTCGGCGCCGGCGACGATCGGGCGGCCGTCTACGCGCTGCGCATTCTCCTGGCAACGTCGGGCGGGATTGCCTTCCTGCCGGACCTGGCTCGCAGCGAGGCGTTGTTCGCCCGGCTGAAGACCGGGTTTCTTTGCGCCACATTGTCGCGGACGGTGGTCGACTTCCGGCGCGCCGGCATCTTCCTGCACCGAGAGAGGCGGGGCTTGCCGGCGGCAGCGGCGGCGGTCGACGCGGCCATCTGGGATGACCGCCGCCAAATCACGTTGAACGACGCCAGCGGTGCATTGTTGATCGCGCCATTCGGGGCAGCGGCGGCGAAGCGGCTGGTTGTAGGCCGGGGCGAGACCCCGCCCAGCCTGTTGCGCGCGGCATTGGCGGCTGAACCAGCCCTGCCGGAAGGCGTCGGGAAAGCTGGTCCGGCGCCTGATTGGCCCGCACCGCAAAGGTTCGCGGCCTCGCCGATCGTTAGCCCCTTTGCCCGCTTCCTGCCGTCCTTCGATCTGGCCCCGGCACGCGCCGTCGCCGGGTTGATCGGCGCCGCGCCGCTTCCCGCCTTGCCATTGCGTGGCCACAGTGCCGGTTGATGCTGGGCGAAAGCTTAACCCAGACATGCTGTTCTGCTTGGCAAGGGGGGACGCTCTCCCTATGTTAGGCCCAAGTTTCCTCTCATGATGCTGTCCGCTCGCGGACGCCAACGGGACAATTGATGAATCCGAACTATCGCAACCTCGCGCTCTGGGCGATCATAGCGGTCCTGCTCATCGCCCTCTTCAATCTGTTCCAGACGCCGCAGACGCGCGGGGCTTCGAGCGATGTGCCTTATTCGCAGTTCCTGCAGGATGTCGCGGCCGGCCGGGTCAAGACGGTGACCATCGCGGGCGCCCGCATCACCGGCACCTACACCGACAACTCCAGCGGCTTCCAGACCTATTCGCCCGGCGATCCGCAGCTGGTCTCGCGGCTGCAGGACAAGAACGTCACCATCAATGCGCGGCCTGAGACCGACGGCTCCAATTCGCTGTTCGGCTACCTGATCTCGTGGCTGCCGATGATCCTCATCCTCGGCGTGTGGATATTCTTCATGCGCCAGATGCAGTCCGGCTCCGGGCGCGCCATGGGCTTCGGCAAGTCCAAGGCCAAGCTCCTGACCGAGGCGCATGGCCGCGTCACCTTCCAGGACGTCGCCGGCGTCGACGAGGCCAAGGAAGATCTCGAAGAGATCGTCGAGTTCCTGCGCGATCCGCAGAAATTCCAGCGCCTCGGCGGCAAGATTCCGCGCGGCGTGCTGCTGGTCGGCCCTCCCGGCACCGGCAAGACGCTGCTTGCCCGCTCGGTCGCCGGCGAAGCCAACGTGCCGTTCTTCACCATTTCGGGCTCGGACTTCGTCGAGATGTTCGTCGGCGTCGGCGCCAGCCGCGTCCGCGACATGTTCGACCAGGCCAAGAAGAATGCGCCCTGCATCATCTTCATCGACGAAATCGACGCCGTTGGCCGCCATCGCGGTGCCGGCCTCGGCGGCGGCAATGACGAGCGCGAGCAGACGCTGAACCAGCTGCTGGTCGAGATGGACGGCTTCGAGTCCAACGAAAGCATCATCCTGATCGCCGCCACCAACCGGCCCGACGTGCTCGATCCGGCATTGCTCAGACCAGGCCGTTTCGACCGCCAGGTGGTGGTGCCGAACCCCGACATCGTCGGCCGCGAGAAGATCCTCAAGGTGCATGTGCGCAACGTGCCGCTGGCGCCCAATGTCGACCTCAAGGTTGTCGCTCGTGGTACGCCCGGCTTCTCTGGCGCCGACCTGATGAACCTGGTCAACGAATCCGCGCTGATGGCGGCGCGGCGCAACAAGCGCCTCGTCACCATGGCCGAGTTCGAGGACGCCAAGGACAAGATCATGATGGGCGCCGAGCGCCGCTCGTCGGCCATGACCCAGGCCGAGAAGGAGCTGACCGCCTATCACGAGGCCGGCCACGCCATCCTGGCGCTCAACGTGCCGTCGGCAGATCCGCTGCACAAGGCGACCATCATCCCGCGCGGCCGCGCGCTCGGCATGGTCATGCAGTTGCCGGAAGGCGACCGCTACTCCATGAGCTACAAATACATGATCTCGCGCCTCGCCATCATGATGGGCGGCCGAGTCGCCGAGGAGTTCAAGTTCGGCAAGGAGAACATCACGTCCGGCGCTTCCTCCGACATCGAGCAGGCGACCAAGCTGGCGCGCGCCATGGTCACGCGCTGGGGCTTCTCCGACAAGCTCGGCCATGTCGCCTATGGCGACAACCAGGAGGAAGTGTTCCTCGGCCATTCGGTGGCGCGTACGCAGAACATCTCGGAAGAGACCGCGCAGATCATCGACGGCGAGGTGCGTCGGCTGATCGACGAAGCCTATTCGACGGCTAAATCCATCCTGACCAAGAAGAAAAAGGAATGGATCGCGCTGGCACAAGGCCTGCTCGAATACGAGACGTTGTCCGGCGAGGAGATCAAGCAGTTGATCGCCGGACAGAAGCCCTCGCGCGACCTTGGCGACGACACGCCGCCGAGCCGTGGCTCGGCCGTGCCGAAGTCCGGCCGCCGCAAGAAGGGCCCCGAGCCCGAAGGCGGCATGGAGCCGCAGCCGTCCAGCTGAGCTTGGATTACAGGTTTCAAGAAAAACGCCGCGGTTTGAAGCCGCGGCGTTTTTTATTCGTGCTGGTCATGAAGCGTGCGGCGCGGGCGCATCTGCCTTGCCGGGACGCCTTTCAGTCCGCACCGCATGTTGCTTGCCCCATCTGGCGAGCGGGATCAGGGCATTGTCCAGCTCGATGCCGAAGTCGGTGATCGAATATTCGACCCTGGGCGGCACTTCGGGGAAGACCTGGCGATGGACGATGCCGTCCGCCGCCATTTCGCGCAGCTGCTGGATCAGCATTTTTTCGCTGATGTCGGGCACCAGGCGCTTCAGCTCGCCGAATCGCGCCGGCGCTTTGTGTATCTGCCAGAGCAGCAACGCTTTCCATTTGCCGCCGATCACCTCGAGTGCGGGTCCAAGTCCGCAACTATCTGGCTGTTTCTTTCCCATGTTTCATCCAATTCTGAGCAATCGGTGGGTGGCTTACATTTTTGTCGGTACTTGAGAAAAACCAAGTCGGCCCATAGCTTCGGACCAGATCGCAAACACCGGCGAGCACCACAACACCATATCGGTATCCCGCTTCGGCCTGCAAAGGCCGTCGAGGGCAGGATTTTGTCAAAAGGATGCATCATGACACGATACGCAAACAGCAAAGCTGTGGTGATCGGCGGAACCCACGGCATGGGGCTCGCTGTCGCCGAGGCATTGGTTGAGGGCGGCGCCGAGGTGCTGGTCACCGGCCGTGACGAACGCAACATCGATGCCGCACGCGCCAGGCTGTTTTCGCGCGCCCATGTGTTGCGGTCCGACATCGGCGACATGGCCGCTATCGTTACACTCGGCGCAGAGGTCGGGCAGAAGCTCGGCCAGATCGATTTCCTGCACGTCAATGCCGGGATCGCCTATCTGGAGCCGGTGCCGCAGGTTACCGAAGACAGCTACGACCGCATCTTCAACATCAATACCAAGGGGCCTTCTTCACCGTTCAGCGGCTCTTGCCCCTCATTAGGGATGGCGGCGCCATCGTCTTCACCTCGTCCGTCGCCGACGAATCCGGCACCGGCGGCATGAGTGTCTATTCCGGGTCGAAGGCAGCACTTCGCGCCTTCGCCAAGGTGCTGGCCGCCGAACTGCTGCCGCGCCGGATCCGCGTGAATGTGGTCAGCCCCGGCTTCATCGACACACCGACAATGGGTGTGGCCAGCGCTTCCGCCGAGGAGCGTGCGGCCTTCATCAGGATAGGCGACAAGGTCACGCCGATGAAGCGTCACGGCACGATCGAGGAGGTGGCGCGTGCGGTGCTGTTCCTGGCTTTCGACGCGACCTTCACCACGGGTGCCCGGCTGACCGTGGATGGCGGCCTTGGCCAGGATCTGAGCCCTCTGCCGGTGTGACCGGCAAAGCGAACAAAGGAAAAGCAGGATGAGTGATATTGCTGTAATCGGCCTCGGTGCCATGGGCACGGCGCTCGCCGAAGCCTTTCTTGAGAAGGGGCACGCGGTGACGGTGTGGAACCGCTCAGCGGCAAAGTCGGAGCTCGTCGCGGCCAACGGCGCCATAGTGGCCAGGAATGTCGAGGAGGCGGTCAGGTCGAGCCCGCTGATCGTGGCATGCCTTCTGGTGTACGACACTGTCCATGAGGTGCTCGGTCCCGCAGGGGACGCGCTTTCGGGCCGCACATTGGTCAATCTCACCAACGGCACACCCGAACAGGCGCGAGCGATGTCCGTCTGGGCCGCCCAATGCGGTGCCGACTATATCGACGGCGGCATCATGGCGGTACCGCCGATGATCGGCGGGCAGAATGCCTTGATACTCTACAGTGGCTCCAGGCAAGCGTTCGACGACCATGCAGGCCGGCTCGATGCGCTCGGCACCAGCAAGTATCTTGGCGAGGATGCCGGTCTCGCGCCACTCTACGACATCTCGCTCCTGGCCGGCATGTACGGGTTGTTCGCCGGTGTGCTGCAGGCATTGGCATTGACGGGCAAGGCTGGAATCCCCGCCGGCGAATTCATGCCGCTGCTGACATCGTGGCTTCAGGCGATGCAAGGCGGATTGCCGAAATGGGCGCAACAGATCGACAGCGGCGACCACACCGCCAATGTCGTTTCCAATCTGGGCATGCAGGCAGATGCCTATGTCAATCTGGTCGATGCCAGCAAAGCGGCTGATGTCAGCACCGAACTCGTCTTGCCGATGCAAAATCTTATGCGACGCGGTGTGGCGGCTGGCATGGCCAACGCCGATCTTTCAAGTCTGGTCGGGCTCCTCTCCAAGCAAGGGAGTTGAGCCTGGCCAATGCCGAACAAAAAAGCCCGCGAGCCTTGCGGCTCGCGGGCTTTGTTTTTTCAGATGCGGTCGATCAGCTCTTCAGCTTGGCATTGCAGAGGCTGTAGAAGCCGCCGCCCTTCTGGATCCACTTCAGGCCGCCAAGCGTGTTGGCGTCCTTGTTGGCGTAGTACTGTTCGAGGCAGGTGTGCATGCGGCCCTTGGCCGGGGTCTCGCTGGCGAATTTCGGCGAGATGGCGGTCGGGAAAGTCACGCCCTTTGGCGCCACAGCAGTCGGCTTTGCTGGTTCCTTGGTGTAGGTCGCCTCGCTCGGAGCCGGCACGGTATCATCGTCAGAGGCGCTGGCGCCGCATTCGCTCTTGCGGAAGTCGTTCCACTTCATGCCGTTCAGCGTATTCGCCGTCTTGGCAGCCTGATATTTGGTGCTGCATTCGGCCATGCTCAGGCGCTTGCCAGAAGCGGCGGCCGGGGCGGTCGTGGTCGCAGCCTTGGTGGTCGCCGGCTTGGTGCTGTCAGCGGCGGCGGATGCGCCAGCGGCGCATTCGGTTTTGCGGAAGTCGTTCCACTTCATGCCGTTCAGCGTGCCGGCGGCCTTGGCCGCCTGGTACTTGGTGCTGCATTCCTTGGCGGTCAGGCCCTTGGCCGTGCTGTCGGCGGCTGCGGCGGCAGCCTTGGTGGTCTTGGCCGGCTTGGTTTCGGCCGGCTTGGTTTCAGCAGCCTTGGTCGTGGCCGCCTTGGTGTCGGTGGTGGCCGCGGCGTCGGTGCCGCACTGTGCCTTGCGGAACTGGTTCCAGGTCGCCCCGGCAAGTGTCCCCGCGTCCTTGGCGGCGTTATACTTCGTGCTGCACTCGGCCATCGTCAGCGCGTTGGCTGGCGCGGCCAGGAACAACGTCGCGACCGCAAGGCCGGTCAGAGTAGCAATTCGGTGGATGAGCATAGCGTTTCTCCGTGGCTGCAGCCCATTATACGTCCCAGCGAATCAATAACGCTCAACGGTCGGTTGCGCCAGATGCCAAGTGGCGTATATATCGCCGAAAATCGCATTCTGACGACAAGGTGATGAAATCATTTGGCCTGACGGCCGCCGAAGCAAGAATTCTCGGGGTGCATCCGCGCCGAATGGCTCGCAAAACTGGTATATTGAGAGGCAACCGCGTCTCCATGCTAAGCTGCCGCCATGTTGTGTGCAGTGCACAACAATGATTTTCTAAGGATTGGTAACATATAATCACACAATGTGATCGAGGCGCGGCGGCCAATTGTGGCATGACGTGCCGGCTAAGGACAATCGAGGGTACTGGTTAGCATGGCAGGGAATTACTTCGGCACGGATGGCATTCGCGGGCGCGCCAACAAGTTTCCGATGACCGCCGAAATCGCCATGCGGGTTGGCATGGCCGCCGGTCTTTCGTTCCAGCGCGGCAGCCATCGCCATCGTGTCGTGCTCGGCAAGGACACCAGGCTTTCCGGCTACATGATCGAGAACGCGATGGTGGCCGGCCTTTGCGCCGCCGGCATGGACGTGTTCCTGCTCGGCCCGATCCCGACGCCGGCGGTCGCGATGCTGGTGCGTTCGCTGCGTGCCGACATCGGCGTCATGATCTCGGCTTCGCACAATCCCTATTATGACAACGGCATCAAGCTGTTCGGGCCTGACGGCTACAAGCTCTCCGACGAGATCGAAGAACGCATCGAGAGCATGCTCGACAAGGATATCGAACTGGCGCTCGCCGATTCCGACGGGCTTGGCCGCGCCAAGCGCGTCGACGGCGTGCATGACCGCTACATCGAGTTCGCCAAGCGCACCTTGCCACGCTCGATGTCGCTTTCGGGCCTCAGGATCGTCGTCGACTGCGCCAATGGCGCGGCCTACAAGGTGGCGCCCGAGGCGCTGTGGGAACTTGGCGCCGAGGTCGTGGCGATCAATGTCGAACCCAACGGCTTCAACATCAACAGGGAATGCGGCTCGACCCATCCGGCCGGGCTGCAGAAGAAGGTGCATGAAGTGCGCGCCGACATCGGCATCGCGCTCGATGGCGATGCCGACCGCGTCGTCATCGTCGATGAGAATGGGGCCATCGTCGACGGCGACCAGATCATGGCGCTGATCGCCGAGTCATGGCACCAGAGCGGGCGGCTGGCCGGCGGCGGCGTCGTTTCGACGATCATGTCCAATCTCGGCCTCGAACGCTTTCTCGGCGACATGAAGCTGCAATTGCACCGCACCAAGGTCGGCGACCGCTATGTCGTGGAGCATATGCGCGCGCATGGGCTCAATGTCGGCGGCGAGCAGTCGGGCCACATCGTGCTGTCAGACTTTTCGACCACGGGCGACGGTCTGGTCTCGGCGCTGCAGGTGCTGGCCTGCATCAAGCGGCAGGGCCGCCCGGTCAGCGAACTGTCGAAGAAATTCGAGCCGGTGCCGCAACTGTTGAAGAACGTTCGCATCGCCGGCGGCAAGCCGTTGGAGGAAGCTCCGGTCAAGGCCGCGATCGAAGACGCCCGCCACCGTCTCGGCAAGGCCGGGCGGCTGGTCATCCGTCCATCCGGCACCGAGCCGCTGATCCGTGTCATGGCCGAGGGCGATGACCCGCAGCTGGTCGAGGCCGTGGTCAACGACATCGTCGGGGTGATCTCGGAAACCCGCAGCGCCGCCTGATCGCAGCCCAGGGGAAGGCGTCGCGCGCCGCCTTGGTTGCATCGAAGCTCGCCCCTCCGGCGGGCTTTTTGTTGGCCACAACTGGTCTCCTTCTGTCGAAATCATCGCCGAATCCCTGGAACTTTAGAGATTCGTGGTTAATCGACAGGGTTAAACGCCTTTTAACCTTTGCAATTCATTATCCACGCCTGAAAGCCAATCTCATCCGGACGCGATCGCCGTTCCGAGGTTTCTAGGGGTGACAAGCATGTTCAATACAGCAAGAAATGCCCTGTTCGCGCTGCTGTTCGCGGGCTTGGCCTGGCCGGTGTTCGCAGCCGACCTGCCGGAGCCACAGGTCGAAGAGGCACCGCCACCGGTCTACGAGCAGCCGGTGGACGTCGGCGGCTGGTATATCCGCGGCGACATCGACTATCACAAGTCGAAGGTGGGCGACATCGACTACATCACCTATGGGGCCGCCCCTTGCCCCTGCGGACCTCCTGTCGGTGTCGCCGGCAGCAAGACTTTCGATTATGGCAAGCTCAAAGGCGGCTTCTCGCTCGGCGGCGGCGTCGGCTACAAGATCAACGAACACTTCCGTACCGACCTGACCGCCGACTACTGGTTCAAGTCGAATTTTAATGGCGGAACCTCGGATCTCACCTCGACCTCGACCGAAGTGTCGAAGATGAGCGCCTTGCTGCTGCTGGCCAATGCTTATGTGGATATCGGCACCTGGCACGGCATCACGCCCTATGTCGGCGCCGGCATCGGCGGTGCGCGGATCAAGTGGGATACCGTCCACGATCCGAACACCACCGAGACCAATCCTGGCGCGTCCAACTGGCGTTTCGCCTACGCGGTCATGGCCGGTGCTTCCTACTGCCTGACCGACAAGATCATCCTCGATGCTGGCTACCGCTTCTCCCATATCCAGGGCGGCCGCATGTTCGAATACGACACGAGCAGCGCCGGGCCTGGCTTCGACCATGGCTTCAACACCCACGAGGTGCGGGGTGGCCTGCGCTACCAGTTCGGCGGCAACAACGGTTGCGCCGCACCGGTGGTGGCCTACCAGCCCGAACCCGAGCCGATCTACACCAAGTAAGACTTGCACGATCCGATATATGCGAACCGCCCGGCCCAGCCGGGCGGTTTTCGTTTGGGTTGTCGCCACGGAAGTACTTCAGACGTCGCATCGAAATAGAACCAAGCGGCACACTTCAGATCTTTGCTTTCCTGCATGCCGGCTTCTCCAAAGTCAGGTCATTTTGGGCGACATGCATTAGCGAAATCAATTCGCTAACGCTCTGTTAGCCTTAACCGCGACTTAACCACTATGGTTAACAATGCTCCTTGAAACGATGGTGCGTCACCTATGCGACGCGCCGAATTCGGGAGCCGGGGACCATGATATCAATATCGCGTATGGGGCTGGCGCTTGCCGCATTCCTGTTGCCGCTGACGCCTGCAATAGCCGCCGACTACGATCCACCGATCTATGTCGACCAGGCACCCGACTATGTGCCGGTCGAGGTCGGCTCTGGCTGGTACCTGCGCGGCGACGTCGGCTATGCGTTCAGCCACCCATTCGATAACGAGGAGGTCTCGAGCGGGCCCCTGAACAGCTTTACGTCCGAGAGCAGCCTTTTTACAGGCAGCGTCGGCATGGGCTATCACGTCAACGACTATCTTCGGGTGGAACTGAATGGCGGGATTCTGCCGACCAATAAATTCGCCGATCATCAGAAACTTGCCACCACTTGCAAAGGCACGACGCTCGTAGATGACGGTTTCGGAACCATCAATTCCGCGCCCGCATCGCAGTTGTGCGACCAGATCGACAACGGCAGCAACAAAGCCTACAGCCTCATGGCCAATGGCTATGTCGATCTCGGCACTTATGTCGGGATCACTCCTTATGTCGGCGGCGGCATCGGCCTTGCGTACAACAAATATTACAAGAGCATCGGCGCCAAGGATTGTGTGGAAACACCGGTAAATTCCGCCGGAACGGGCGGGTTTTTCTGCAATGACCCCGCAGGGTATGATGGCCAAACCGATACGGCCGCCAAATTCAACTTCGCTTACTCGATCGGCGCCGGGCTGTCTTATCAGGTTACGAAGAACGTTTCCGTCGATCTGGGCTATGAGTATTTCTCGGTGCCGGACGGCAAATATGTCGCCTACGACAATGGCGCCTTCAACATTCACAAGGGCATAGACTACCAGACTGTCAAGCTCGGGCTGCGCTACGACCTCTGGTAAGGCCTGGGAAAGACCGGGACTTTGGCGGCGGATCCTGAGGTCCGCCGTTTGCGTTTGGATCCCGAAATCCTGATCGCAGACATTTCTTGTTTGATTACATGTCGCTGTCCGCCGCGCACTTTTGGGCGACATGCGTCTGGTATCCCGGCAGCGACAAAAACTTTCCTCTTGACGCCCGAGGCCTGAACGCATATCGCCGTCCGTGGGCCACCCCTCCCCAACGAGGGGCCACTATCTGGAAGGATAGACCACGATGACGACGCTTACGAAGCCCGGACTCCGTCCGGCAAATCCCAATTTTTCCTCAGGTCCCTGCGCAAAACGTCCCGGCTGGTCGGTCGAGGCGCTGAAATCCGCCGCGCTCGGCCGTTCCCACCGCGCCAAGATCGGCAAGACCAAGCTCGAGCAGGCGATCGCGTTGACGCGCGAGATTCTCAAGGTCCCGGCCGACTACCGCATCGGCATCGTGCCGGCCTCCGACACAGGTGCCGTCGAGATGGCGCTGTGGTCGTTGCTCGGCGAGCGCGGCGTCGACATGGTCGCCTGGGAAAGCTTCGGCTCCGGCTGGGTCACCGATGTGGTCAAACAGCTGAAAGTTGCCGATGTCCGCAAGATCGAAGCCGGCTATGGCGCACTGCCGGATCTGACCAGGATCGATTTCGATCGCGATGTGGTCTTCACCTGGAACGGCACGACCTCGGGCGTCCGCGTGCCGGACGGCGGCTTCATTCCCGCCGATCGCAAGGGCCTGACCATCTGCGACGCTACTTCCGCGGCCTTCGCGCAAAGGCTCGATTTCGAGAAACTCGATGTCGTGACCTTCTCCTGGCAGAAGGTGCTGGGCGGCGAGGGCGCGCATGGCATGCTGATCCTGTCGCCACGTGCCGTCGCGCGGCTGGAGAGCTACAAGCCTTCATGGCCGTTGCCGAAAATCTTCCGCCTGACCTCGGGCGGCAAACTGATCGAGGGCATCTTCAAGGGCGAAACCATCAACACGCCGTCGATGCTTTGCGTCGAGGACTATCTCGACGCGTTGAACTGGGCGAAGTCGATCGGCGGCATCGATGCGCTGATTGCCAGGGCGGATGCCAATGCCGCCGTGCTCGACCGGTTCGTGGAAAGCTCATCCTGGCTCGGCCATCTCGCCGTCGCGCCGGCGACCCGATCGAACACGTCGGTCTGTCTGTCTTTCAGCGACCCGGATGTCGCGGCGCTCGACGCTGATGGGCAAGCGGCGTTCGCCAAAGGGCTTGTCTCGATGCTCGACAAGGAAGGCGTCGCCTACGACATCGGTTCCTATCGCGATGCCCCGCCGGGATTGCGCATCTGGTGCGGCGCAACCGTCGAGGCCTCCGATCTCGAAGCGCTGATGCCCTGGCTCGATTGGGCTTTTGCCAGCCAGAAGGCGTCGCTGAAAGCGGCTGCCTGAAACTCTCCGTGGCGGCCCGAGGGCCGCCCATTCCCGGATCAATCCCATTTTCAAGGAGGCCGCCATGGCGCCCCGCGTTCTCGTCTCTGACAAACTCTCTCCCACGGCCGTGCAGATATTCAAGGATCGCGGCGTCGAGGTCGACTATCTGCCCGATCTCGGCAAGGACAAGGAAAAGCTGCTCGAAGTGATCGGCCGCTATGACGGCCTCGCCATCCGCTCGGCGACCAAGGTCACCGAGAAGCTGATCAACGCCGCCACCAATCTCAAGGTCATCGGCCGTGCCGGCATCGGCGTCGACAATGTCGATATCCCTGCGGCAAGCCGCAAGGGTATCATCGTGATGAACACGCCCTTCGGCAATTCGATCACGACGGCCGAACACGCTGTGGCGATGATCTTCGCGCTCGCCCGCCAGATCCCGGAAGCCAACGCTTCGACCCATGCCGGCAAATGGGAGAAGAACCGCTTCATGGGCGTCGAGATCACCGGCAAGACGCTGGGCATCATCGGCTGCGGCAACATCGGTTCGATCGTCGCCACACGCGGCGTCGGGCTAAAGATGCATGTCATCGCCTTCGACCCTTTCCTGTCGGACAAGCGCGCCGAGGAGCTCGGCGTCGACAAGGTGGAACTGGACGAACTCTTCGCCCGCGCCGACTTCATCACCCTGCACACGCCGCTGACCGACAAGACCCGCAACATCATCGATGCGGCAGCCATAGCCAAGATGAAGAATGGCGTGCGCATCATCAACTGCGCCCGTGGCGGGCTGGTGGTCGAGGCCGACCTGGTCGCGGCGCTGAAGAGCGGCAAGGTGGCCGGCGCCGGCATCGACGTGTTCGAGGTCGAGCCAGCGGAGCAGAATGCGCTGTTCGGCATGGAGAACGTGGTGGCGACACCACACCTTGGTGCCTCGACGGCGGAAGCACAGGAGAATGTCGCGCTGCAGGTCGCCGAACAGATGGCCGACTATCTGATCAAGGGCGCGGTCTCCAACGCCATCAACATGCCCTCGATCACGGCGGAAGAGGCGCCGCGGCTGAAGCCGTTCGTCAAGCTCGCCGAAGTGCTCGGCGCCTTTGTCGGCCAGGTCACCGAGGATCCGATCAGCGAAGTCGAGATATTGTTCGACGGCTCGACCGCGACGATGAACACCCGTGCGCTGATCAGTGCCGCCCTTGCCGGACTGATCCGGCCGCAGGTCGCCGACGTCAACATGGTCTCGGCGCCGATCATGGTGAAGGAGCGTGGCATCATCGTCGCCGAGGTCAAGCGCGACAAGTCGGGCGTCTTCGACGGCTATATCAAGCTCACCGTCAAGACCGAGCACAGGACCCGCTCGATCGCCGGTACCTGCTTCTCCGACGGCAAGCCGCGCTTCATTCAGATCAAGGGCATCAATCTCGACGCCGAGGTCGGCCAGCACATGCTCTATACGACCAATGCCGATGCACCAGGCATCATCGGGCTGCTCGGCACGGTGTGCGGCGAGAACGGCGTCAACATCGCCAACTTCCAGCTTGGGCGCAACCGACCCGGCGGCGACGCCATCGCGCTGCTCTATCTCGACGCGCCGTTCCCGGAAAAAGTGCTGGAGCAGGTGCGGGGCCACATGTCGATCGACTCGGCAAAGCGCCTCCAGTTCGACGTGGGCGGGATCTAGCTCTCCGCACCTCCCCAGGTGACAAGCACACGACGCCCCGTTTGCCGGCATGCATGCGGGGCGTTTCCATGACCGCCGGAACCGCCCGGCGGATGCGCCGTTGCCGACGGTGGCATGATTTGGAAGCCTCTAGTCAGCGGTTCAATGTTTGATGGAATCGCCGAACCGCTTCAACTCTTTACATGGCGATCCCTAGGGAAAGTGCTACGCGCGCTTCCTGGAATTGCTCTGGCCAGAAGCCATCTTGCGCCCGCTGTGTTCGGCGAGCCCGATGCCGCCCAGAACGAGAACCAATGCCAGCGCCTGATAGAGCTGAAAGGTCTCGCCAACGATCAGCACCGAAAGCAGCGTGCCGAAGATCGGCACCAGATTGATGAACAGGCCAGCGCGGTTGGCGCCGATGAGCTCGTTGCCCCTGATATATGTTATCTGCGAGATCACCGAAGCGCCGATCGCCGTGTAGACGATGACAGCCCAGCCGCGCGTATCGGGCACGATCACCTTGCCGGCGGCGGCTTCCCACAGGAAGAAGGGCAGCGAGGTGATGAGTGCGGCGAACGACATGGCCAGCATCAGGCTCTGCCAGCGCATCGCCGGCTTCAGCCGCAACCCGACCGAATAGCCGCTGTAGAGAACGACCGCGACCAGCATGATGGCGTCGCCGAAATTGAGTTCCAGCGTCAGCAGCCGGCGGGGATCGCCATGACAGGCCGTCAGGATGACGCCGAAGATGGTCAGCGCCACGCCGGCGATCTGCGCCCAGTTCACGCGCAGGCGGAAGAAAACGAAATTGGCTGTCATGATCAGGATCGGCATCGCCGCCTGTTCGATCGAGACATTGATCGCGGTGGTGTAATTCAGCGCGGTGTAGAAGATGGTGTTGAACAGGGTGAAGCCGCTGGCGCCCAGCGCCGCCAGCACGAACCAGTGCCTGCGCACGACATGCCAATCCTCCTGGATCGTGCGCCAGCCGATCGGCAGCAGGATCGCCACGGCCAGCATCCAGCGCAGGAAGACCAGCGTCATCGGCGAGACGTGGTCGACCGCCAGCTTGCCGGCCACCGAATTGCCGCCCCACAGCAAGGTGGTGAGCAGCAGGAATATGTAGGCGCTTCGATGCATCGCGGGCTTCCGGCCGCGGGATGGGCTGCGGTGTTTGCCGGCCTATTGCCCCCACCAGCCCAAGTAAATGATGTCAAAGCCGGAAATTGTTGTGCCTCAGGGCATTTTTGGCGGCAAAGAAAGGTCGCACTCGCGAGGTCTTGACGCTATAGAGGCCTGTCGTTTCGAACCATATCCAAGCCGCGCGGCGGCGTCTCAAGGGAAAAGAAACATGGCCAATGTGGTGGTCGTCGGCTCGCAGTGGGGCGACGAAGGCAAGGGCAAGATCGTTGACTGGCTGTCGGAGCGTGCCGATGTGGTGGTGCGTTTCCAGGGCGGCCACAATGCCGGTCATACGCTGGTCGTCGACGGTAAGGTCTACAAGCTGTCGCTGCTGCCTTCGGGCGTCGTGCGGGAAGGCAAGCTGTCCATCATCGGCAATGGCGTGGTCTTTGATCCGCATGCTTTCGTCGCCGAAGTGGAGAAGCTCAAGGCGCAGGGTGTGGAAGTGACGCCGGATCGCCTGAAAATAGCCGAAAACACGGCGCTTATCCTGTCCGTACACCGGGAACTGGACGGATTCCGCGAGGATGCCGCTTCGAATTCCGGAACGAAGATTGGCACGACCCGACGCGGTATCGGCCCCGCCTACGAGGACAAGGTGGGCCGGCGCGCGGTTCGGGTGATGGATCTGGCGGATTTGGAAACTTTGCCCCTGAAGGTCGACAGGCTGCTGACGCACCACAATGCGCTGCGTCGCGGGCTCGGCCACGCCGAAGTCACGCATGACGCGATCATGCAGGAATTGACCTCGGTCGCGAACAACATCCTGCCTTATATGGATCGCGTCTGGAAGGTGCTCGACGACAAGCGCCGCGCCGGCGAGCGCATCCTGTTCGAGGGCGCGCAAGGCACGCTGCTCGATATCGACCACGGCACCTATCCGTTCGTCACCTCGTCCAACACGGTCGCAGGCCAGGCCGCAGCCGGCTCCGGCGTCGGCCCGGGCGCCATCGGCTACGTGCTCGGCATCACCAAGGCCTACACGACGCGCGTCGGCGAAGGTCCGTTCCCGACCGAGCAGAAGAACGAGGTCGGCGAGTTCCTCGGCACGCGCGGCCATGAATTCGGTGTCGTCACCGGGCGCAAGCGCCGCTGCGGCTGGTTCGACGCGGTGCTGGTGCGCCAGGCGGTCGCCGTCAACGGCATCAAAGGCATCGCGCTGACCAAGCTCGACGTGCTCGACGGGCTGGACGAGATCAAGGTCTGTACCGGCTACAGGCTCGACGGCGAGACGATCGACTATCTGCCGGCAAGCCAGGGCGCGCAGGCCCGCGTCGAGCCCATCTACGAGACGCTGGAAGGCTGGAAAGGCACCACCGCCGGCGCACGCAGCTGGAACGATCTTCCGGCCCAGGCCGTCAAATATGTCCGATACATAGAGGAGTTGATCGGCGCGCCGGTCGCGCTCCTCTCCACCAGCCCGGAACGGGACGACACGATACTTGTGACCGATCCGTTTCAAGACTAGTTTCTGAAGCCTTTCCGGGCATCGCGGCTGATTTGCGGGGGCCGGCGCGGAGGCAAAATACAGGTCGACTGACGCATGGCAGATTTCGTTGCTGTTCTGAAAAACGCGTTCGAGAAGCACGGCGACGAGACGCCCGAGAAGCGTACGCGCATCTATAACAGCGTTCGCGCCATGCTGGCGAAGAAGCTTGCGGAATATTCGCCGCCGCTGGCTCCCGAGGCCATAGACAAACAGAAACGCTCGCTGGACGACGCCATTGCCGGCGTCGAGCGTGAGTACTTCAAAAGCGTTCCGGAGACGGATCCGCTCGCGGAACTGGAACACATCTTTTCCTCCATCGACCGTAACAAGAACCAGTCGAGCCACGTCAAGCAGCCAGTCAAGGCCGAACCGGTTCCCGCTTCCTCTCCGTATCGGCCCGCCCCTGCCGCGGCCAGCCCGGCGCCGTACAAACCGGCGCAGCCCGTGGCAAATCCCGAGCCCTACCGGCCTGCTCCAGCCGCCAAATCCGAGCCAGGCTGGCAAAGGCCGACGCCGGTGCAGCCCGCTTCGGAAAAGACCTTGCCGGGGATGGACGCGAATCGGGATGACGACCAGGACGATGTCTTTGCCGATGACGAAGCGTCGGCGGGCGCCGACACTTTCGAGCGTTCGCGCCCGGCTGAACGCAAGCGCAGCTATGGCGGGTTGATCGCCGCCGTCGTCGCATTGCTGGTCGTTGCCGGCGGCGGTTACGGCATCTGGCTGAACAAGGATGCCTTCGGCAAGATGCTGGGCATGGACGGCAGCAAGGTTGTTGCCAAGACCGAACCGGTGAAAACGACGCCGGCCAAGCCGGCAACCGATGCCGCGGCCGCGCCTCCGGCGCCCGCGACAGGCGCCGAAGGCACGAAATTCACGCAGCGGCTGACGCCTGAAGGCGGCGAAACCGATCCCGGCCCGGCGGGTGGGCAGAGCGGCATAGGCGAGGGCGAATCCGTCGCCGCGTTGACGACGCCGCCAACGGCAACGAATGCGCCGGCCACGGCAGCGCCGGCGGTTCCCGCGCCGGCTGCCAATACGCCGGCTGCCGGTACGCCCGCGGCGGGCGCGCCAGCCGCGACCACGCCCGCGGCGGGCACCCCGCCCGCGACACCACCCGCCAATGGAACCGCGCCCGCGGCCCCGGCCGATGCCGCGGCCACGCCGCCGCCCGCGCCGGCAGGCGCCACGCCGGCGGCACCGGCAGGCGCGACGCCGGCGGCACCGGCCGCGGCTGCTGCGCAGACGGCGGTTCCGGTCGGCCAGAAGGCGATCTTCTATGAGGAGCGCACCAGCACCGCGCAGGGTTCGGCCGAGCCCGGCAGCATCGTCTGGTCGCTGGTGCAGGAATCGCCCGGCGGCGACCTGCCGCCCGAGCCGGCGATCCGTGCCGAGGCGACCATTCCCGGCAAGGACATCCAGCTGCGCATGACAATCCGTCGCAACACCGACCAGACCCTGCCGGCCAGCCACATCATCGAGATGATCTTCCTGACGCCCGACGGCTTCGAGGGCGGCGGCGTCGACAACATATTGCGTGTCGCCATGAAGAGCTCCGAACAGGATGCCGGCAGCCCGCTGATCGGCATCCCGGCCAAGATCGCCGACGGCTTCTTCCTCGTCGCGCTCAACGATACCAAGGCCGACGAAGACGCCAACATGACCCTCTTGCGCGGCCAGGACTGGATCGACGTGCCGGTGGTCTACAAGACCGGACGGCGGGCATTGCTGACCATGGAAAAGGGCCTTCCCGGCGAGAAGGTGTTCGACGAGGCGATCAAGGCCTGGCAGGCCAAGACCGCGGGTTGAGAAGGCGGCGCAACGGTCGCCTTCGTTCAGAAACCCTGGAACAGCATGTCGAGTGCGGCGGCGATTTCGTCGTGATGCCGGGAAAGATTTCCTTCGACGTCCGGCAATTCGGAGGCCGACAAGGCTGAGATGAATTGTGTGACCATCACATGGTCATTGCCGTCGATGGCGAAGGTCGGGTTTAGTCGGCGGCCCGGCACCGGAGCCATATTGGGCGGCATCAACGGAATGACGACTCTCGTGGTCAACCTATCAAGCGCGCCCAAGGCCGCATGCAATCTTCACCCTTCCATCTCTTCCCGCAGCATTTCAAGCTCCAGCCATTCTTCCTCGAGCGCCGCCAACGTGGCGCGCTCCTTGTCGAGGGCGGCGATCGTCTTCTGGAACGAGGCCGGGTCGCGCTCGTAATAGGCCGGATCGGCGATGTTGTTTTCCAGCCGCGAGATCGATGCGGTCACCGCCTCGATCTTCTTGGGTAGGGACTCCAACGCGAACTTCTGCTTGAACGACAGTTTCTTCGCCGGCCCTTTCGGCGCCGCCGGCTCGCTCCTGCCCGACGTGGGCACATCGCCGGCTTCCGCCTTGGGACGCGCTTTTCGGTCGTCCAGCCTGGTGCCGCCGCGTTGCGCCAGCATGTCGGAATAGCCGCCGGCATATTCGACCCAGCGGCCGCCGCCGTCCGGCGCGATGATGCTGGTGACGGTACGGTCGAGGAAATCGCGGTCGTGGCTGACCAGGATGACGGTGCCGGCAAAACCGGCAACCAGTTCCTGCAGCAGTTCCAGTGTCTCCATGTCGAGATCGTTGGTCGGCTCATCGAGCACCAGAAGGTTCGCCGGCCGTGCCAGCACGCGCGCCAGGATCAGCCGCGCCCGCTCGCCACCGGAAAGCTCACGCACAGGGGTGCGGGCCTGTTCCGGCTTGAACAGGAAATCCTTCATGTAGGAGACGACATGGCGCTGCTCGCCATTGATGACGAGATTTTCGCCGCGCCCGTCGGTCAGATATTGCGCCAGCGTCTCCTGCGGATCGACCGCCTCGCGCTTCTGGTCAAGCGTGGCGATTTCCAGATTGGTGCCGAGCCGTACCGAACCGGCATCCGGCGCCAATTCGCCGGTCAGCATCTTCAGAAGTGTCGTCTTGCCGGCGCCGTTCGGCCCGACAAGACCGACGCGGTCGCCGCGCTGGATGCGGGTCGAGAACCCCTTGACCACGGTGAGATCACCAAAGCTCTTCTCGATGTTCTTGGCTTCGATCACCAGCTTGCCGGATTCGGCGGCGTCGCTTGCCACCATGGTCGCGGACCCTTCGGCGCCGCGATGGCCGCGAAAGCGCTGGCGCATGGTCTGCAGTTCGCCCAATCGGCGCATGTTGCGCTTGCGCCGCGCCGTCACGCCATAGCGCAGCCAGTGCTCCTCTCGCACGATCTGGCGGCCGAGCTTGTGCTGCTCGCGCTCTTCCTCTTCCAGCACCAGGTCGCGCCATTCCTCGAAATGGCCAAAGCCCTTGTCCAGCCTGCGGGTCTGGCCACGGTCGAGCCAGACGGTGGCGCGCGACACGCGTTCGAGGAAGCGGCGGTCATGCGAAATGACGATGAGCGCCGAGGAAGTCCGGACGAGCTCTTCTTCCAGCCATTCGATGACCGACAGATCAAGATGGTTAGTCGGCTCATCAAGAAGCAGAATGTCGGGCTCCGGCGCCATGACGCGGGCAAGGGCGGCGCGCCTGGCCTCGCCGCCGGACAGGTCTCCTGGCCGTTCCTCGCCCGACAGGCCGAGATGCTCCATCAGATAGCTGGCGCGGTAGGGATCGTCGGCTGGCCCGAGCCCGGCTTCGACATAGGCCCGCACGGTGCCAAACCCGTCCATGTCGGGCATTTGCGGGAGATAACGCACCGTCGCCGAAGGCTGGCGGAACACCTCGCCGTCCTGCGGCTCGACCACGCCGGCGGCGATTTTGAGCAGCGTCGACTTGCCGGACCCGTTGCGGCCGACCAACGCGATCTTGTCGCCGGCCGAAGCGGTCAAGGCGGCGCCGTCGAGCAGCGGTGTGCCGCCAAAAGTCAGTTTTATCCCGTCGAGATTGAGAAGAGGCGGGGCCATGTCAGCTTTCAGGCAAAGGATAGGGATGGGCGAGCAGCAGGGCTCGGCCATGGCGAAGCGCGATGTCGAGGCGGCCCCCGGTCTTGCCGAACTTGACCTCGTTGGAAATGGTCAGCGACGAACCGAACGCCACCTCAACCTTGTCGAGCGGCCATTTGGCGCCGGTGACGGTCAGGCCGGAGAGTTCGGAGAAGCCGAGAATCGAGAACAGCGTGCCGTCGGCATAATCGAAGCCGGCCGTGCCGGGCAGCAAAGGAACGCCTTCCTGGGCGCCGCTGGTCAGAAACACATCCATTCCGGCCTCGGCCAGCCGCAGGCCAAGCGCCAGATGCAGGAAGGCGTGGTCGGCGCGCTTGCCGCCGAAGGCGCCCGCCAGCACAAGGCGCGTCGCCCCGCGTTCAAGGGCTGCCGCGATCGCCAGTTCGCCGTCGGTCTTGTCCTTTTCCGCCGGGAAGGTTTGCCGCGGCACCGCGGCCAGGTGGGCGGGCAGATCGGGCGGCACGGAATCGAAATCGCCGACCCACAGTTCCGGAACAAGGGCCAGCATCCGCGCGTGGCCGATGCCGGCGTCGGCGGCGATGACGCGCGAGCTTTCGACCTGGCGGTCAAGCCGGGGCGTGCGAATGAGATCGCCGCCAAGCAGGATGGTGAATGTGCTCATATCCCGTCGCCCTTACCAGCCCGGCACGGGAAACGGAAGGCGGCAAACTCCCACTTGCGTGTCCCGTCGGCCGGGCTTATGTGTCGAAACGCTCTAACGGGGTGCCGGACGCGACTTTCGCGGGCCGGCTGAGAGGCAGTCTCGCCAACCCGCTGAACCTGATCCGGTTTGTACCGGCGGAGGGATTAGACGTTTCGGACAATCCGACGCCTCAATTCCTTTCAACGCAAACGAAGGAGGCGCCGATGCGCACGCTTTTATATTCCCTCATCGCGGCCACTGTAGTGACCCTGTCCGGACCAGCTTTGGCCAAGGACAAGCTCACCGTCTACACCTATGAGAGCTTCACCGCCGACTGGGGTCCAGGCCCGGTGGTGAAGAAGGAATTCGAGGCCGAATGTGGCTGCGATGTCGAGTTCGTCTCGGTCGCCGATGGCGTGGCGCTGCTCAACCGCGTCAAGCTGGAAGGCGCTTCGACCAAGGCCGATATCGTGCTCGGCCTCGACACCAATCTCACCGCCGATGCCAAGGCGTCTGGCCTGTTCGCGCCGCACGGCGCGGTGAGCGATGTCAATGTGCCGGGCGGCTGGAGCGACGATACTTTCGTCCCCTTCGACTACGGATATTTCGCTGTCGTCTACGATACCGAAAAGCTGAAGACGCCGCCGAAAAGCCTGAGGGACCTGGTCGAGGGCAGTGCCAATGACAAGATCGTCATACAGGACCCGCGCACGTCGACGCCCGGTCTCGGCCTGCTGTTGTGGGTGAAGTCGGTCTATGGCGACAAGGCGCCGGAAGCCTGGGCCAAGCTCAAGGCCAAGGTGCTGACGGTGACGCCGGGCTGGAGCGAGGCCTATGGCCTGTTCACCAAGGGCGAGGCGCCGATGGTGCTGTCCTACACCACCTCGCCGGCCTACCACATGGTCGCCGAGAACACCGAGCGCTACCAGGCGGCATCCTTCGAAGAGGGCGAGTACCTGCAGATCGAAGTCGCCGGCATCACCACGACAGGCGCCAAGAACCCGCTGGCGGCCAAGTTCATGGCTTTCATGACCGGGCCGAAATTCCAGGACACCATCCCGGAGACCAACTGGATGTTCCCGGCCGGCAAGACCGGCAAGCCGCTCAACCCTGCCTTCGACAAACTGGTCAAGCCGACCAAGACCTTGCTGTTCAGCCCGGAGGAAGTCGCGGCCAACCGCAAGGCCTGGGTGGACGAATGGCTGGCGGTGATGAGCAAGTAGATTTTGTGGGCGAGTCTCGTGAGATGACCGCCAAGGAACACAATGTTTCCCAAGTCGATCGTTGGTTCTCAGTGCAAACCCGCTCTGACCCCCGCATCACAGCCGGCATTGTCGCGCTTGCCGCAACCTCGCTGCTGATCGGCGGCGCTTTTGCCGGGCTGCTCGCCGAAGGCGCCCACGATTTTTCCGGCGCCTGGGCCGCCTTCGATCCTTACCTCTTCCGTGTCGTGCGCTTCACGCTCTGGCAGGCGGCCCTGTCGACGCTGCTCTCGGTCGGGCCTGCCCTGTTGGTGGCGCGGGCGCTGTCGCGGCATCCACGTTTCCCCGGCCGCGCCTTCATCCTGCAGCTCTTCGCCGTGCCGCTGGCTCTGCCGGCGATCGTCGCGGCGCTCGGCATACTGGCGCTCTACGGCCGAGCCGGCTATTTCGCCGGTCTGTCCAACTGGGTCGGCGGCCAGGGTTGGCCGGGCATCTACGGCCTCTCCGGCATTCTCGTCGCGCATGTCTTCTTCAATCTGCCGCTGGCCACCCGCCTGCTCCTCGAGGCGCTGCAAACCATTCCCTCCGACCAGTGGCGGCTGGCGAGCCAGCTCGGCATGGGCGCGCGGCCGGCATTCCGGCTGATCGAGTGGCCGACGCTGCGTGCCGCGCTGCCCGGTGTCGCCGGACTTGTCTTCATGCTGTGCATCACATCCTTCACCATCGTGCTGACGCTCGGCGGCGGACCGGCCGGGACGACGCTGGAGGTCGGCATCTATCAGGCATTGCGCTTCGATTTCGATCCCGCGAGGGCTGTCGCGCTGACATTGTTGCAGATCGCGCTGACCTTTGTCGTGGTGCTGGCGTTGACCCGGCTTGGCGCCAACGTGGCCGGCGACGCCAACCTGTCGGTCGCGCCGCGCCGCTATCTCTTGGTCAACAGGACTGAGGCCGTGCTGAATGCCCTGCTCATCGGGCTGGCGCTGCTGTTCGTCGCGGGACCCATGGCGGCAACCGTGGCGGCCGGATTGGGCGCCGATCTCGGTCGGCTGGCCGGTGAGGCCACTGTCCGGCAAGCGACACTGACCAGTGCCGTGCTCGCGTTCCTGTCGGCGTTGCTTTCGGTGATGCTGTCGCTGGCTCTCACAATGGCGCGGAGGGCGCTGGCATTGAACCGCCGCTCCGGCTCAAGGACACTGCTCGAACATGCCACCGATACCGGCGCCGGGTTTGTGCTGGTCGTGCCGCCGATCGTCATCGGCGCCGGCTGGTTCCTTCTGTTGCGCCATCTCGGCGATGTCTTTGCTGTCGCCCCGCTCATGGTCGTCACCGTCAACGCCGTCATGGCGATGCCTTTCGCGCTGCGCGCCGTCCGTCCCGCCTATGATGCGGCAAGCGAGCGTCACGAGCGGCTCTGCGCGCAGCTCGGAATTTCCGGCTGGTCAAGGCTGTGGCTGGTCGACTGGCCGTCGCTTCGGCGGCCGCTCGCCACCGCCTTTGCCTTCGCCATGGCGCTGTCGCTTGGCGATCTCGGCGTGATCGCCCTGTTCGGCAGTGATTCCGTGCAGACCTTGCCCTACCTTCTCCTGGCGCGCATGGGCAGCTACCGCACGCAGGACGCCGCCGGCCTGGCGTTGTTGCTGGGCCTTGTCTGCTTGGCGCTGGTGCTGGCAGCGGACCGGCTGGGAAAGGGGATGGCCCGCGATGTCTGACGGGGCGGCTGACGGCAAAGGGTTTCCGGTGCGGCTGGACAAGGTCTCGTTCAGTTATGGCGAGGCGTTGTTCGCCTTCGATGTCGGATTCACCGCGACGCAGATCACCGCCATCATGGGGCCGAGCGGTTCGGGAAAGTCGACGCTGCTCAATCTGGTGGCCGGGTTCGAGACGCCGCGATCCGGCCGCGTACTGATCGGCGGGGCCGACGTAGGTGCCGAGCCGCCGGCCATGCGGCCGGTGTCGATGGTATTCCAGGAAAACAATCTTTTCGCCCATCTTTCTGTCCAGCAAAATGTCGGGCTCGGCCGTTCGCCATCGTTGCGGTTGACCGAAGCCGACCACGCCGATATTGCGGGCGCCCTTGCACGCACCGGCCTTGCCGGCAAGGAGAAGCGGCTGCCGCGCGAGCTTTCGGGCGGCGAGCGTCAGCGCGTCGCCCTGGCCCGCGTGCTGGTGCGTGACCGCCCGGTGCTGCTGCTCGACGAACCCTTCGCCTCGCTTGGGCCCGCCTTGCGCGACGACATGCTCGACCTGGTTGCCAGCCTCCATGCCGAGCGTGGCATGACGGTGCTGTTCGTCACGCACCAGCCGCAGGATGCCCGCCGCATCGCGCAGAAAGTGGTGTTTCTGGACAATGGCACCATCGCTGCCTCAGGCACCTCGGACGATTTCTTTGCAGGGGCTGGGCCGGAGGCGTTCCGGCGCTATATCGGTGCCGGTGCCGGGGATGCGTTATCACGAGATATTGCCCGGAAGCGGACATAATTTACGCTCAAACCGACTTGAGGCGATGTGGCGCTTGCTTGCCATGACTGGAGTAGTGTGGCTAGGTCCGCTCGATACCGGTCCGGCACAGGCCGTGATTTGCCTACAGCATCTGCTGCCCGCCCCGAGGGGCGCGTGACGGACGCTGTAGCAGTTTGTTTTGCGCATGCCGTGGTCATGCGCAAGGACCTGAAAGGAAGCCATTCTGGCGATCAGCGCTGACAGGCTACGAATGAATCCGCTGGCGCGGTTCCTGGCGCTGGCTGGCTTTGCCGTGGCGCTGGCAAGCTGCCAGATGTTCACGCCTCCCGAGGTCCAGGAATCTGGCTTCCAGCCATCCGACAAGCCCATCACGGTGGACAATGTCGCCGCCAACAACAAGCTTGCAGAACTCGCCAAGGCGCAGCATCCGCGCATTCTTGCAACGTATGGCGGCGAATATTCCGATCCCAAGCTCGAGCGCATGGTCGCCAAGGTGGTCGGCAATTTGACCGTGGTATCGGCCAACCCGACCCAGACCTATCGCATCACCATCCTCAATTCGCCCAACGTCAACGCCTTCGCGCTGCCGGGCGGATATCTCTACATCACGCGCGGCCTCTTGGCGCTGGCCAATGATTCGTCCGAGCTCGCCGCCGTCATCGCGCATGAAATGGGCCACGTCACCGCCAATCACGGCCTGCAGCGCCAGCAGCTGGAGGCCGAGGAAGGCCTGGCGACCAAGGTCGTTTCCGATGTGCTCGGCGACAGCCCGACCGCCAAGGCAGCACTGATCCGCGGCAAGCTCAGGCTGGCGCAGTTCTCGCGCAACCAGGAACTGGAGGCGGACGCCATCGGCATCAAGTCGATCGGCGAAGCCGGCTACGATCCCTATGCCGCCGGCCGCTTCCTGCAGTCGATGTCGGCCTACACCGATTTCCGTTCGATCAGCGGTGCCACGGACGCCAGCCTCGACTTCCTCGCCACCCACCCCAACACGCCGCAACGCATCGATCTGGCACAGCGCCACGCCCGCCAGTTCGGCGCGCCCGGTTTCGGCACGCGCGACCGCGATTCCTTCCTCGCCGGCATAGACGGCCTGCTTTATGGCGATACGCCGGAAGAAGGCTATGTGCGCGGCGAAACCTTCCTGCATCCGGGCCTCGGCGTGTCGTTCACCGTGCCGGACGGTTTCATCATCGACAATTCAGCGGCAGCGGTTACGGCGACCGGTCCGGGCGACATAGCGATCCGCTTCGACGGCGTTTCGATCGACAAGAACCGCGCCCTGACCGACTATATCAGAAGCGGCTGGGTGGCTGGCCTCGACGACAGCACCGTTAAGCAGGAAACCATCAACGGCAATGAGGCGGCGACCGCGCATGCCGGCGCCGAGGGCTGGCAGTTCGATATCGCGGTGATCCGCGCCGGCGGCCAGGTCTATCGGTTGCTGACCGCGGCTCCCTCGGCCAGCAGCTCGCTGGAAACGGTGGCGCGCTCGGTCAGCGGCTCCTTCCGCATCCTCAGTCCCGCCGAAAAAGCGGCACTGAAGCCACTGCATATTCGTGTGCTCACCGTGCAGCCGGGGCAGACCATGGGTTCGCTTGCTGCCCAGATGGTGGGGGTCGACCGCAAGCTCGACCTGTTCCGCGTGCTCAACGCGCTGTCGCCGGGGGCCGCGGTTTCGGCCGGCGACAAGGTCAAGATCGTCACCGACAAGTAAGCGCCCGTTGCGGGAATCAGGCGGCAGTCGCCATGAATTCGGGGTTCTGCTTCACCAGCGCGACCTTGAGCTTTTCCATGGCGCGGGCCTCGATCTGGCGCACGCGTTCCTTGGAGATGCCGAGCGTTTCGCCGAGAGCCTCGAGCGTGGCGCCCTCGTCGGTAAGCCGGCGTTCCTCGATGATGCGGAGTTCGCGAGCGTTGAGAGCTTGAAGCGCCTCCCTCAGCCAGAGCGAGCGGCGCGCGACGTCGATCTTGTCGCCGACAATCTCGTCGGGCAAGGGATCGTCCGAGACCAGGAAGTCCATCCGCTCGGTCGCACCCGCATCGTCGGCAAGCGGCACGTTGAGCGAGGAGTCGGGCGCCGACAGGCGTGAATCCATCAACTCCACATCAGCTTCGGAAACGCCGAGCGCAACCGACACCTCGCGGTAAAGAGTTGTGTTGGAGAGCGGTTCGGCGCCGTTCGCGAGACGGGCACGCAAGCGCCTGAGATTGAAGAACAGGGCCTTTTGCGCCGAACTGGTGCCGCCGCGCACGATCGACCAGTTGCGCAGGATGTAGTCCTGCATCGAAGCGCGAATCCACCACGTCGCGTAGGTCGAAAACCGCACCTCGCGCTCCGGCTCGAAGCGGGCGGCGGCCTCGAGAAGACCGACATGGCCTTCCTGGATCAGGTCGCCGAGCGGCAGGCCGTAATGACGGAATTTCGAGGCCATCGAAATGACCAGACGCATATGGGCAACGGTGATGCTGTGCAACGCATTCTGGTCGTTGTCCTCTTTCCAAAGCAGTGCCAGCCGATGCTCCTCGTCGCGTTCGAGGTAAGGCGCCCTCATTGCCGCGCGGACCATGACCCGACCTGCCGTGTCTTCCATCATAAGGCGCTCCTTGGCTCAGGCGTGCGAATGACAAACTGGCAGGAACCGGCTTGAAATGACGGCGTCGTGCCCTAGAACAGCCAAAACTGCCGTGCGCGGGAAAGGTTCCGCTGGCGCAGGCAGGCGAGCGATGACGTCTGGGCAATTTCGGCACGGCTGCCCGGAATCCCGATGCTGCAACGAAATTCTTTTTGGAGTATTTGATTTCTGGATTTAGCCCTCTTTGAAATTTCGTTCCTTATTTTTTCGACCTGCATCTGTCATTTTCCAGCCCTCACAACATGCCTGATATCAGGCCAAGGACGGGATCACAGAAAAATGAAATGGCTGAAGTCGCTCATCATCGCCGGAACGCTGCAGGCCCTGACGGTCGCATCGGGGCATGCCGGCGCCAATCTCGACCAGATCAAGCAGGCCGGCGTCATCAAGGTCGGTACGGAAGGCACTTACGCTCCGTTCACCTATCATGATGCATCCGGAGCGCTCGTCGGATTCGACGTCGAAATCGCCAAGGCGATCGCCGACAAGCTCGGCGTCAAGGCGCAGTTCCTCGAGGGCAAGTGGGACGGTCTGATCGCCGGCCTCGACGTCAACCGCTATGATGCCGTCATCAACGAAGTCGGCATCACCGATGCCCGCAAGGCCAAGTATGATTTCTCCGATCCCTACATAGCCTCCAAGGCGGTGCTGATCGTGCGCGGCGACAATACCGACATCAAGACTTTCGCCGATCTCAAGGGCAAGAAGTCGGCGCAGTCGCTAACCTCCAATTTCGGCAAACTGGCCGAGTCGAATGGCGCCGAACTGGTCGGCACGGATGGCTTCGACCAGTCGATCCAGCTGCTTTTGACCGGCCGTGCCGACGCCACCATCAACGACAGCCTGTCGTTCCTCGACTTCAAGAAGCACAAGCCCGACGCCAATGTGAAGATCGCCGCCCAGGAAGAGAATGCCGATTACTCCGGCGTCATCGTGCGCAAGGGCGATCCGGAGCTGGTCGCGGCCATCAACAAGGCCCTGGCCGACATCAAGGCCGACGGCACCTACCAGAAGATCGCCGACACCTATTTCGGCCAGGACGTCTCGAAGTAGTTCATAAGGGGGCGGTTGTCGCCCCGCAGCCCATCCAGCGGCGAGCCGTCTTTGACGGCTCGCCGCTTTTGTCGTGATATGGCTGACGCATTCGCGCTTCGATGACGCTGCCCGTCCCTTCCGGAGGATATTTCGTGCCGCACTGGCTGCAACTGATGCTGGATTCGCTGCCCTCGCTGCTGTGGGCAGCGTTGATCTTCACCGTGCCGCTGACGCTGCTGTCCTTCGTGCTCGGCCTGACGGTGGGATTGGGCGCAGCGCTCGGCCGGCTGTTCGGGCCGAGGCCGCTGGTGGCGCTCGTGCGCTTCTATGTCTGGATCTTCCGCGGCACGCCGCTCCTGGTGCAGCTGTTTCTGATCTTCTACGGCCTGCCGTCGGTCGGCATCCTGCTCGACGCCTTTACCGCGGCGCTGATCGGCTTCACGCTCAATATCGGCGCCTACACGTCGGAAATCATCCGGGCGGCGATCGGCTCGGTGCCGAAAGGCCAGTGGGAGGCCGCCTATTCGATCGGCATGACCTGGAGCCAGGCGATGCGGCGCACCATCCTGCCGCAAGCCGGCCGGGTGGCGGTGCCGCCGCTCTCCAACACCTTCATCTCGCTGGTCAAGGACACGTCGCTGGCCGCCGCCATCACCGTGCCGGAGATGTTCCAGGCGGCGCAGCGCATTGTCGCCACCACCTATGAGCCGCTCATCCTCTATGTCGAGGCGGCGATCCTCTATCTGGCGATGAGTTCAGTGCTTTCGGCCTTGCAGACACGGCTGGAGGAGCGGCTCAACCGCTATGGCGGCTTCCTGGAGGCACGCTCATGATCGGCCTCACCAACATCGAAAAGCGTTTCGGCGACAATCTCGTGCTGAAGGGGGTGACGGTTGCCATCGCCGAAGGCAGTGTCACCGCGCTGGTCGGGCCTTCGGGCGGGGGAAAAAGCACGCTGCTGCGCTGCATCAACCTCCTGGAGATCCCAACATCGGGCACGGTGCGGATCGGCGACGAGACGCTCGAGTTCCGTCCCGGCGGGAAGGTGTCGGCGGCGGACATAAGGCGTCTGCGCCTGCAGACCGGCATGGTGTTCCAGAATTTCCAGCTGTTTCCGCACCGTACCGCCATCGAAAATGTCATGGAGGGGCTGGTCACGGTGCTGAAATGGCCGGAGGCGCGCGCCCGCGAGCGGGCGCTCGCGCTGCTGGAAAAGGTCGGGATGGCGCACAAGGCGGATGCCTGGCCGGCGACGCTGTCGGGTGGCCAGCAGCAGCGCGTGGCGATCGCCCGGGCGCTGGCGCCGTCGCCGAAGGTGCTGCTGTGCGACGAACCGACTTCGGCACTCGACCCGGAACTGGCGCAGGAGGTGGTCGATGTGCTGAGTCAGCTCGCCAGCGAGGGAACGACCATGGTGATAGCGACGCATGATTTGCGCCTCGCCTCCAAGATCGCCCAGGAAGCGGTGTTCCTCGACGCCGGCGTCATCGTCGAGCAGGGGCCATCCGCCACGCTGTTCGGCAATCCGGAGCGTGAAAGGACCAAGCGGTTCATCGCCACGCTGAAGCAGGAGGCGGCGGAGAAGAAGGCCGGCGCATAGGCGCGGCAATCTCCGGCAATCCCAAAGACAAAAAACCCGGCGCGAGGCCGGGTTTTCGTTAACTCGAAGGCGAAAAGCTCAGGCGGCTTCTTCCTGCTCGGCTTCCTCATTGTCGGCCTTGGCGCCACGCTTGGGGCCTTTGTTGAGGTTGACCTCGATCAGGCGCACGGCTTCGGTTTCCGACATGCGGTTGACGGCCGCGATCTCGCGAGCCATGCGGTCGAGCGCCGCCTCGTAGAGCTGGCGTTCGGAATAGGACTGCTCCGGCTGGTTGTCGGCACGGTAGAGGTCGCGCACGACTTCCGAGATCGAGATCAGGTCGCCTGAATTGATCTTGGCATCGTATTCCTGGGCACGGCGCGACCACATGGTGCGCTTGACGCGGGCGCGACCCTGCACGACCTTCAGCGCGCGCTCGACATAATCCTCTTCCGACAGCTTGCGCATGCCGATCGAGGTCGCCTTGGCGACCGGCACCTTCAGGCGCATCTTATCCTTCTGGAAGTCGATGACGAACAGTTCCAGCTTGTGGCCGGCCACTTCCTGCTCGTCGATCGAGACGATCTGCCCGACGCCATGCGCCGGATAGACGATGTACTCGCCGGTCTTGAAACCGTGACGCGCGGCAGTGGACTTCTTCTGCGGGGTGATCGTTGCCATTACGCCCTGAACTCCTTGTTGTGGGCCGGCGGCGGTGCCGGCTGAACTCGCGTGATCGGGGTCACCGACCATTAGCCGCACAACAGATGAACCCACCGGAAAGGCCGGGACCGGCAAACCGCACGAACTGCAGCCGCCTGGCCCAGATCGCTCTGGTCCGGAATGGGATTTTCACCTTTCAGTGATTTGGGGCGTCTGCGCCATAAATCGACGTTGTGTCACCGGCATGTTTTGTTGATGTAACACAAAAAGTCGGAAGAATCAAGGTTTTGCTGTGTAAGCGAAGGCCACAACCAATCGCCGCCTGTCAAGGCGGTTAATCCGACGGGCCTGTTACGCTGCGTCATACGAGCCTTTACAGCGGCGTTGTCAATCGCCTTCGCCCGGCTCGGCGGAGAAGTATTTCTCGAACTTGCCGGCCTCTCCGTCGAAGGTCTTGGCGTCGGCCGGCGGCTCCTTCTTGGCGGTGATGTTGGGCCATTTCTCGGCGTATTCGGTGTTGATCTGCAGCCATTTGTCGAGGCCGGACTCGGTGTCGGGCTTGATCGCGTCGGCCGGGCATTCCGGCTCGCAGACGCCGCAGTCGATGCACTCGTCGGGATGGATGACGAGCATGTTCTCGCCCTCGTAGAAACAGTCGACCGGACAGACCTCGATGCAGTCCATATATTTGCATTTGATGCAGTTGTCGGTCACGACATAGGTCATCGGTCGGCTCCGGGATGTCCCGTTTTTGTTGGCTTTTTTGTGAGGTAACGCCTTTATCGGCCGCTTGCAAGGGTAGCCATTCCCAGCGGCGCCAGGGTTTGGGAATGGAATTCCAGGCGGCCGGTGCCACGAGGGCCTGACATGCCCCACCGGCCGTCGCGTTTGCCGCTCCCGCTTCTGTTTTTTGTTTGTCTTTGCCCTCGGGAAACACACCCCCGCGTCTGGTCGACAAGGCTCAATCTTCACCGAGCAATCGGTCGGTCTGGCGGCGCTCTTTTTTGGTCGGGCGGCTGCTGCCTGCCTCGCGCTGCGCAGGGATAGCATCGGGAAGGGCGTCGGCCTTGGGTGCGAGCGGCGGCGACATGTCTTCATAAAGTGTGCGAGCTTCCTCGGCCGGGCCACGCCGCACACCGGCGCCGAGCACCTTCCAAACGAAGATACGCCGGTCGAGCGTGATGGTCAGCACATCGCCTGGCTTGACCAGATCGGAAGCCTGCGCTGCTTTGTCGCGATTGATGCGCACGCGGCCGGCTACAACCAATTTGGCCGCCAGCGATCGCGATTTCACCGCGCGCGAGAAGAACAGCCATTTGTCGATGCGCTGGCGGTCTTCAGCAACCATCGAAGTGAGCCTACTTCTTTAATTGGTCGCGTAAGGCTGCGAGCTTGGCGAAGGGGGAATCCGGGTCGAAGCGCACCGGGCGCTCCTCGCGCGGCTTGGGCTGGAAGGCGGGCTTTCCGCCCCCCTTGCCGCGATCGGGGCCCTTGCCTTCCGGCCTGCCACCCTTCCAGTCGGGCCGGCCTTCGCGGCGCTCGGGACGCTCGCCTTGCGGGCGGCCATCGCGACGCTCAGCGCCTTCGCCTTGCGGCTTGGGCTTGAACTTCGAGCGGTCGAAGCGTGGCTTGCCGGCGCCGTCGCGGCGTCCTTCATGGGCGGGACGGTCCGCGGGAGCGCCTGTTGCCGGTGCACCGGCGGCATCGGCCGTCGCATTGCCTCGGCCGCGCGCCTGTCCGTTCTGCGGGCGGTTGTTGCGGCCGTCGCGATGGCGCGGACGCTGGTCAAAGCGACCTTGGCGCCACAACAGGATCGGCTTTGGCGCTTCGGCTTCCTGCGCGTGTTCGCCGGCAGCGTCCGCAACTGCCACTGGTTCGGTGGCTTCCGTCGGCGCGGAGGCCTCGACGGTCGGCTCCGCCGCTGCGGCGTTCTCTTCTGTGGGCGCGGCGTCAATCTCGGCAGTTTCAGGTTCGGTCTGCGGTTCAACCGGCGCCGGCTCGACCGGTTCAACGGCGGCTTCGGCTACCGGCGCCTGTTCGCCCGCAACTTCGGCCGTGGCTTCCGCCTGTTCTTGCGCGACAGGCTCTGCTGCCGTTTCCGCGATGACCTCGGCCGGAGCTTCGATGGCGGCCTCGGCGGCTGCCGTTGCCGAACCCTCGACCTCCGCGGCCGCATCTACAGCGCCGGCTTCCGTTACTGCGGCTTCCACTGCCGCCTCTTCCGCCGCCTTGGCCTGTTCCGCGCGAGCTGCCTCTTCGGCTGCCTGCTTGGCTGCGGCGGCTTCCCGCGCGGCAGTGTCCTGCGCTTCCAGCCGTGCCTTGACTTCAGCAGCCGGTTTCGGCTCGGCGCGATAGCCTAGGCCCTTGAGGATCTCTTCCATGTCGTCGGCGGTGGCTCCGAGGATCGACATCATCGGCGGCGTCACCATGAAAGACTGGCCGTCATAGGCGCCGTCCGGTCGCTGGCCGAGGCCGGGCTTCCAGTTGGTCGCCGGGCGGATCAGGTCGGCCAGCCGCTCGAGAATGTCGATGCGTACGGCGCGGCGGCCGAGATTGCGGTAGCCGGCAAGCTTATAGAACGCCTTGTCGAAGGCCGGATCGATGACCACCGAGGTGCGGCCCGACGCCAGCGCATGGACGACGTCGCCGAAGCCAGGCTTGTCCTTGCCGTCGTTCTTCAGCGCCCAGAGTAAGGTCACCAGTCCGGCGGGGGCCGGCTTGATCAGCGCCGGCACGAAGACGTGGTAGGCACCGAAGCGCACGCCGAGCCGGCGAAGTGCCGCGCGACCTTCCTGGTCGAGCGACTTCATCTCCTCGGCGATGTCGCGGCGATTGATGAGGCCGAAATTCTCGACCAGCTGGAAGGCGATGCCGCGGCCGATGCCGGAAATCTGCTCGGCATTCTTCAGGTCGACCAGTGGCTTCAGCAGGGATTCGATCTGGAAATTGACGAAGCGTTCGGCGCGCGCGGCGACCCTGTCGCGCGCCGGGCCCGTCAGCTGTTCGTCTGCCAGCAGCACCAGACGCGGCTTCAGCGCGTCCTCGCCCGAAACCAGCGTGCCGATCGGCGCGCCGATCCAGCGCAGCGTGCCGTCCGAACCGAGCGCGAGATCGCCATTGGCGCAGGCGCCGAAGCGCTCCGCGCGTGCCTCGAATTCGGCGGCCAGCGCCTTTTGCGCGGCCGTGCGCACGGCCTTGGCGTCCTCGCCGCCGGCGGTCTGGTCGGCGGTGAAGCGGAACCCTTGCAACTCGCCGACATGATGGCCTTCGACAAGGACGGTTCCGGTAGGGCTGATTTCGGCTTCAGGCATGGTATTTTCTCTAAGGCGCCGCATGAGGACGGAAGTCCTGCGGTCTACGAAGCGTTTCGTCAACCGCTCATGCAGCGCATCCGACAATCTGTCTTCGATTTCGCGCGTCTTTTCCCGCCAGTGTGCCTGATCGGCCAGCCAGCCGGGCCGGTTCGACACGAATGTCCAGGTGCGGATCTGGGCAATGCGGTGCGACAGCGTATCGATGTCGCCCTCGGTGGTGTCGGCGCGGCGCACCTGCTCGGCCATGTAATTTTCGTCGACATGGCCATGCCGGGCGAGGTCCATGTAGATCGAGGCGATGAGATCGGCATGCTGGGCCGGCGCAATCTTGCGATAGTCGGGCAGCGCGCAGGCTTCCCACAGCAGCGCCACACGTTTGGCGTTGGTTGCGAGCGCGCGGATGCCTTCGTCGCGGGAGAGATGTTCGAGCGCTTGTGCATCGACGGCCGGCAGCGCGCGTGTCAGGCCCTCGACTGGGGCGTTGGTTTCGATCGACCGCTTCAGCGCATCGAGGCTGGCGAAATCGAATTGCGCGGTGCGCCATTGCAGCACCTTCACCGGGTCGAAGTCATGGCCCTCGATCTTCTGGACCAGATCCTCGTCGAGCGGATCGACCTGGCCGGTGACGCCAAACGTGCCGTCGCGCAGATGCCGGCCGGCGCGGCCGGCGATCTGGCCGAGTTCGGCCGCCGTCAGATTGCGGTACTGGTAGCCGTCGAACTTGCGGTTCTGGGCAAAGGCGACATGGTCGAGATCGAGGTTAAGCCCCATGCCGATCGCGTCGGTGGCAATGAGGTAGTCGACATCACCCGACTGGAACAGCGCCACCTGGGCATTGCGGGTGCGGGGCGACAGCGCCCCGAGCACGACGGCGGCACCGCCCTGCTGGCGGCGGATCAGCTCGGCGATGGCGTAGACCTCGTCGGCGGAGAAGGCGACGATCGCGGTGCGCCGTGGCAGGCGGGTCAGTTTCTTGGAGCCGGCATAGGCCAGATGCGACAGCCGCGGCCGCGTCACCACCGAGACGCCCTTCAGCAGCCGCTGGAGGATGCCGTGCATGGTGGCCGCGCCGAGCAGCAGCGTTTCCTGGCGGCCGCGCAGATGCAGGATACGGTCGGTGAAGATATGGCCGCGCTCGAGGTCGCCGGCCAGTTGCACCTCGTCGATGGCGACGAAGGCGGCGTCGGTCTCGCGCGGCATGGCTTCGACGGTGCAGACCGAATATTTGGCGCCTTGCGGCTGGATCTTCTCCTCGCCGGTGATCAACGCCACCTTGTGGGCGCCGACCTTCTCGCAGACGCGGGTGTAGACCTCGCGCGCCAGCAGCCTCAGCGGCAGGCCGATGACGCCGGTTTCGTGCGCCACCATGCGCTCGATGGCGAGATGGGTCTTGCCGGTGTTGGTGGGGCCAAGCACTGCGGTCACGTCGCGGCCCGACAGGATCAGCGGCTCGGTGTGTTTCTGCTGGATGTTCATCGGCTCGGAAATAAGGCTTTCTGGCCTCTCGTGGTCGGGAGCATGCCTGGACGGCGCGTATGACAGCCGACACATAGGGATTTCGGGCGCGAAGCGAAAGCGGAATGTTCCAACCGGTTTCCGAAGACGTCCGCGTCAGCCCGCAAATCAGCCCCTGCTTAACAGTTGGAACGAGTCTGGAACGAATCAGCGACGAATCGGTGACTCCGTCAGGTTCAGCTTTTGTTCACGGCTAGATATGGATTTTGGGACCTCGAGTCTCACCACATGCTGAATCACCGGATTGGCCCGTTTTGTGCTAGGCGGGCTTTGCCGTTAATCTTTGCCTGTGAAGGATGCGGGAGGATCGGTATGCCCCGCTCAAAGTTATGAAATCGTTAATCTTTCTGAACTCGACATTAAGGAATAGCAGGCGATCGCGGCCATTAATGTTAACATTGCGCTCAAAGCCGGAACGAATCGGCGACAAATCAGCGTCAGCGGTTTTTTCTCCTTTTGTTCCCCCAATATCTTGTGTTGTGAACAGCTTATCCACCGAGAATCCACAGGCTTGACCACAGGGTTTCGCACAGACGCGCTGCCGCCATTAACCTTTGCGTGCCGGAACAGGACATGTCGGGTTGGGAGGTCCGATAATGTCGTGATCATGCGCACAGCAATGCTCGCCGCCGGTTCAGGATGTATCCACCCCGGTTGCATAGCGCTGCAGGACCGGACCGACATCCCTGATGATTTCTTCGTGCGATAAGGCCACGACGGGCGGCAACCGCAGCAGATATCGGCACGTCGCCAGACCCAGCAACTGGCTGGCGACGAGGCCGGCGCGCCGGCCGGCGTCGGAGGGGTCGCCGAACGGTGCCACAACCGGCCGGACCTGAGTGGCGAATACGTCGCGCACCTTCTCCGCGGCGAATTCATTGGACGCAGCCGAGCGCAGCAGAATGACCATGCCGGTGGCGCTGGGAGAATTCTCCCAAGTGCGAAGAAAACGCCGGATGATTGCGTCGCCGATGGAAGCCCGGTCGGTCACCTGCGTTGCGGGCAGTTGCAGGTCGAACAGCGCCGCCCTGGCGAACAGCTCATCCTTGCTGCGAAGCAGCCCGGCGAAGGTGCTCGACCTGAGTTGGAGTACACGTTTTCGCGTTCATCATCGCATCGCCAAGTCCTATCGCCATCGGTCGTTGTTCGTCATAGGCGATGCTGCCCATGTGCACAGCCCCGCCGGCAGTCAAGGCATGAACACCGTTCTGATCGATGCCGTGGTGCTGGGAGAAGTACTCGGCGACGTGATCAACGGCATCCGCGCGAAAGCGAACTCGACCTTTACGAGACGCTTCGCCGTCCAGCGCAGGAAGTGATTGACCTCGCGGGCAGGCTGACCGGCATGGCACTCACGCGCACCCCGTTCCGGCGCTTCCTGCGCAACCTCGTCCTCGGCTTCGTCAATATCAACCCGATCGCCAAGCGCAAGATTTCACTGAAGCTGTCAGGTCTCAGCCGGGCCGATATGGCCAAGCTGCCGGCACCATCACAATCGGGTGTACGCAAGCAGTCCACGAAAAGCGGACTTAAGCTGGTCGCATGAATCGACAGCGCCCGCTTCCGTGTCCGTATGGGCGAGCATCAAAAATGAAAGCGCCGGCGGAACTGCCGGCACTTTCAGATTTGGCTACACGGTTTGATCAGACGAAGTACTGGCCACCGTTGGCGGTGAGGGTCGAGCCGGTGATGAAGCCGGCGTCTTCGGAAGCGAGAAAGACGACGCAGCGCGCGATCTCTTCCGGTTCGCCAAGGCGGCCGACCGGGATTTGCGGGATGATGCGTTCGTTAAGCACTTTCTCGTCTATCGCCTTGACCATCTCGGTGGCGATGTAGCCCGGGCAGACGACGTTGACGGTGATGCCCGCGCGGGCGCCTTCCTGGGCGAGCGCCTTCGAGAAGCCGATGTCGCCGGCCTTGGCGGCGGAGTAATTGACCTGACCGGCCTGGCCCTTCTGGCCGTTGATCGAGGAGATGGTGATGACGCGGCCGAACTTGCGGTCGCGCATGCCGCTCCACAGCGGATGGGTCATGTTGAAGACACCGGACAGATTGGTGTCGATGACCTCTTTCCACTGCTCGCGGGTGATCTTGTGGAACATGGCGTCGCGGGTGATGCCGGCATTGTTGACCAGTACCGAGACAGGGCCGAGGTCGGCCTCGACTTGTTTGATCCCGGCCGCGCAAGCGTCATAGTCGGCGACCGACCATCTGTAGACCGGGATGCCGGTCCGCGCCTTGAACTTCGCCGCCGCCTCGTCATTGCCGGCGTAGTTCGCGGCAACCGAATAGCCGGCGTTCTTCAAAGCGATCGAGATCGCCGCGCCGATGCCGCGCGATCCACCTGTGACGATTGCAACCTTGGTCATGCATTTTCCCCTTTTTGAAATCGCCCTGTTGTCGGGCTTGGCAGGCACTGGATCTATACAGGCACCACATGTGAAACGGGCGGCTTGCGCCGCCCGTTTCAAAGTCTATCAGAAAGCCTCCACACACATGGCGACGCCCATGCCACCGCCGATGCATAGGGTGGCCAGCCCCTTCTTGGCGCCGCGTCGGCGCATTTCGAAGACCAGCGTGTTGAAGATGCGGGCGCCCGAGGCGCCGATCGGGTGGCCGATGGCGATGGCACCGCCGTTGACGTTGACGATCGAGGGATCCCAGCCCATGTCCTTGTTGACGGCGCAGGCCTGTGCGGCGAACGCCTCGTTGGCCTCGACAAGGTCGAGATCCCCTGCCGACCAACCGGCCCGTTCCAAAGCCTTGCGTGAAGCGGGAATGGGTCCGGTGCCCATGATCGCCGGATCGACGCCGGCGGTCGCCCAGGAGGCGATGCGCGCCAGCGGAGTGATGCCGCGCCTGGCGGCTTCCGCTTCGCTCATCAGCAGCGCGCCGGCGGCACCGTCATTGATGCCGGAGGCATTGGCGGCCGTCACCGTGCCATCCTTGTCGAAGGCCGGCTTCAGCTTGGTCATGGCATCGATCGTGGCGCCGTGGCGGATGTATTCATCCTGATCGACAACCGTGTCGCCCTTCTTGCCCTTGATGGTGAAGGCGACGATCTCGTCCTTGAACTTGCCCGCCTTCTGCGCGGCCTCGGCCTTGTTCTGCGAGGCCAGTGCGAACTGGTCCTGATCGTCGCGGGTGATCTGGAACTGGCGGGCGACGTTCTCGGCGGTGTTGCCCATGTGGTAGCCATTGAAGGCATCCCACAGTCCGTCCTTGATCATGGTGTCGATCATCTTGTAGTCGCCCATCTTGACGCCGGCGCGCAGGTGCTCGGCGTGCGGCGACAGCGACATCGATTCCTGGCCGCCGGCAATGATCACCTTGGCGTCGCCGGTGGCGATCTGCTGCATGCCGAGCGCGATGGCGCGCATGCCCGAACCGCAAACCTGGTTGAGGCCCCAGGCGGTGGTCTCCTTGGGCAGTCCGGCAAGGATCGAGGCCTGGCGGGCCGGGTTCTGGCCTTGCGCCGCGGTCAGCACCTGGCCGAGGATGACTTCATCGATCTCGGCCGGTTCGACCCCAGCACGCGCCAAAAGTTCCCGGACGACGACGGCGCCGAGTTCATGCGCGGGCGTGGCGGCGAAGGCGCCGTTGAAGGAGCCTACAGCCGTGCGCGCGGCGCTGGCAATGACGATGGAAGCGGACATTTTCTTCTCCAGACTTCAAGGGTGTTGTTGTGCCGTTGAGGACTTTTCTTGCCCTTTCCCAATCCCAAGTCAAACCGGAAATCGGCATGGCGCCCATGCGCCGCAATCAAGCCAAGTCTCGCCGCTCCGGTGGCCCAGCCGCTGCTGCGCAGCATATTTAGCCTGCCATGCAGCATTATATGATCCCGCAGTGCACAAACTGCTTGGAATTGTAAGGCTTTTGCGCATATCCTCAAAAAGGGCGCAATCGTTACCGGCTGCTTACTCAGGCGTGCCGGTGTCCGGGGAGGATGCAGATGGCCGCAAAAGACGACCCGATCATTATCAAGAAATACGCCAACCGCCGCCTCTATAATACGGGGACGAGCACCTATGTGACGCTCGAGGATTTGGCCGAAATGGTCAAGAAGGGCGAGGAATTCACCGTCCAGGACGCCAAGACCGGTGACGACATCACCCATCCGGTGCTGACCCAGATCATTTTCGAGCTGGAGAACAAGGATGGGCAGAACATGCTGCCGATCCCGTTCCTGCGCCAGCTGATCGCCTTCTACGGCGACCAGATGCAGATGATCGTGCCGAGTTTCCTCGAACAGTCGATGATCGCCTTCTCAAAGGAACAGGAGCGGTTCCGCGAGCAGATGAAGGGCGCCATCGGCAAGTCGCCGCTGGACGTGATGAAGATGGCGACGCCGATCAAGGCGCTGGAAGAACAGACGCGCCGCAACATGGAAATGTTCCAGAATGCGATGCGGCTGTTCACGCCATTTCCGCCTCCGGGCTCGGCGCCCGCCGCGGCGCCCGCCGAACCGGCCAGGAAAGAAACGCCGGAAAAGCCGGACGATCTGCAACAGCTGAAGGACCAGATCGCGGCCATGCAGCGCAAGCTCGACACGATGTCGTAAGCGCATAGCGCTCACGACATTTATGGCAGCAATCCTTCATAGCGGCCGCGCGGCCGGATGATGCTGCCGCTCACGATCTGTTCGACCATGTGCGCGGCCCAGCCGACGCTGCGTCCAAGCGCGAACAGGTGGAACGGTGCATCGCGCGGCAAGCCAAGGCCGCGCGTCAGCACGGCCAGGGCAAAATCTATGTTCGGTTGAGCGTCGGTCGCGGCAATGGCAGCGGTTTCCAGCGACCGCAACGTCTCGTCGGTGTTGTCGAGGCCCGCCAGAAGCGCTGCGGCCCGGGGATCGCCCTCGGGATAGAGCGGGTGGCCGAATCCAGGCAGTGGCCGGTCGTGGCCAAGCCAGCGCCGGATCGCGGCATCGGCGCCATGCCGCGCCGCGTCTCCGGCGAGTTGCATCACGGCTTCGCCAGCGCCGCCGTGGCGGGGACCGGACAGTGTCGCCAGGCCCGCCAGCAGACACGCGGCGGGCGAAGCTCCGGTCGAGGCCGCGACGCGGGCCGCGAAAGTCGATGCGTTGAGTTCGTGATCGGCGAGCAGGACAAGGACGCGACGGATCGCTTCCGCGCCATCATCGTCCACCGACCAGCCCCGTGCCAATCGCTGGTGCACCGGTTCCGGTCCCGCCATGGCACCGAGGGCGCTGGCCAGAACGCCGATCGCGTGCGCGGCGTCAGCGCACAGCGAGGCAGCACTTCGTCCAAGCGAAGGCCGCGCCTGGCCGGCTAGCAAGGCGAGTTGCGCAAAGGCCGGGGCGCGACCGATCTGGGGCGGTGCATCTGGCGACGGCGCTTCGAAACTGATCGAGCCGGGCAGAGCCCAGAGCAGTCCGGCGGTTTCTTCCAGCGTGGTACGGTCGGACAGCGCAACCGCGTCCCGGCCCCGATAGATGAGGTGGCCGTGCCAGACTGTCGAGATCGCGGTGACGATCGACGGCTCGCCCCAGGCGATCGCGCTTTCGGCAATGGCCGCAAGGCTGCGCCCGCGCGCCCTTCGCGTCGCCAGCACCGCGATGTCGTCGGCGCGGTACTGGCTGCGGCGCGGATCGGCTCGATCCGGGCGCATGCCGATGCGGCCGCGGCTGACATAGGCATAGAGCGTCTGCGGCCTCACCCCAAGCCTTTCCAGCGCTTCTTCCCGCGACAGCCATTCCGACATATCGGCCCTGATATTGATTCAGTTGATCAAGATTGATGCTTATGTTGCCCAGCCTTATTTCCCATCGGGAAAAGCTTCAAGGAGACAAGGCTATGGCGAATGGGCTCGATGATGTGGTGGCGGCCGAAACAGTGCTGTCCGATGTGGATGGTCTGGGTGGCCGCCTGACGATCCGCGGCCACTCGCTTGGGGAATTGGCAGGGCGATGGAGTTACGCCCAGGTCGTGCGCCTGCTGCTGGACGGGTTCTTCGACGATCTGCCTGGCGACGCCGAACTGTCGGCAAGGTTGGGTGAGGTTCGCGTCGAGGTGTTCGACCGGCTCGCGGCTTCGCTGCCCTTGCTGGCACCGCTCGATATCTACAGCGCCATGCGCGCCGGCATGGCCTTGCTGCCGGATGGCGAGACGCTGACGGACGCCTTGCGGCTGATCGCGGGGCCCGCGGTGCTGACGCCGGCCCTGCTGCGCCTGCGGCGCGGCGAGCAGCCGATCGCACCCGACGGCAAGGCGGATCATACCGCCGACATGTTAGGGATGCTCAAGGGTTCCGTCCCGTCGCCGGCATTGGCAAAGGCGCTCGACACCTATCTGGTCACCGTCTGCGACCATGGCCTCAATGCCTCGACCTTCGCCACCCGCGTCGTTGCTTCGACCTTGGCGGGCCTGACATCGTCGGTGCTGGCCGGCCTTGGCGCGCTCAAGGGCCCGCTGCATGGCGGCGCGCCTGGTCCTGTCATTGAGATGCTCGACGCCGTCGCCGCGCATGGCGACGCTGCCGACTGGCTGCGCGACAAGATCGCGCATGGCGAGCGCATCATGGGCTTCGGCCATCGCATCTACCGCGTGCGCGATCCGCGTGCCGATGTGCTGAAAGCAGTGGTGCGCAAGCTTGGCGGCGAGGGCGACACCGGCCGCCGGCTGGCTTTCGCCGAGGGGTCGAGCAAACCGCGCTCGACGTGCTTCGGATCGCCAAGCCGCAGCGCTCGCTGCAGACCAATGTCGAATTCTACACCGCGCTGGTGCTGGAAGCGGCGGGATTTCCGCCCGGTGCCTTCAGCAATGTCTTTGCCGCCGGGCGCGTTGCCGGCTGGGTCGCGCACGCGCGCGAGCAGCAGACGACCGGACGGCTGATCCGTCCGCAGTCCCGCTATGTCGGGCCGGTGCCGGACCTCGTCGCCTAGATTCTCTGTTTGTTTCGAGAGCTACGGCCTCCCCGCATTGCAGCGGAGGGGCTTTTCGCATGACCGAAACTTCATGTGATCACGCGACCGTGTTCGTGTTCTTGCCTTGGTCCGTCCTTATATGCTGCACTGCAACATAGGCCGGCGACAGCTGCTTCCCTCCAATGACGTTGGGGCAGGCCGGCGCATCAGGATGACAGGAACGCCATGACGAAGAACGGCAAGGCGGAGGAAAAGAAAAAGATCAACATCGCCCTTCAGGGAGGCGGCTCGCACGGGGCCTTTTCCTGGGGCGTGCTCGACCGGCTGCTGGAGGACGGCAGGCTTGAGATATCGGCGGTTTCCGGCACCAGCGCCGGCACCATGAACGCGGTCGCATTGGCCGATGGTTTCGTGCGTGGCGGGGTTGAGGGCGCCAGGCGGAAGCTGGACGATTTCTGGCAGGCGGTGGCGGCAAAGGGCCGGTTCAGCCCGGTGCAGCGCATGCCGTGGGATGTCGCCTGGGGCAACTGGTCGATCGAGAACACGCCGGGCTATGTGTTCTTCGACACCATGTCGCGGGTGTTTTCGCCCTATGTCGCCAACCCGCTCGGCCTCAATCCGCTGCGCGATGTGGTCGCGCGGGAGATTGACTTCGAGAATGTTCGCGCCTGCAAGTCGATGGAACTGTTCATCTCCGCCACCAATGTCGAGACAGGGCAGTTGCGGGTGTTTTCCGATGGCGAGATCGACCTCGACACGGTGATGGCGTCGGCCTGTCTGCCGCAACTGTTCCGCGCCGTCGAGATTAAGGGGGTGCCCTATTGGGACGGCGGTTATGGCGGCAATCCGGCGCTCTACCCGTTCTTCAAGACGGCGGCGACCGAGGACGTGCTTCTGGTGCAGATCAATCCGGTGGTGCGCGAGGGAACGCCAAGAAGCGCCAACGAGATCCAGAACCGCATCGACGAGATCACCTTCAATGCCGGCCTGCTGCGCGAATTCCGCTCGATCGCCTTCGTCAAGGAACTGATCGCCGCAGGCCGTCTGCCGCATGGCGAATATCGGGACATCCGCATGCATCGTATCGATGCCGACGAGGCGTTCAAGGATCTGTCGGCATCGTCCAAGGTCAATGCCGAATGGGCCTTCCTGACCTATCTGCGCGACCTCGGCCGCACCGCCGCCAGCGACTGGCTGGAAGAGAATTACGAAGCGGTCGGCAAGCGGGCTACGCTCGATCTCTCGAGCGAACTCGATGACGGGTTCAAGCCGGTACGCGGTCCCGCACCCGGCCGTCGGGTGAAGGAATTTCTCGCCGTGCGCAAGAACCCGGAGACCGAGCGCCGTCGGGCCTGAATCTGACAGCACAGGCTTCGAGGGGCAGCGTTTGCCGGCAATCGCGGGCGTAATCCGCCGGAGCTTCAGAGAGGTCGTGGCGTGACAGCAACCTTGGCGTGCGGAAGGAGCCCTCATCATCCTGACGTCTGCTGCCACTGACGGTCAGTGGCACCGCCCCAGGGGCGCTCGTTACCTGCTAACCGGCAGCGCTCGATACAGAATTGCGATTGGGACGAATACCCCCGGCGTTCCCGCCCCTGCCTCGCGCCGCGCCCGAGATCGCACGTGTCAGGGCACGACGATTCAGGATGTTATCGCGCCGGCTCATTGGCGTTTTCAGCATCTGGTTTGACTTCGGTGCATTGGGATCGGCAAGCCTGATCCGAAGGGGCTGCCGTGCCTTTTCCTGAGCGATTCCAGGCTTTTGGCTGAGTATCGTGGCGCCGCAGCCATTGTCCCTCGCCGATCGCACTGACGCGGATCGTCGGTTTGTGCCCGAGCTCCAATCAGCGACGTGTGCGGATCGCGACTGTATTCCGGAGACGGCCCATGACGAGCGGGGCTGGTCGCCCCGTAGCCGGCGTGTCAAGGCCTGCGTGAGCCGGCGGGCCGCTTCGTCAAGTAGACTGGCAAGTCACGAAGAACCGTTTCATGGCTGCCACACCTTGTCCGGCTATGCAATGCTGCTGCAACTTTCGGACTATATTGCGATGCAACTTTGATGTAGAAGCGCGCTCGCTGATCACGGCAATTTGAACACGGTCAGGCGCGCACCCATATCGGCGACGCGCCCGCGTCATAAGACGCGGTGCTGGCCGAACCCGCAGTGGAAAAATGACGATGCCTAAAATCAGGTTTCACAAGCTTGCAGCCATTGTTGTGCTCATCGGTTTCGCCGCGTGGATGGCGACAGGCGAGTTCTCGTCGGTCGGCAGCGGAGCGGCCAACAAGGCCAAGGCAGCCGAGGTCGAGCAGGGCAAGGCGCCGGACGCGAGCAAGCCGAAGACGGCGGAAGCCGAACCGAAGGCCCCGCTGCGCACCGTCGCGGTGGTGACGCCGCCTCGCAAGACCTATGCGCGCGCCATCCGCATTTCCGGGCTGACCGAAGCCGACAAGCGCGCGGTGCTGGCAACCCGCGTTGCCGGCGTCATCGACAAGCTGCCGGTCAAGCAAGGCGATCACGTCAAGACCGGCGACCTGGTGCTGATGCTCGCCGCCGAGGAAAAGATCTCGATGGCCGCCAACGCCAAGCAGCTTGTTGCGCAGCGCAAGGCCGAGCTCGACGCCGCCGAGCGGCTCGCCAAGACAGGCAACTTGCCGAAGCTGCAGCTCGACACCGCCCGCTCCAATCTGACCCAGGCGCAATCCCTGCTGGACACCGCGCAGGCCGAGCTCGACCGCAACGAGGTAAAGGCGCCGTTTGACGGTGTCATCGACCGGGTGCCGGTGGAACTCGGCAGCTCCGTCATGCAGGGGGGCGAGGTGGCGACCATCCTCAAGCTCGATCCAGTGATCGCGCGCGGCGAGATCAGCGAGCGCGATCTCGGCTACCTCAAGATCGGTGATAAGGCCAGCGTTAGGCTGGTCAGCGGCCAGACCGTCGAAGGCACCGTGCGCTATATCAGCCGTGACGCCTCGTCGGCGACCCGCACCTTCCGTGTCGAGATCGCAATCCCCAATGCCGATGGCTCCGTGCCGGCCGGCATGACGGCGGAAATCCAGCTCAGCGCGTTGCCGACCGACGCCGTCTTGCTGCCGCGCTCGGTGGTGACGCTCGGCGACAAGGGCGATCTCGGCATCCGCGCCGTCGGCAAGGACAACAAGGTGGCATTCTTCCCGATCGACCTGGTCGACGATACGCCGACCGGTCTCGTGCTCGGCGGCATCCCGGCCGACGCGCGCATCATCGTCGCCGGCCAAGAACTGGTGAAGGAAGGCGATGAGGTCAAGCCGATCGAGGCCGACCAGGCGACCATCAACAAGCTGATCGGCGAAGCCACCGCCGGGACGCAGTAGCGCGAGGCGCCGGCGCCGGGCCTTGCCCGGCGACAGCATGTCCGTTCGCCACTCCCGAAAGCAACAGCAGGCATAAGTCATGGATATCGTCAGACTCGCAATCAACAATGCCCGCCTGACCATCTCGGTCCTGGTCTTCCTGCTGATTGCAGGCTGGGTCGCCTATCAGTCGACACCGAAGGAAGCGGAACCCGACGTTCCGATTCCGATGATGTATGTCAGCCTCATCTATCAAGGCATTTCGCCTGAAGATTCCGAGCGCCTTCTGCTGCGGCCGATGGAAAGCAAGCTGAAGAGCCTGAAGGGCCTCAAGGAGATGCGCTCGGCCGCTTTCCAGGGCGGCGGCTATGTGCTGGTCGAGTTCCAGCCGCAGACGAACCTGGCGACGGCACTGCAGGATACGCGCTCCAAGGTTCAGGACGGCAAGGCCGACCTGCCGCAGGCGGCCGAGGAGCCCGTCGTCACCGAGGTCAACATTTCCGAATTTCCGGTGCTCGTCGTCACGCTGTCGGGCGAATTGCCCGAACGCGTGCTGGCGGCCGCGGCGCGCGAACTGCGTGACCGCATCGAGGAAGTGCCCGGCGTTCTGGAAGGTTCCCTGCAGGGCTCCCGCGACGATCTGGTCGAAGTCGTCATCGATCCGATGAAACTGTCTTCCTATGGCTTGCAGCTCGATCAGCTGATCGGCGCAGTCGGTGCGTCCAACAGCCTGGTCGCCGCCGGCAACATCGAGGGCTCCCAGGGCAAATACGCAGTCAAGGTGCCGTCGCTGATCGAGAAGCCCGAGGATGTGGCGGCACTTCCCGTGGTTGCCGGTCCCAATGCCGTGGTTCAGGCCAAGGACATCGCGACGATCCGCTCGACCTTCGCCGATGCCACGACGATCACGCGCCTCAACGGCAAGCCGGCCATCGCCATCGAGGTCAAGAAGCGCATCGGCGCCAATCTGATCGACACGCTCACCAAGGTCAGGGAGGTGTCCGACACCTTCGTCAAGACCATGCCCGAAGGGATGCACGTCACCTACACGCAGGACAAGTCGGTCTTCGTCAACCAGTTGCTCGGCGATCTGCAGAACCACGTGATGATCGCCGTCATCCTGGTGTTCATCGTCATCCTCTACGCGCTGTCCGGGCGCGCCTCGCTGCTCATCGGGCTGGCCATTCCGTCATCATTCCTGATCGGCATCCTGCTGCTGGCCATGATGGGCTACACGATCAACATGATCGTGCTGTTCAGCCTGATCCTGGCCGTCGGCATGCTGGTCGACGATGCCATCATCGTCACCGAGTTCGCCGAGCGACGGATGAGCGAGGGCATGCCGAAGCAGGAAGCCTTCGCGCTTGCCGCCAAGCGCATGGCCGGTCCGGTCATCGCGGCAACGATGACGCGAATCGCCGCCTTTTCGCCGCTGCTGTTCTGGCCGGGAATCATCGGCGACTTCATGAAGTACATGCCGATCACGCTGATCGTCACGCTGTCGGCCTCGATGCTCTATGCGCTGGTCTTCGCGCCGACGCTGGGGGCGATCTTCGCCAAGGCGCCGCAGCATCACGAGGATGGCAATCGCGATGGCTGGTACATGGCTGTCGTCAAGCAGGCAGTACGCTTCCCCATCACCGTGATGATGCTGACCGTCGTCTTGCTGGCCGGCATCTTCGTTGGTTATTCGAAGTACGGAGCCGGCGTCGAGTTCTTCCCGAGCGTCGAACCCGACTACGGTCTGCTCTATGTGCATGCCCGCGGCAACCTTTCGCTGGCCGAAATGGATACCGCGACCAAGATCGCCGAAAACCGGCTGCTCGGCTGGCCGGGCGTGAAGTCGGTCTATACCCGCGTCGGCAAGTCCGAGGGCGGCGGCCAGGATGTTCCAGAAGACGTCGTCGGCGTCATCCAGTACGAATTCATCGATTGGCGCGAGCGTAAATCGGCCAACGATATCCTGAACGACCTGCGTGGCGTCATGGCCGGCATTCCCGGCGTCGATGTCGAGGTGCGCGTGCCGGAAGCCGGCCCCCCGACCGGCAAGCCGATCCAGATCAGGCTTTCGGCCATCGACCCCAAGGGATTGGACGAGAAGGCGCGCGAAGTCGCGGCACGCATCGCCAAGGTGCCCGGCGTCATCGATATTTCCGATGGCTTGCCGCCGCCCGGCGTCGACTGGGCACTCGAGGTCGACCGAGCCAAGGCTGCCCAGTATGGCATCAGCCCGACCTCGGTCGGGACGGTGGTGCAGCTCGTCACCAACGGCCTGAAGCTTTCGGAATACCGGCCTGCCGGTGCTGACAAGGCGGTCGATATCCGGCTGCGCTTGCCGGAGGACCGGCGCACGCTGTCGACGCTCGACGAGCTCAGGGTGCAGACCTCGCAAGGATCGGTGCCGATCTCGAACTTCGTGGTGCGCAAGGCGAAGCCGAGCGTCGGCATCCTCAACCGCATCGACGGCGCCCGCACCGTGGTGGTGCAGGCCAACGTCGCCGCCGGCGCCCAGGTCGCCGCCGTGCAGCAGGAGGTCACCCAGGCGGTCACCGACATGAATCTCGGCAGCGGCATACGCTGGAAGCTTGCCGGCTCGAACGAGGACAGCGCAGAGGCCAGCGCCTTCCTCAGCAAAGCCTTCGGTGCCGCTATCTTCCTGATCTTCTTGGTGCTGCTGGCGCAGTTCAACAAGTTCACCAGCGTCTGGCTGGTGCTGTCCTGCGTGGTCATGGCGACGATCGGCGTGTTCCTCGGACTGCTGATCACGGGCGAGACGTTCGGCATTGTCATGTCGGGCATCGGCGTCATCGCGCTGGCCGGCGTGGTGGTCAACAACAACATCGTGCTGATCGACACCTACGACCGGCTGCGTGAAGAGGGCTGGGACAAGATGGACGCGGTGCTGCAGACCTGCCGCGAGCGTGCCCGCCCGGTCGTGCTGACGGCGGTATCAGCCATTCTCGGCGTGCTGCCGATCGCCTTCGGGCTTGGGCTCGAAATCTTCCATCACGAGACGACGATCAACGCGCCGTCGACGCAATGGTGGATTTCGCTGTCCTCGGCGATCGTCTTCGGCCTGTCCTTCGCCACCATCCTGACGCTGGTGGTGACGCCGTCGATGCTGATGGTGTTCACGCGCGCCAAGGTCAAGCCCGGTGCGCGGCGCGGCTGGTTCGGCCGCCTGTTCCGGCGCGGCAAGGGCGAGATCTCGTCCCAAGGGCCTTTGGCGGATGTCGGCGCCGAGCCGGCAGTCAGCTTCCCGAAGGCCGCGGAATAGAGCGTTTCGCAAGCCAAGCAACAAAGGCCGTCCGGGAACAACCGGGCGGCCTTTTGCATTGTTCCCTCGAATGCAACCAGACGGCGAGGGCTCAAAATGACGATCAGCACACTTCTCGTTATCATCCTGATCCTGATCCTGATCGGCGCGGTGCCGGCATGGCCGCATTCGCGCTCCTGGGGTTACGGACCATCGGGCATTGTCGGCGTCATCCTGGTCGTGGTGCTGATCCTGCTTGTGCTGGGAAGGATCTGACCGGCAACGATTCAACGCCGAGTCCTGCAAGCAAGCTCGCGATCAGGCGGCCTGGCGCCGTGCGGGCGCGACGGCGATGCCGATATCCTGCAAGGCTTTGTTCACCGCCTGATCGAGCGGCGTATGCGGGATTTCGCCGATGATCCCTTCCAGCCGCGTCGAGGCCAGCCGGTGGGGCTCGAAGCGCAGGTATGACATCGAGACGATCTCGCGCCACATCGCCACAAACGGGCTGCCGGCGCGCAGCACCCACCAGGGCATGGAAGTCATCTTGAGCTGATGGCCGACGGCCTTCTCGGCGGCCGCCTTGATCTGAAGGTCGGTGACGGCGTGTCCCGGAAAGTTCAGCGTCTCATAGAAGCCGAGCTTGTCGAGATTGCGGGCCAGCGCGACGAAGCCGACTGCGAAGTCCGGGAGATAGGCCCATTCATGCACGAGATCGGACGGACCAGGCGCGGTGTAGATGCCCTTGTTGATCTTGGCGGCGACGATCTGGTCGAACCAGGAGCCGCTGCCGGTGCCACCGAAGAAATCGCCGGCGCGCAGAAGAATCGTGCGCACGCGGCCGGCCGCGGCCTCACGGCGGAACAAATCCTCCATGGCGCAGCGAATGCGGCCTTTTTCCGTGGTCGGATGGAAGGGGGTGTCTTCCGTAATCACCGCCGGCATTGGCGAGCCGTAATTGTAGACGGTGCCGGGGAAGAGGTGCAGCGCGCCGTTGGCATGGCAGGCGGCCATGACATTTTCGGCCATCGGCAGGCACTTGCCCCAGTCGGTGTAGATCGGGTTGAGGCCGTTGAAGATGATTTCGACGCCCTCGGTGGCCTCGATCAGCGATTGACGGTCCAGCGCATCGCCGGCAACCGCCGTGACGCCCTCAAGTTCGGCCGGCACCATCCCGGTACGAGTGACGGCGCGGACATCGAAGCCAGCATCGATGAAGGCCTTGGCAACCACGCGACCGAGCCGGCCATTGGCGCCGAGAATTGCGATCTTGGTCATTCTTCGTCTCCTTATCTGTTTTCAAGTGGGGGTTTGCCTGGAAGCGACGGGACAAGCCCGCCGCTTCTGGATTTTCGAGGACCGCCGTTCAGCGGCTGCCGAAGAGGTCGCGGTTGCTGCCCTGGACGACAGGCTTCTGATTGGTCGCCGCGGATTTGCTGATCGACGTGGTGGTCACATTGTCGGTGGTGACGACGGTCGTTTGGGTGGCATTGTCCGAGCCAAACTTGTCGCTGCCGGCAAAAGCCGTGTTGGCGGCGATGAGGAGGGCGGCGGTTGTGAGTGCGATCTTGGTCATTGGATTACTCCTGATTGGTTGTTGCAGTCCGTATCGGTGTTTGCAGGGTGAATATGATTGCTTCATCGATGAATTGAAATTGACTAGGAATGCAGTTTTGATATTCATTATTGAATGGACGACATCGACTGGAACCTGATCAAGAGCTTTGTCACCGTGGCGGAAACCGGCAGCCTGTCGGCCGCGGCGCGAAAGCTGTCGGCAAGCCAGCCGACGCTTGGCCGTCACATCGGGGAGTTGGAACAGGCGCTTGGCGTCACGCTTTTCCGGCGCGGACGAAACGGCTACGCGCTGACGGAAGCGGGAGCCACGCTATTCGAACGCGGCAAGGTGGTGAGCGAACAGGCTAGTGCCTTCTCACGGCTCGCGCTGGGCTCGGTCGAGGCGATCGAAGGCACGGTGCGGATTGCTGCCAGTGAAGTGGTGGCCGCCTATGTGCTGCCCGACATGATGGCGCGGCTCGGCATCGAGGAACCCGGCATCGAGGTCGAGATCGTTGCGTCGAACCAGGTCGAGAACTTGTTGCGCCGGGATGCCGACATTGCCATCCGCATGGTCAAGCCGGCGCAGACCGAACTGGTGGCGCGCAAGGTCTGCGATATCCCGCTCTGCGCCTGCGCGGCCATCTCCTATCTCGATGGGCGCGGCCGTCCCATGGGACCGGCCGATCTCGTCCATCACGCCCTGATCGGCTTCGATCGCAGCGACGAGATGATCCGAGCCTTTTCCCAGTATGGTATCCCGGTCACCCGAAGCAGTTTCCGCTTCAGGGCCGACAATCAGACCGTGCTCTGGGAAGCGGTGCGGGCAGGAAACGGCATTGGTCTTGGCCAGGAGCCGCTGGCAGACCGCGATCCGCTGGTGGAAAAGGTGTTGCCCGGACTGCCATTGCCTGCTCTCCCGATATGGCTGGCCATGCATCGCGACGTGCGCGGCAGCGTGCGCATCCGCCGTGTGGCTGACTTTCTCCATGAGGAGTTGAAGCGCTATTCGGCAGGTGCCGCGTCAGGAGCGAATTCGGCGCGGTGAGCCAATCCAGCCATCAGCAAGACGACGATCAGCAGAACCGCCATGGCGATGAAGATCGGGCCGAAGCTGGAATGCTCGGCGACGAAGCCGATCGCCGACGGCGCCACCAGAATGCCGGAATAACCCATGGTGGTGACGACGCTCATGCCAGTGCCCGACGACATGCCTTCCTGGTTGCCGCCGGCCGAAAAGATGATCGGCACCATGTTGGCGATGCCGAAGCCGCACAGCGCAAAGGCTGATATGGCGAGCCAGGGCGAGGGCGACAGGCCGGCGATCAGCATGCCGGCGGCCGCGACAATGGCTGAGCCGCGCAGTGTCATCACCGCGCCGAAGCGGTTGCGGACGCCATCGCCGAAAAAGCGCATGATCGCCATGACGCCGGAGAAGGCCGCATAGGCAAGGCCGGCGATGGCGAGGTCGGCGCCGAGTTCCTGCCGCAGATAGAGCGCCGCCCAATCGAGCACCGCGCCCTCGGAAATCATCGTCAGCAGGGCCATCAGGCCGATCAGGTAGACCAATGGATTTGCCGGCAGAGCGAATTTATGATGCTCGGCCGCCTGCGGCCTGTTTTCGGCCACGATATGGGGGACCGCCGCCGCGATTGCCGCGAAGGCAAGCGCGGTCACCACCGAAGCATGGGCGAGGTGGCCATAATTCTGGATGGCAAAGCCGCCAAGGGCGCCGCCGGCGAAACCGCCGAGGCTCCAGAAGCCGTGCGACGAGGACATGATGGCGCGCCCCAGCCGCCGTTCCACCACCACCGCATTGGCATTCATGGCTACATCCATGCCGCCGATCGAGCCGCCGAAGATGAACATGGCGACGGCCGCCAGCGGCACGTCGGGTGCCAGCGCCACGACCAGCAGGCCGAGGCTGCCGCAGAGACCGAACCAGCGCAGCACGGTGCGCGAGCCATGTTTGGAGATCAGGTGGCCGCACCATGTCATGGCGGTGACCGCGCCGGCCCCGAACAAAAGGATCAGCAGGCCGAGCGTGAATTTCGAGATGTCCAGCCGCGTCAGGAATACCGGAATCTGTGGCGCCCAGCTGCCGGTCAGGAAGCCATTGGCGAGGAAAATAGCCGCGACTGCCCATCGGCCGCGAATGGCAGTCTGCAAGGCGTTCGGCGCGTTCATGAGGCGAATCCGGTCAGAAAATGGCTTTGCCCGGCAAATTAGATCGATTCAATTTTCAGTCAAGCGCTCTTTCGGGAAAGCATTTGGGCCAAACGGACTCAGTGATCCTTGGGACGCCTGGCTTCGAATTCCGCCTTCTTGGCGTCCGAAGCCTCTGTCTGGTTGAGCGCCTGCCACTGCGCATAGGGCATGCCGTAGACGATCTCGCGCGACTGGTCCTTCGAGAGATCGACACCCTCGGCATTGGCCGCCTCGCGATACCAGTTCGACAGGCAGTTGCGACAGAAACCTGCGAGGTTCATCAGGTCGATATTCTGCACGTCGCCGCGTTCGCGCAAATGCTCGACCAGCCGGCGAAAGGCAGCGGCTTCGAAGTCGCGCTTCTTTTCGTCGCTGAGTTCGGTCATCGAAACCTCCGTCATAGCGGCCCGGTACGCGAGCCGAACATCTTTATCGCATGTATATCGGGACGGCGGTCGATGGCGTCAACGATCGGCGCCAGCCGTTCGGCCCAGGCGATGGCGCCCTTCTGGTCCGCTATCAGGTCCTGGCGGATTTCGATCAGCGCGTGGGCATAGCCATTGACGATGGCGTGCTTGAACATGGTGTCGCCGTGCAGAGCGCCGTCATACGGTTCGTTGTCGCCGACGACGAGGTTTTTGTCTTCAGCCAGCATGTCGATCAGCAGCCGCGCCACCCGGTCGTCCTTGTCCCAGAGGATGCCGACGTGCCAGGGCCGCTGCTTGCCTTGCATGGCAGGCGTGAAGGAGTGCACCGAGAAGATGAAGGGCGCCTTGCCGGCGGCTTGCGCGACCGATGCAATCATGGCGCCGATCGCATCGTGATAGGGACGGTAGAAGCGATCAAGCCGACTTTCGCGTTCCTCTGGCGCCAGGGGATAATTTCCCGGAATCATGGTGCCGTCGTAGAGCTGGCGAATGAGGGTTGGATCGTCCTCGCCGCGGTTGGGATCGATCAGCAGCCGTGAGAAATTGGCGAGCACCGCAGGCGCATCCAGCAGGGCCGCCAGTTCGCGCGTCACGGCTTCGACGCCGATGTCGTAAGCGATATGGCGGTCGAATTCGACCGACGGCAGCCCCAGGCTGCCATACTCCTCCGGCAGGTCGCGGCGCGCATGATCGGCCAGGAGCACGATGCCCCGCTTGCGGTCGCCCTCGACGATATCGAATGGCGCGAAAACTGTGGATCGGGTCATTGGCGGGAAATGGGCTGTTCGCTGGCTTCCGGGGAGGGTGCTATCGTCATTCCACGAAGACGACGCGTGCGCAATGCCGTTGTTTGGCCAAGGTTTCCGCTGAAATCTGGCAAGGGGCGACGGATGGTGCGCCGGGAGCCTTCCTAAATCGATTGGATTGGTTGAAACGGTGCGTTGACATGCGCCCGGACTTTTCCGAAAAGGGGCGCAGAGAGATGCTGATGTGGTTCTTGAGGGGTTTTGGAATGGGTTCCGCCGGCAGGCAGCGCATGCGCTCCGGCTTCGCCATGCCGCTCCTGATCCTGACCGTCGGCGTGTCGGCAATGGTCATGGCCTCGCCGGCGCGCGCCGATTTCCGCGTCTGTAACGCCACACAGAACCTGGTCGGCGTCGGCATCGGCTATCGTGCCAAAGCCGGCTGGATCACCGAGGGCTGGTGGCATATCGAAGGATCGAGCTGCAAGACGTTGATCGAAGGGCCGCTGTCATCAAGGTTTTATTATCTTTATGCAGAAGACGCGGAGCGCGGTGGACGCTGGGACGGCCCGATCAACATGTGCGTGGCTGAAAAAGAGTTCAAGATCGCCGGCGTAAGCGACTGCGTCGCCCGAGGCTTCCAGCGCGCCGGATTCCAGGAATATGACACGGGCGAACAGGCAAGCTGGATGGTCCAGCTCACCGATGAGCCCGCAACGGGAGGCGCCCCAGCCGCCCCGGGAACGAATAGTCAATGAGACGTAGCCGCAAGGTCAAGATCCTAGCCACAATCGGTCCGGCCTCCTCGTCCGAGGAGATGCTGCAGAAGCTGTTTGAAGCTGGTGCGGATGTCTTCCGCATCAATATGAGCCATACCGATCATGAGCTGATGCGCACGCTGGTCGCACGCATCCGCGCCGTCGAGGAAAAAGTCGGCCGGCCGATCGGCATCCTGGCCGACCTGCAAGGTCCGAAGCTGCGCGTCGGCAAGTTCGCCAACGGCAAGGAAGTGCTGACGTTGGGCCAGACGTTCACGCTTGACGACAATCCCGAGCCCGGCACCTCGACCAGGGTCTACCTGCCGCATCCTGAAATCCTGAGTTCGGTCGAGGCTGGCCATCGCCTCCTGATCGACGACGGCAAGCTCGAGCTGAAGGCGGTGAAGAGCGACGGCAAGTCGATCGTCTGCACCGTCATTGCCGGCACTGCCATTTCCGACAAGAAGGGCGTCAGCCTGCCCGACACCGACCTGCCGGTCGGCGCGCTGACCGAGAAGGACCGCAAGGACCTCGACGCGGTGCTCGCCACGGGCGTCGACTGGGTCGCGCTGTCCTTCGTGCAGCGGCCGGAAGACTTGGCCGAAGCGCGCAAGATCGCGCGCGGCCGCGCGCTTATCATGGCCAAGATCGAAAAGCCGCAGGCCGTCACCCGCCTGGCCGAGATCATCGAATTGTCTGACGCTCTGATGGTCGCCCGCGGCGATCTCGGCGTCGAGATGCCGCTGGAAGCCGTGCCAGGCATCCAGAAGCAGATCACGCGCGCCGCGCGCCGCGCCGGCAAGCCTGTGGTGGTCGCCACGCAGATGCTGGAATCGATGATCACCGCCCCTGTGCCGACCCGCGCCGAGGTCTCCGACGTTTCGATCGCCGTCTTCGAAGGCGCCGACGCCGTCATGCTGTCGGCGGAATCGGCGGCGGGCGCTTATCCGGTCGAGGCGGTTGCCATGATGAACCGCATCGCCACCAAAGTCGAAACAGATCCGACTTATGCCGGCATCATCAACGCACAGCGTTCGGAGCCGGAAGCGACCGGCGCCGACGCCATTTCGCTGGCCGCCCGCGAAATCGCCGAAACGCTGAAACTGTCGGCGATCGTCACCTACACGGCATCAGGCACCACCGGCCTGCGCGCCGCGCGCGAGCGCCCGCAAGTACCGATCATCGCGCTGTCGCCGATCCTCAACACGGCGCGGCGGCTGTCGCTTTTGTGGGGCACGCATTGCGTCGTGTCGCCGGACGCCACTGATCTCGACGACATGGTCAACCGCGCCTGCCGCATTGCGCTGGAAGAAGACTTTGGCAAGCCGGGCGACCGGGTGATCATCACCGCAGGCGTGCCGCTGCGGACCCCGGGATCGACCAACATGCTGCGCATCGCCTATGTCGGATCGGAAACCGGCCGGTAATCGGCCGCCAGCCTGGTCGCGATCCTGAGCGCTCTTGCCGCGGCTTCCGCGTGGTTTCTTCGCTGGAGAAACCGGCCTGCGCGAGGGATAGGGTCGTACGGATACTGATCGGGGCCCAGTACATGCCGCTCAGCTCCTGACGGCATCTTGCGATGACCATTTTCGGATGGCATGCATCAGGTCGGCGCGAGCTCCGCTCCAGGTCCCTTGATGTCGGCGCATTTGCCCACGCCATAGACGTCGCCGGCAACCCGTGTCTCCACCTTCCTGGCAATCGCCTCCAGATCGATGTCCCTGCCGGCGACCCTCTCGACGGCGCCGATGACGAGGTCGGGGGCGATCCAGTCCGGCTTGTGACCGAGATTATGCACCCAGACGAGCTCGGCACCTGAGATGTCGCGCACCAGGCCAACGGAATGGATATGCGCGTAGACGACCTTGTCGCGATCGCCGGAGATGACCACGGCCGGCGCCGTGATTTCTTTGTAACGCGGCGCGGCGCCAAGCGCATAGCGATAGAGCCCGGCAACGTCGGTGGCATTGGCGCGGAAGGCCGATGGCCGCAGCACCAGCGGGATCGCGGCTGACGCGAGATAACTGTCCGGCACCTTGTTGGGCGAGAAGACGCAGGTCGTGGTATCAGCCATCCGCAACGTTCCCGCAGGATAGCTCAGGGTCTCGGAGAACAGCCGGCCGATCACCGGAATGATGGTCAGGTCGTAGTACCAGGACGTCGCGCCGCCCGGCCAGGGATGGGTTGCCGGTGCCAGGAAGACGAGGCCGAGCGTCTTGTCCGCATGCTCGCGGCCGAAAGCCGCCGTCACCACGCCGCCGAAGGAATGGCCGACAATGATTGCCTTCCTGATGCCGAGACGGTCCATCAGTGCGGCAATGGTTGCGGCTTGCGCCGATGGATCCTCATTGTTGCCTGGGCCGCGTCCCGACCAGCCAAAGCCCGGCCGGTCGAAGAACAGCATTTCGGCACGGCCTTCGAGCGGTGGCCTCAGCGGCAGCATCTGATCCCTGAGATTGGCGCTGGCGCCATGGATGAAGACGATCGGAGGCAGATCCGCATCGGCTGGGGCGGGAATGTGGACATAGTGGATGAGGGCGCCGTCGATGTCGGCGAATTCGCCGGCCGGCGGACTGCGGTGCTCGATCAGCCATGAGCCGACGCGGGTCACGCCGACAAGGGCAAGGACTAGCGCCATCAGGAAGGCGAGCGCGGCATAGATCAGGTTCATGCGGGGATATGGGAATGGAGGGGATAAGTAGGGGAGTAGGGG
>NZ_VFUR01000049.1:0-3736 GCF_006441095.1 Mesorhizobium sp. B2-5-4 | reverse complement strand
ATGATGGGTTTGCCTAACCGCACCCTCGAACCGATCTCGAGAAGCTGGTCTTTTTGTGCCAATGACATCAAGCCGGATCCTGCACAGGATTTGGCTGACGCGACGATCTCTTCGAGATCGCGTGGCGACAATCCCTTCGGGATTGCGCGGATGCTGACCCCGTAAGGGTTTGGCTGAAGCGACAATCCTTCGGATTGCGCGGTGGATATTGGCAATGAGAACGATCAAGTGTCTTAAGGGCAATTGGTGGATGCCTTGGCATGCACAGGCGATGAAGGACGTGATACGCTGCGATAAGCTACGGGGAGGTGCGAATACCCTTTGATCCGTAGATTTCCGAATGGGGAAACCCACCTAAGGTGCTTGGAAAATCAGAGTAGCATGAGCGACAATCTCTTCGAGATTGCGCTGGTGCTGCTGTGGTTTCCAAGTATCAGATATAGGTAACTTATCCTGAATACATAGGGATAAAGTGGCGAACGCGGGGAACTGAAACATCTAAGTACCCGTAGGAAAGGACATCAACCGAGACTCCGGAAGTAGTGGCGAGCGAACCCGGACCAGGCCAGTGGCGATTGAGAGACAAGCGGAACCTTCTGGAAAGTAGGGCCATAGTGGGTGACAGCCCCGTACGCGTAATGCAATCAATCGTCCTCGAGTAAGGCGGGACACGTGAAATCCTGTCTGAAATTGGGGGGACCACCCTCCAAGCCTAAGTACTCGTGCATGACCGATAGCGAACTAGTACCGTGAGGGAAAGGTGAAAAGCACCCCGACAAGGGGAGTGAAAGAGTACCTGAAACCGATTGCCTACAAACAGTGGAAGCCCAAGGTTCGTCCTGGGTGACCACGTACCTTTTGTATAATGGGTCAGCGACTTAGTGTGACGAGCAAGCTTAAACCGCTAGGTGTAGGCGCAGCGAAAGCGAGTCTGAACAGGGCGTTCAGTTCGTCGCATTAGACCCGAAACCGAGTGATCTAGCCATGAGCAGGTTGAAGGTAAGGTAACACTTACTGGAGGACCGAACCCATAACTGTTGCAATAGTTCGGGATGACTTGTGGCTAGGGGTGAAAGGCCAATCAAACTCGGAAATAGCTGGTTCTCCGCGAAATCTATTTAGGTAGAGCGTCGACCGAATACCCCAGGGGGTAGAGCACTGGATGGGCTAGGGGTCCTCACCGGATTACCAAACCTAACCAAACTCCGAATACCTGGGAGTACTAGTCGGCAGACACACGGCGGGTGCTAACGTCCGTCGTGAAAAGGGAAACAACCCTGACCTACAGCTAAGGTCCCCAAGTTATGGCTAAGTGGGAAAGGATGTGAGGATCCCAAAACAACCAGGATGTTGGCTTAGAAGCAGCCATCATTTAAAGAAAGCGTAACAGCTCACTGGTCTAAATAAGGGTCTTTGCGCCGAAAATGTAACGGGGCTAAAGCCATACACCGAAGCTTAGGGTTTGGTCCGCAAGGGCCAAGCGGTAGCGGAGCGTTCTGTAAGCTGATGAAGCCATACCCGTGAGGGGTGGTGGAGGTATCAGAAGTGCGAATGCTGACATGAGTAACGTAAGGGGAGTGAGAGACTCCCCCGCCGAAAGACCAAGGGTTCCTGCTTAAAGCTAATCTGAGCAGGGTTAGCCGGCCCCTAAGACGAGGCGGAAACGCGTAGTCGATGGGAACCACGTTAATATTCGTGGGCTTGGAGGTAGTGACGGATCATTGAGGTAGTCCAATCTTATCGGATTGAACGGGCTGCTGCGTGGTTCCAGGAAATAGCTCCTCCTTATAAACCGTACCCGAAACCGACACTGGTGGTCTGGTAGAGTATACCAAGGCGCTTGAGAGAACTATGCTGAAGGAACTCGGCAAATTGCACGCGTAACTTCGGAAGAAGCGTGACCCTTTTCTACGCAAGTAGAGGAGGGTGGCACAGACCAGGGGGTAGCGACTGTTTATCAAAAACACAGGGCTCTGCGAAGTCGCAAGACGACGTATAGGGTCTGACGCCTGCCCGGTGCTGGAAGGTTAAGAGGAGGGGTGCAAGCTCTGAATCGAAGCCCCAGTAAACGGCGGCCGTAACTATAACGGTCCTAAGGTAGCGAAATTCCTTGTCGGGTAAGTTCCGACCTGCACGAATGGCGTAACGACTTCCCCGCTGTCTCCAGCATAGACTCAGTGAAATTGAATTCCCCGTGAAGATGCGGGGTTCCTGCGGTTAGACGGAAAGACCCCGTGCACCTTTACTATAGCTTTACATTGGCATTCGTAGTGGCATGTGTAGGATAGGTGGTAGGCTTTGAAACCTGGGCGCCAGCTCAGGTGGAGCCACCCTTGAAATACCACCCTTATTACTATGGATGTCTAACCGCGGCCCGTTATCCGGGTCCGGGACAATGTATGGTGGGTAGTTTGACTGGGGCGGTCGCCTCCTAAAGAGTAACGGAGGCGCGCGATGGTGGGCTCAGAACGGTCGGAAATCGTTCGCTGAGTGCAATGGCATAAGCCTGCCTGACTGCGAGACTGACAAGTCGAGCAGAGACGAAAGTCGGTCATAGTGATCCGGTGGTCCCGCGTGGAAGGGCCATCGCTCAACGGATAAAAGGTACGCCGGGGATAACAGGCTGATGACCCCCAAGAGTCCATATCGACGGGGTTGTTTGGCACCTCGATGTCGACTCATCGCATCCTGGGGCTGGAGCAGGTCCCAAGGGTATGGCTGTTCGCCATTTAAAGCGGTACGTGAGTTGGGTTCAGAACGTCGTGAGACAGTTCGGTCCCTATCTGCCGTGGGTGTAGGAATATTGAAAGGATCTGTCCCTAGTACGAGAGGACCGGGATGGACGGATCTCTGGTGGACCTGTTGTGGCGCCAGCCGCATAGCAGGGTAGCTATATCCGGACGGGATAACCGCTGAAGGCATCTAAGCGGGAAACCCACCTTAAAACGAGTATTCCCTGAGAACCGTGGAAGACGACCACGTTGATAGGCCGGGTGTGGAAGAGCGGCAACGCTTGAAGCTTACCGGTACTAATAGTTCGATCGGCTTGATCGTTCTCATTCCTAATATCCATTTGACGAAATCAAATGGTCTGTTCTCACTCACGCTTGTTCCGCCCTGCGGGCGGCGCTACGTGGGTGCGGCGCATAGGCGCCGACGGTCGGTCGACCTTGCGAAGCTTCGCTTCGAAAGGCGTCAGGCCAAGAACGACCAGGCACAAAAAAGACCAGCGAATAGCTCCGAGAAAGCACAAAATAGGTCCCCTATTCGCTCCTCTCTATGGCTATTCGCTCAAACCAGCTTCTCGAATAACGTGCGTTTTGCCGACCTGGTGGTTATGGCGGAGCGGCTGCACCCGATCCCATTCCGAACTCGGCCGTGAAACGCTCCAGCGCTGATGGTACTTCGTCTCAAGACGCGGGAGAGTAGGTCGCTGCCAGGTCTGCTAAATGCACGTTCAAACTCACATCCAACCGGATGACAGAGAAATCTTCTCATTGCTTTGTTCGATGCATGTCGTTGCCCCAAAACCGCTAACACTTTTGGGCGACATGCATAAAAGCCCGCCAAGGGATCCCGGGCCGCTCTAAGCGGCCCTTTCATTTGGGGGAGACAGAATACCGCAGTCGCCAAAGTACAGCGGCGATCGCGGTGGTGGCGCGGGGTGGAGCAGCCCGGTAGCTCGTCAGGCTCATAACCTGAAGGTCACAGGTTCAAATCCTGTCCCCGCAACCAA
>NZ_VFUR01000048.1:0-6752 GCF_006441095.1 Mesorhizobium sp. B2-5-4 | reverse complement strand
CCAAGGCGGCCCGATCGCCTTTCAAAAAACGCCCATGCATCACGTGCGCCAAATATCGGCTCCCGTGCAAAGGCCTCACAAGGGGAGAAGGAAGAACGCGGCGCCACCGTACCCGCAGATACCGCCAGGTGGCGATTTGCAGCGGCGCCCGCGCAGGAACTTCCCTTCTGCCCTTGTGTGGGAGAAGGTGGCCGAGCGCAGCTCGGACGGATGAGGGGTGCGCGACGGAACACCAACCCTGGTGAGTCAGCATGACAGAAAAAATCATCCTCGCTTCGGGCAGCCCGTTCCGCAAGGCGATGCTGGTCGATGCCGGCGTCGACATCGAGGCGGTTCCCGCGACGCTGGACGAGCGGGCGCTGGAAGCCCCTTTGCAGGACAGCGGCGCCTCGCCAGAGGACGTCGCCCTGGTGCTCGCCGAAGCCAAGGCCACCGAAGTCAGCGAGCGCCGGCCCGGCGCGCTGGTGCTCGGCTGCGACCAGACGCTGTCCTTGGGCGACGAGGTGTTCCACAAGCCCGCCGACATGGAGGGCGCGCGCCGCCATCTCCTGGCGCTGTCGGGCAGGACCCATCAGCTCAACAGCGCCGCAGTGCTGGTGCGCGACGGCAAGGTGCTGTGGCGCCATGTCGGCATCGCCTCGATGACCATGCGCAAGCTCGACCCCGCCTTCATCGGCCGGCATCTCGCCAGGGTTGGCGCCAAGGCATTGTCGAGCGTCGGCGCGTATCAAATCGAAGGCGAAGGCGTCCAGCTGTTCGAAAAAATCGAAGGCGACCATTTTACCATTGTCGGCCTGCCACTGCTGCCGTTGCTGGCGGAGCTCCGTACCTTGGGAGCTATCGATGGCTGAAGCAATGAAGAAGGCCTTCGTCACCGGCCATCCGATAAAACATTCGCGCTCGCCGATGATCCACGGCCACTGGCTGGCCAAGCACGGCATTGACGGCAGCTACCAGGCGATCGACGTGGCACCGCGGGATTTCGCCGATTTCCTGGCGAACATGCAGGCCAACGGCTATCGCGGCGGCAACGTCACCATCCCGCACAAGGAGGCGGCCTTTGCCCGGGTCTCGCGCCGCGACCATGCGGCGGACGAGATCGGCGCCGTCAACACGCTGTGGCTCGATGACGGCACTTTGTGGGGCGGCAACACCGACGGCCATGGCTTTGCCGCCAATCTCGACGACTACGCCGCGGGCTGGGCCAATGGCCCGGCCGTGGTGCTGGGTGCCGGCGGCGCTTCCCGTGCCGTCATCCACGCCTTGAAGGAGCGCGGCGTCGGCGACATCCGCATCGTCAACCGCACGCTCGCCCGGGCGATTGAATTGCGCGACCGCTTTGGCGCCGGCGTTTCGGCGCACGAACTGGCCGCGACCGCCGAATTGTTGGGCGACGCCGGCCTGCTGGTCAACACCACCGCGTTGGGCATGCAGGGCAATGAGGGTTTGCCCGCCGACCCCACGCTGCTGCCCGACCATGCCGTGGTCAACGACATCGTCTACGTGCCGCTCGAGACCCCGCTGCTCGCGGCCGCACGGGCACGGGGGCTGAAGACGGTCGACGGGCTCGGCATGCTGCTCAACCAAGCGGTGCCAGGCTTCGAGCGCTGGTTCGGCGTCAGGCCGAAGGTTACGGCCGAGCTCCGCGCGCTCATCGTTGCCGATCTTGTGCCCAAGTCTCCGGCGTCGAAACCATGATCGTGCTCGGCCTCACCGGCTCGATTGGCATGGGCAAGTCGACGACGGCCAAGATGTTCGCCGAGGCCGGCGTGCCGGTGCATGATTCCGACGAGACGGTGCATCGCCTCTATGCCGGCAAGGCGGCCCCCCTGGTTGAGGCCGCCTTTCCCGGCACCACCGTTGACGGAAGCGTCGACCGCGCAAAACTCGCCGCCCGTGTGCTCGGCGATGCGGCGGCCTTGAAAAAGCTCGAAGCCATCATCCATCCGCTGGTCCGCGCCGATGCCGATGCCTTCCTGGCCAGGCATCGTAACGCCGGCGAATCGATCGCGGTCCTCGACATCCCGCTGCTGTTCGAAACCGGCGGCCGTGGCCGGGTCGACAAGGTCGTCGTCGTCACCGCGCCGGCCGAAGTCCAGCGCCAGCGCGTGCTGGCGCGGCCGGGCATGAGCGAGGAAAAGCTGGCGTCGATCCTGGCCAAGCAGGTGCCGGATGCCGAAAAGCGCCGGCTGGCCGATTTCGTCATCGACACCGGCGAGGGGCTGGAGGCTGCGCGTGCCGCGGTCGCGGCGATTATTGCCGAAATCAAGGGGGGTTCTGGCCGCTAGCTTTTTCCTTCTCCCACAAGGGAAAAGGAAAAGAGGCATTGCCCATTGCCATTTTGTTCCGGTCTGACGATTCTGCTCCCAGGAGCGACCTGATTCGATGCGTGAGATTATTTTCGATACGGAAACCACCGGCCTCGATTCGCGCGACGACCGCGTGATCGAGCTTGGCGGCGTCGAGTTGGTCAATCGTTTTCCGACCGGCAGGACCTTCCATCACTATATCAACCCGCAAGGCCGCGCGATCCACGCCGAGGCGCAGTCCGTGCACGGCATCAGCGCGGCTGACCTCGCGGGCAAGCCGAGCTTCGCCGAAATTGCCGAGGAATGGCTGAAATTCACGGAAGGCGCCAAGCTGGTCGCCCACAACGCCACGTTCGATGTCGGCTTCCTCAATGTCGAATTCGGCCGGCTCGGCCACCCCCCTGTCGACAACGGGCTTGTCGTCGACACGCTGGCCCTGGCGCGCCGCAAGCACCCGATGGGTCCCAATTCGCTCGACGCGCTGTGCCGGCGCTACGGCATCGACAACACGAAGCGCACCAAGCACGGCGCCCTGCTCGATTCCGAATTGCTGGCAGAGGTCTATATCGAACTGATCGGTGGCAAGCAGGCGGCGCTGATCCTCGACAGCGCAAGCGCACCGGCGCGGGGCGGCGACAATGTCCGCCAGATCGAGATCATCGTCGCCGAACGGCCGGCGCCACTGCTGCCGCGTCTCACTGAAGCAGAGCGCGCGGCGCATGCAGCCATGGTTGCAACGCTCGGCGACAAGGCGCTGTGGCTGAAAGCCTTCCCCCAGGAAGCAGCCCAAGCGCTGTCCTCATAAAACCGTCCGGCGAGCGGCCTCAGTAGGCCACTCCCCCCGGCCCAGCGCGGCGACCGCCGCGACGATACGCCCAAAGGCTTCCGCCGCGGCCGGCACGGTCGTGCGGGCGCGCAAAAAACTGTGCACGAGGCGGGGCTCCTCATCCCACCAGGCTTTGCCGCCGGCTTCCAGGATGCGATCGCGATAGGCCTCGCCGTCCGACGATAGCGGATCGCACTCCGCCGTGATGATCACCGTAGGCGGCAGGCCGGAGAAATCGCGGTCGCGCAACGGCGAGAAGGTCGGATCGTCGGGCGATTGCTTCCTGGCTGACCTGACGTCGCGGTAGAAGGCGGCATCGCCTGTCGACAGCAGCGGCGCGTCAGCGTGTTCGACATAGGAGTCCATCGCCTCGTTGCCGCCGAGATCGGGATAGATCAGCACCTGGCCGATCGCGGCGCGCGGATGGTGACGCGTGGCCTGTGCCACCGCCGCCGCCAGGTTGCCGCCGGCACTTTCGCCGCAGAGCACGAGCGGCAGATCGCTTGCAGCCGCCCATTCGAAAGCCGCCAGCGCATCGTCGAAGGCGGCGGGGTGAAGGTGCTCGGGTGCGAGCCGGTAGTCGACCGACAGCACGTCGAAGCCGGTGCCGGCGCAGATTTCGGCGCAGATGTCGTCATGGCTTTCGAGCCCGCCGAGGATGAAACCGCCGCCGTGGAAATAGAGCACCGTCGCACGCGGCGCCGCGCCGGCGAGCCGATAGCGGCGGACCGGGATGCCATTCTTCGAAGCGGCGATCAGGCTGTCGCTGGCCTTGACCCCGGGTGGACGGCCCTGGTGGAAAGCCCGGCACATCCTGGCATAGACCGCGCGCTGCTTTTCGACCGGCAGGCCGGCGATTTCGGGCGGATACCAGGCGTTGATGCTGTCGATATAGGCCCAAAGTGCCGGATCGAGCCAAGGTCCGTATTTGCCGCGGCTGGTCATTTCACTCCGAGGGGCACGTCAAAGCTCGGCATAGAGGCGGGCGGCGTTTTCAAAGGTGAAGCGCAGGGGTACGGAGCCCTGGACCTGCCAGACGGTGACCGTCTCGCCGGCCAGCAGCCGGCAGGCGCCGTCGGTGTCGGTGACGGCGCCGCCATAGAGCCGATTGGCAAGGTTGAGGATGCCGGTCTGGTGCATGGCCGCGCTGCCGCTGCCGCAGGCATCCTTGACCAAAAGCACGCGAAAGCCCTTCGCCACCGCGTCCTTGACCGACGCGTCGATGCAGGCCTCGGTCCACACGCCAGCGATGACCAGCCATTCGATGCCGGAAGCCTTGAGCCGGGCGCCCGCCGGACCGGAGCGGAAGGCGCTGGCCTCCGCCTTGATCAGCAGCGCCTCGCCATCCGCCGGCGCCACCTCGCGGCAGATTTCGGTCAGCGGGTCGCTCTTGTCGGAAAAGGCCGACTTGCCGTCTTCGCCGACCGGATGAAAGGGCCGGTCCTGGTTGTCGAGATCGACAATATAGGCCCAGTGCTGAAGCGGCACATGGTTCTGCCGCGCCGTTGCCTGCAGGCGCTGCACATTGGCGAGGACTTTTTCGTAGTCCTCGACGAGATAGCGCGGGTCCTGCCGGTGCTCTTCCTGCAGGTCGATGAAGATGGCGGCCACCGTGCCGCGCTTGATCGAGATAGGGCTTTTCATGCAGATGCGCCTGGGCAGCGGTCGGCCAACGCGAGTTGGCGCAGCCGGTGGCGATTGACCGGCGGCTCCTCGTCATCCACGGGGCGAAGCAGCAGCGAAGCTCCGTCGCGGAGACCCCTGGAGCTGCTCCGCAGCCCAAGGGATCCATGCCGTGACGCTGGCCAGAGGGCGGAGCGGGGCAGAATATGGACCGTTGCGACGCTCGGCAGTCCCGGCATGGATCCCTTGGGCTGCGGAGCAGCTCCAGAGGTCTGCGCCGCGTCGCTGCGCGCCTTGCTCCTCCCTAGAATGACGAAGCGATGGGCGTTTGCGCCAGCCGAAAAGGCGACGTCACCGAGTGCGGCAGCGGAGGTCAAACCTCTTTCTCCAAAAACTCGTCCTCGTAGGGGAAGCGCGACAGAAGCTCGGTGCCGGTGTCGGTGATCAGGATCTCGTCCTCCAGCTTGACGCCCTCGCGGCCGCCCTTCTCGCCAATATAGCTTTCCACGCTCACCACCATGCCTGGCACGATATGGCCGTCGCGGCCATAGGTCTCGTAATCCATGGCATGCGCGATGAACGGTGTCTCGCCATGCATGCCGACGCCATGCATGACCGAGGTGTAGCGCTGGTCGACGAAACGGTCCGGAATCTTCCACGCCTTCTCGGCGATCTCGCGGAAGGCCATGCCGGGTTTGACGATCGAAATGTTGTGCTGAACCTGATCGTGCGCCATGCGGTAGAGCGACTTCTGATAGGGGGTCGGCTTGCCCGGCCCGCAGCGGAAGGTACGCGAGAAGTCCGAGTAGTAGCCATAGCAGCCGATCGTGTCGGTATCGAGCGCCAGCAACTCGCCGGGCCTGATCTTGCGGCCGCTGGCCTCGTTGAACCACGGGTTGGTGCGCTGGCCCGAGGTCAGCAGCCGGGTCTCGATGAACTCGCCGCCCTGGCGGATAACCTCGCCATACATGATGGCGAACAGCTCGTTTTCGGATACGCCGGGCTTGATCGCCTCACGCACCGCATAGACCGCAGCCTCGGCGCCGGCCATCGACACCTGCAGGCATTTCACCTCCTCAGGCGTCTTCACCGCGCGCACGGCCAAAATCTCGCCCTGGCAATCCCGAACCTCGCAGCCGCGCTTTTCAAGCGCCAGGGCCTGCAGATGGCTGCAGCGGTCGAGCCCGAGCTTCATCGAGCCGCCGCCATGCTTCTTCAACAGCTCGGCGATCTCGTCGGCGAAGGGACCGGCGGTTTCGTCGTCGCGGCCCGACACGGAAGACCAGACAAGCTTGGAAGGCCGCGCCTCGTCGATCGTGTCGAGCACCATGGAGACATGGTAGCTCTGCGGATATTCGAACAGCACGATCGGCCCGTCGGCCGGAATGAAGAAATAGCGGGTCGAGTTGCGCAGGAAGTAGCCGAACATGTTGCGCGAGCCGGTGGCGTAACGCTGGTTATAGGGGTCGAACAGCACCACGCCGCCATAGCCGGCCTCGCGCATCCAGCCGCGCAGTTTCGCCAGCCGGCCTTTGCGCAAGGCGTCGGCATCGATGAAGGACGGTTCCGTATCCGACAGCCACATGCCGCCCGCCGGATCGGCGGCGGCGGGGTGGCGCATGCGGTCCTTGAAGTCGACGTCCTCGGTGCTGTCGGGGTCGAATACGACGATGCTCATGGGGGTGCCTGGCCTGGGGTGGGTTGCAAGGCGTGACCATGGCGCAGCAGGCGCGGAGGGATTGTGCGGAAAACCGCGTGGGTTGTGCGGAATGCCGCTGGAGATGCGGAACGCTAGCGGGACAGCGCCCCCCTCTGGCCTGCCGGCCATCCCCCCCTCAAGTGGGGAGATTGGCAGCTTCGCCAACCTCGCCTTCTTGTTCAACGGTGGAGGATTGGCGAAAGCCCGGACAACATTCGATCTCCCCCTTGAGGGCAGGGGAATCGCATATGGCGTTTTGGGAGTTGAAATTGGTCTGAGAAGAGATTCTTTGGGA
>NZ_VFUR01000047.1:0-6815 GCF_006441095.1 Mesorhizobium sp. B2-5-4 | reverse complement strand
ACCGCCATCGCAAATCCCTCCGAGCAATAATCGAAGTGAATCACAATGCCAGAATTGCGCAACAGGCCCTCAAGGGGGGAGATCGGATGTCACCTCGGTCTTCGCCAACCATCATCGTCATCAAGAAGGCGAGTCGGCGAAGCTGCCAATCTTCCCCCTTGAGCGGGAGATGTCCGGCAGGACAGAGGGGGGCGTGCCGCAACAAACTTCTCAGAATCCTGTCCTCGCAATGACCCCAGACCGCATCCTCACCATAACCAACCTCTCCGTCTCCGTGCGCGGCGAGGAGGGCTTCCGCGAGGTCGTCTCCAACCTCTCCCTGACGCTCTCCCGCGGCGAGACGCTGTGCATCGCCGGCGAGTCCGGCTCGGGCAAATCGATGACCGCGCTGGCCATCATGCAGCTCCTGCCGCAGCCCGCGGCGCGCATCTCCGCCGGCACGGTCCATTTGGGCGAGACCGAGCTGACCGCCCTCGACGAACGCCGGATGCGGCGCATTCGCGGCGACCGCATCGCCATGATCTTCCAGGAACCGATGACCTCGCTCAACCCGGTGCTGTCGATCGGCCGCCAGCTCACCGAATCCATCGAGGCGCATACCAGCCTGTCGCCCAGCCAGGCCCGCCAGCGTGCCGTCGAGGCGCTGAAGGCGGTGCGCATTTCGGAAGCCGAAAGCCGGCTAAGACAATTTCCGCATGAACTGTCGGGCGGCATGCGCCAGCGCGTGATGATCGCCATGGCGCTGGCGCTGGAACCGGACGTGCTGATCGCCGACGAGCCGACCACGGCGCTCGACGTTACCGTACAGGGCGAGGTGCTGGAACTGCTGCGCGACCTGCAGCATAAGCATGGCACCAGCGTCATCCTGATCACCCACGACATGGGCGTGGTCGCCGAAATGGCCGACCGCGTCATCATCATGCGGCATGGGCGCATGGTCGAGGAAGGCAAGACATCGGACATTTTCGCCCGCCCGCAAGCCGACTACACGCGCGAGCTGTTGGCCGCCGTGCCGCGCATCGGCAGTGGCGCCGGCCGCCAGCAATTGAAGGAGATCGCCGAAGCCGCAATGCCGGCCTATGTCGCAGAGGTGAACGACCTCCATGTCCGCTTCGACCTGCGTGGCGGCATTCTCGGCCGGGTCACCCGCCGCGTCCACGCCGTCGAGGGCGTCAGCTTCTCGATCGCGCCCAACGAGACGCTGGCGCTGGTCGGCGAATCCGGTTGCGGCAAGTCGACCACCGCCAAGGCGCTGGCCGGGCTGGTGCCGTATAGCGGCGACATCGTTGTCGGCGGCCGCAATTTGTCCGGTCTCGGCCGCGACGAGCGCAAGGCGGTGCGTCGCGACGTGCAGATGATCTTCCAGGATCCTTTCGCCTCGCTCGACCCGCGCATGCGCGTCGGCGACCTCGTCGCCGAACCGCTGGTCATCCACGGCATCGCCTCGAAGGAAGAGCGTCGCGAGCGGGTAGCGGCCCTGTTCGACCGCGTCGGCCTGTCATCAGACCAGATGGAGCTCTATCCGCACGAATTCTCCGGCGGCCAGCGCCAGCGCGTCTGCATCGCCCGGGCATTGGCGCTCAGGCCAAAACTGATCATCGCCGATGAAAGCGTCTCGGCCCTCGATGTCTCGGTGCAGGCGCGCGTGCTTGACCTGTTGAAGGAATTGCAGCGCGAATTCGGCGTCGCCTATCTCTTCATTTCGCACGACATGGCCGTGGTCGAGAACATCTCCGACCGTGTCGCCGTCATGTATCTCGGCCAGATCGTCGAGATGGGCACGCGCGACCAGGTTTTTTCGAACCCGCGCCACCCCTACACGAAGCGCCTGATCGAAGCCGTGCCGGTGCCCGATCCCGCGCAGCGCAGAAGCCGTTTTGCCCGCCTCGATCAGGAGATCCCCAGCGCCACCCGCCGGATCGGCGAGGCACCGCTGAAACTGGCGCTGAGCGATGTCGGCAACGGCCATCTCGTCGCTACCGAGGGCTGAAGCTGCCCGGGATGTGGTTCAAACAAGCTCGGCGTGCTCCGATCGAGCTTCACATGTTCGTGTCCCGTCCTGAGCTTTCCCGCTGGCGTCACGCTATCGGGTCGGCCTTGCCGTCATGAAATCCGCGGCCGCCCCTTGCCCTTCCGCCTGATTTTCCTAATGTTCCTTGGTGCTTGCGCATGACGACCGTAGGGGGCGGCCGGATTCATCCACACTGGGAGGAAGTAGACTCATGAAGCTATGCTATGTCGTTTCCGCCGCGCTCCTTGCGGCCACCACCGCCTCGGCCGCCGAGATTTCCGATGGCAAGGTCAAGATCGGCATCCTCAACGACCAATCCGGCGTCTATGCCGATTTCGGCGGCAAATGGTCGGTCGAGGCAGCCAAGATGGCGGTCGAGGATTTCGGCGGCAAGGTGCAGGGAGCACCGGTCGAGATCATCAGCGCCGACCACCAGAACAAGCCCGATATCGCCTCCAACATCGCACGGCAGTGGTATGACACCGAACAGGTCGATGCCATCATGGAGCTGACGACCTCTTCGGTCGCGCTCGCCGTGCAGGGGATTTCCAAGGAAAAGAAGAAGATCGACATCGTCACCGGTGCGGCGACCACGGACCTCACCGGCAAGCAGTGCTCGCCCTACGGCTTCCACTGGGCCTACGACACCCATTCGCAGGCGGTGGGCACCGGCGGCTCACTCGTGCAGCAGGGCGGCGACAGCTGGTTCTTCGTCACCGTCGACTATGCCTTCGGCTACTCGCTGAAGGAGCAGACCGCCAAATTCGTCGAGAGCCATGGCGGCAAGGTGCTGGGCGAGGTGCGTTATCCCCTCGGCGCGACCGACTATTCGTCCTTCCTGCTGCAGGCGCAATCGTCGGGCGCTAAGGTCATCGGGCTCGCCAATGCCGGCCTCGACACCTCCAATTCCATCAAGCAGGCAGCCGAGTTCGGCATCGTGCAGGGCGGCCAGCGCTTGGCCGCGCTCCTGTTCACGCTGGCCGAAGTGCATGGGCTCGGCCTGCAGGCAGCGCAAGGCGTCGTGCTGACCGAGGGCTATTACTGGGACCGCGACGACAAGAGCCGCGAATTCGGGCAGCGCTTCTTCAAGCGCACCAACCGCATGCCGAACATGATCCAGGCCGCGACCTATTCGGCCGTGACGCAGTATTTGAAGGCGATCGACAAGGCCGGCACCGACCAGACCGAAGCGGTCGCCAAGCAGCTCCATTCGCTGCCGGTGGACGACGCCGTCATCAACGGCGGCAAGGTCCAGGCCGACGGCAACATGGTCCACGACATGTATCTCTACCAGGTCAAGGCGCCCAGCGAGAGCACCAAGGATTGGGACTATTACAAATACCTCGCCACCATTCCCGGCAAGGAGGCCTTCCTCAGCGAGAAGGACAGCGGCTGTCCGACGGCCGCCCAGTGACCGGCGCGGCCATGGTGCCGCCTGACCTGAACGCGGAAGAGCCGCGGGTCGTGCTTTCCGCCCGCGGCCTGCGACGTGACTTTGCCGGCTTCGTCGCCGTCAAGAATGTCGACCTCGATGTCCTCCATGGCAACATCCATGCCTTGATCGGACCCAACGGCGCCGGCAAGACGACCGTTTTCAACCTGCTGACCAAATTCCTGGCGCCAACCAGCGGCAGGATCGAGCTGCTCGGCCACGACATCACCCGCACCTCGCCGGCCAGGGTGGCGCGGATGGGTCTGGTGCGCTCGTTCCAGATATCGGCGATCTTTCCGCACCTCAGCGTGCTCGACAATGTGCGCGTCGCGCTGCAGCGGTCGGCCGGGCTTGGCGTCCAGTTCTGGCGCTCGCTGGCGGCGCTCGACCGGCTGACGCCGCGCGCCATGGAGCTGCTGCGTTCCGTCGGCCTCGACGACGCCACGAACAGGCTGGCCGGCGATCTTTCCTACGGCAGGAAGCGCGTGCTCGAGATCGCCACGACGCTGGCGCTGGACCCGAAAGTGCTGCTGCTGGACGAGCCGATGGCCGGCATGGGTCATGAGGACGTGGCCACGGTGTCCGCCCTCATCCGGTCGGTGGCGAGCGACCGCGCGGTTATGATGGTCGAGCACAATCTGACCGTGGTGGCCGATCTCTGCGACTGGATAACGGTGATGCAGCGCGGCGAGGTGCTCGCGGCCGGCGACTACGCCACCGTCAGCCGCGACGAGCGCGTCAAGGTGGCCTATATGGGCACTGCCGATGACTAGTGCTTCGCCCCTGCTCGCGGTCCGCGGTCTCAACGCCTGGTATGGCGAGGGCCATGCGCTGCACGGCGTCGACCTCGAAGTGTTTGCCGGCGAAACGGTCACCTTGCTCGGCCGCAACGGCGTCGGCAAGACGACGACGCTGCGCGCCATCATGGGATTGATCCGCCGGCGAACCGGGAAGGTCGTTTTCGACGGCGCCGACCTGATGCGGCTGCCGCTGCACCGCACCGCGCACCAGGGCATCGGCTTCGTGCCGGAGGAACGCGGCATCTTCTCGACACTCACTGTCGATGAGAACCTGGTGCTGCCGCCTGTCGTTGCCCCGGGCGGCATGAGCGTCGAGGAAATCTTCGATCTCTTCCCCAATCTGAAGGAGCGGCGCAACAGCCCGGGCACGCGGCTGTCCGGCGGCGAACAGCAGATGCTGGCGATAGCGCGCATGCTGCGGACCGGAGTCAAGATGTTGCTCCTGGACGAACCGACCGAGGGCCTCGCGCCTGTCATCGTCCAGCGCATCGGCGAGCTGCTGGCGACGTTGAAGCAGCGCGGCATGACCATCCTGCTGGTCGAGCAGAATTTCCGCTTCGCCAGCCGTGTCGCCGATCGTTTCTACCTGATGGAGCACGGCAAGGTCGTGGCCGGTTTCCCCACCGGCGAACTGGCGGACCGCATGAAGCTGCTCCACGAAATTCTGGGTGTATGATGGCGCCATGACGATGATCTTCGGCATCCCCGTCCAGGCATTGCTCGGCCAATTGCTGGTCGGCCTGATCAACGGCTCCTTCTACGCCATGCTGAGCCTCGGCCTGGCCGTGATTTTCGGCCTGCTGCGCGTCATCAATTTCGCCCATGGCGCGCAATATATGCTGGGCGCCTTCATCGGCTATCTCCTGTTCACCCATCTCGGCATCGGCTATTGGCCGGCGCTGATCCTGGCGCCGCTGATCGTCGGGCTGTTCGGCGTCGTGGTCGAACGCCTGGCGCTGTCGCGGCTCTACGACACCGATCCGCTCTACGGCCTGCTCTTCACCTTCGGCCTCGCGCTCGTGCTCGAAGGCATCTTCCGCTACTATTACGGCGTGTCGGGAAACCCCTACGCCGTGCCGCCGCTGCTGGCCGGCGGCACCAATCTCGGCTTCATGTTCCTGCCCATTTATCGCGGCTGGGTGGTGGTCGCCTCGCTGATCGTCTGCTTCGGAACCTGGGCGCTGATCGAGAAGACCAGGCTCGGTTCCTATCTGCGCGCGGCAACCGAGAACCCTCGCCTCGTCCAGGCCTTCGGCGTCAACGTGCCGTTGCTTTTGACCCTCACCTACGGCCTTGGCTCAGCGCTCGCCGGCCTCGCCGGCATCCTGGCCGCACCCATCTATCAGGTCAGTCCGCTGATGGGATCGGATCTCATCATCGTCGTCTTCGCGGTGGTCGTGGTCGGCGGCATGGGATCCATCCTCGGCGCGATCGTCACCGGCTACATGCTTGGCCTCGCCGAAGGCCTGACCAAGGTCTTCTACCCCGAGGCCTCCAACCTGGTGGTCTTCGTCATCATGGCGATCGTGCTTTTGGTCCGGCCGGCCGGCCTGTTCGGAAGGGACGCCTGACATGGCGGAAGAAACATCCGACATGGCAGAGCTTTCGTTGCGTGAGACATCGGCCAAACCCTCGCCAAGGCTCGAATGGGTGCTGGTCGGGCTCGGCATAGCGGCGCTGCTGGCGGCCCCGTTCTTCGTCTACCCGATCTTCCTGATGAAGATGCTGTGTTTCGCGCTGTTTGCCTGCGCCTTCAACCTCCTGCTCGGCTATACCGGCCTCCTGTCCTTCGGCCACGCCACCTTCTTCGGCGGCGCCGCCTATTTCACCGCGCACGCCGTCAAGGTCTGGGGCTGGCCGCCGGAAGCCGGCATCCTGCTCGGCATGGCGGGTGCCGCGCTGCTCGGCCTCGTCATGGGCTTCTTCGCCATTCGCCGGCAAGGCATCTATTTCGCCATGATCACGCTGGCGCTGTCGCAGATGTTCTTCTTCTTCTGCGTGCAGGCGCCCTTCACGCAAGGCGAGGACGGCATCCAGGGCGTGCCGCGCGGCGTCCTGTTCGGTGTCCTCGACCTCAATGCCCCGATGAACATCTATTATTTCGTGCTTGCCGTGGTCCTGGCCGGCATCTTCGCCATCTGGCGCATCGTCAATTCGCCCTTCGGCATGATCCTGCGCTCGATCCGCGAAAACGAGAACCGCGCCATTTCGCTCGGCTATTCAGTAGCCAGCTACAAACTCGGCGCCTTCGTCATGTCGGCGGCGCTAGCCGGGCTCGCAGGCTCGCTCAAGGCGATCGTCTTCCAGTTCGCCACGCTCACCGACGTCACCTGGCAGATGTCGGGCGAGGTGATCCTGATGACGCTGCTCGGCGGCATCGGCACCATGGTCGGCCCGATCATCGGCGCCAGCCTCGTCGTCGGCCTGGAAAACACGCTGGCCACCTCCGGTTTCCCCGTGACCATCGCCACCGGGCTTATCTTCATGGTCTGCGTGCTGGTGTTTCGGCGCGGGATTGTCGGCGAGGTTTATGCGCGGCTGCTGGGGCGGGCGGGTAAGGGGTGACTTAGGG
>NZ_VFUR01000046.1:0-9832 GCF_006441095.1 Mesorhizobium sp. B2-5-4 | reverse complement strand
GCGTTGAAGGGCGGGCAGGTAGGAACCGACCGCTATTTCTCGTCCATCCGTGACGGCCTTCAGAATTGACCATGACGTTGCGCTGGGACATTGCGAAACCTGGGGAGACATGCACAGTCGATTAGGGTTTGCGCCTGAGCACCAAGCGAGCACATGTCTGCTCGAAAGTCGACCGGCAGAGCCCCCCGGAACAGGCCTTTAGAATAAGCATTGGTTGAGCGACGACCGCTTTCGAAAAAGGCTGCGCTTCGCCAGGAATGGCAGACATGCTGCGCAAGCGAGCCACCCCGCCTGACTGCTCAAAATGACCGCTTTCGGGGACTGGCTACGGCGGGCTCTACAACTGATTGAGGCGCATTGCGGACCCGCCTTTGCGCACGCCAAACCGCAGCCTCCGCGATCGCACCAGGAAAACCTCTCGATCCGGGTATTGGTCGTCAGGAGAAACCGTTCTTGAGCGCCTACTGTCCAGCCTGTCGCTGGTTAGATGAGAGGAAGTGAATCTAACCAGCGATTACCTTTGGCGAGACAAACCTGCTCTCGACAAAACGGCTTCGCGCGATCTGTCGAGGGGTCGGCATCTTCTGCGTCTCCCGGATACCAGAGCCAACAAATTCGACGGGTCCACTTATGCGGCCGAGCTGAAGCATTTCCGGTTTGGGCGATTGCGCGGGATATAGGACTAGAGATGCAGTTTAAGCCGCAAAAACTGCCGCCGACCTCGAACGCAGCAAACCACAGCCCTTGGTTAGGGCCTGTTAAACAAGCCTATTTGCACGCCGTTGTACGCCAAAACCCTCTGTCGGGCTGAACGGGATTTGCTTCCGAAGCAACGACGTGTCAGATCAACCAACGGTCCGGAAGAGGGCAGCTGAATCTCTGCTCTTGCCGCGGTTTCCCTACTCCCACTCGATTGTTTCCAGCCCAGCTAGCTCGTTGATCCATCTGGCTTTTTCTTATTTTTGACGCACAACACCGATCAACGGGCCGTCAATCGATTAGAAAATATTTTTGAGATTTCGCCAACTATCGGGATCAATCGGACGATTTTCAACCTCTCGGCACCGCGCTCCAATCTTGAAAAGTACCGTCATCGATGCACTTTGAGGTCGACAGTTTGTGCCGCTATTACTCCTCGGCAAGGTGGAGAGCCTCTTCTTCTCCGCGAAATAGATGTCCAACAAAATGTCGACGACGAGGTTCGTTCAGGCCTTTGGTAGAGGCCTTTTTTTGCTGATACTTGGTTGTCTTCCCTTTTTTCAGTGCCTCACAAGCCTGGCGGACAAGAATCAGGTCGCAGCAATGCTGTCTCATTGAGATTGGACCAGCATGCCAATGAGCTTGTGGCCGGTATGCGCAGATGCGAAATCGCTTCGTCGAATCCCGACAGCGAAGCTTGGGCAGATCGAGGTCGCCAACGATGTCCAGAGCACCATGCACAATGTCCATATCTCCGGCGCCAAACCGGTTACGCAAAGTCTATCTAGGACCGCTCCTTCGCCCGCTTTGAGGTCTCGTTGCCCGCGAGGTAGACTGCTCGCATGACCTTCAGGCTTATCTTCCTCGGGACCTCGGCCAGCGTGCCCTCGGCCGAGCGCAATCACCCGGCGCTGCTCGTTGAAGCCGGCAGTCAACGGGTGCTGGTCGATTGCGGGGAAGGCACCCAGCGTCAGCTTCTGCGCAGCGGCGCCGGATTCAGGCGACTTGATCGCCTGCTCCTCACGCACGCGCATTTCGACCACGTGCTCGGGATTCCAGGCTTGTTCTCGACGCTTCGGCTCCGGCAGAGCAAGAACCATGTGACCATTCATGGTAGCGCAGACACTCTTGACGTCGTCGCCCGCATGCTCGCTGGCCTTTGGGGTGAGGGACGCGCGCCGATCCCGCTGCAACTCGTGCCGCTTGCCCCCGGACGCGTGTTCGAGGTGGATGAGTTCACCGTCGATTGCTTTCAAGTTCGCCATCGCGATACCGACAGCTATGGCTTCGTCTTCGAGACGCCGGCGCGTCGTCACCTCCGTTCGGACCGCTTGGTAGCTCTCGGTGTGCCAGACGGTCCGATCCGGAAGGATTTGGCCGAAGGCCGCTCAATTTCTCTCCCCGACGGCCGAACGATTGCTCCCGAAGCAGTCCTCGGGCCACCCGGGGCTGGCAAGAAGCTGGTAATTGTAGGCGACACCGAAACCACTGATGGATTGGCCGACAAGGTGAGCGGCGCCGACCTGCTTGTCATCGAAGCCACATTCCTGCAACGAGATGCAGCGATGGCGCGCGACTACGGACATCTGACAGCCGCGGAGGCAGCATCGCTGGCAGCGACCAGCGATGTAAAGCAGCTCGTTCTTACGCACATCTCCGGCCGCTATTGCGACGAAGAAATTCTCGCGGAAGCCGTTCAGGCGTTTGCGAACAGCCTTATCGCAACGGATTTAACCACCCTCACCGTCTAGTGGCAGGGCCATGACATTCAGAATTGGCGTCATCTCGGACACGCACGGCTTGCTGAGGCCGGAGGCGGCGCGTTGCCTGGCCGGGGTCGACCACATCATTCATGGAGGAGACATCGGTCGCCCTGAGATCATCACGGCGCTTCGCTGTATCGCGCCGGTTACCGCGATCAGAGGAAACGTAGACACCGGTGGCTGGGCGCTACCATACGCGGAAACCGAGCTCGTACGCCTCGCCGGGCGAGCAATCTACGTGCTTCATGATCTCAAGACGCTGCAGATCGACCCGGTTGCCCAAGGCATCGACTTGATCGTGTCCGGTCACTCGCATGTGCCGAGGATGGAGACAGTGGATGGCGTGCTTTATTTGAATCCGGGCAGCGCTGGCCCACGACGGTTTAAGCTGCCTGTCACCCTTGCGGCGGTCGACATCACTCGAGACAGCATAGAGCCTTCGATATTGAGCTTGGCAAGCGGCTGAACCAATTCACCGCGCACATCACGCCCGCACCTATATCCGAGTGTCTCCTCGATTTTTCACAAGACGGCGGGCGCGCCGCAAGGCGGAGACACGGATTCTTCGCGATTTGTTAACGGGAGTTCTCGCCGCGTGCGGTGATGGACTGATCCGTCATTTCTGGCGAAACGCTGAGTGGAACGACACAACCAGCGGCCCTAGAATGTAGTCGAGCGCCGTGCGTTGCTCGGTAACGATCATGACTGACGCCGGCATGCCCGGATAAAGCGCGATCTGTGGGGCCGCGGCCAATTCCACCGGATCGACCGCTACGTCCGCGAGATAATAGGGAAAGCCGGTCTTGGCGTCGGTAATGCGATCCGCCGAAATGCGGGCGACGCGTCCATGAATTATGGGTATCGAACGCTGCTTGTATGATGTGAAACGAACTTCGGCGGCCATGTCGGGACGCAGGTTCGATATATCCTCGACGCGAACCTGTGCCTGGACGATCAGTGAATTCTCGGTCGGCACGATGTCAAGGATGGTCTGGCCCGGCGCCACGATCGCACCGATCGAGAAAACGCTGAGATCCATCACCTGGCCATCATAGGGCGCACGCACTTCGGCCCGGTCCATGGCAGCCTGGGCGGCGAACATCTTGGGTATGAGGTCGGACAGGTTCGATTGCGTATCGATCAGCATGGCCGACAGCTTGGTCCGGCGCTCATTGGTCAATTGTGCGATCTGGCTCTCGAGTTCGGCCTTGCTTTGTTGGCTGCCGCCGATGGCGCCGAGATTATCGTCGATCAAGCCCTGCAAATCCGAGGCCGACCTTTCCAGTTCCAGGATGCGTGGGCGGGTCGTCAAACCGGCCTTGAGCAGCTTCGACAGGCTGGCCTTCTCGCCGATCGTCGATTTGAGCTGGGCCCGGTAGGATTCGACCCGAGACTGCTTGCCCCGTATCTGCTCCTCGAGCTCGGCAATGCGCCGCTCGAGGATCTGCCTTGCACCGGCCATCGAGGCGCGTTGGCTTTCCAGGTCGGCGATCTGGTTTGCCATCGCGTCCTTGAGGTAGTCCTGGTGCTCCTTGAGGATGTCCTTGGGAAAGGCAACCGCCTCGCTGCCGTCCAGTTCGGCGCGGATCCTGGCATCGGTTGCGCGCAATAGTGCATATTGCTGGGCATAGAGATTGAACTCCGACCGGATCCTGGTGTCGTCCAGCTTCAGCATTATGTCGCCCTTCCTGACGACGTCGCCATCCTTGACGCGGATCTCCTTCACCGTACCGCCGTCGAAGTGCTGGACGCTCTTGCGATTGCCTTCCACCTTGACAATGGCATCGGCGAGCACGGCGCCGTTCAGAGGGGCAAAAGCTGCCCAGCCGCCGAAAATTCCGAAAAAGGCCATTATGATCAGCAGGCCGATATAGGCCGGCACCCGGATGGAATCCGGAGCCGAGATGCCGGCCTCGCCGGGCAGGCTATGGTAAGTGAGGGCGCTGTCGCTCATCGAACTCTCCGACCACAGTTCATTGGGTCGCCACCGCGATTGGAGCCGCGCGCTGGTTGAGCAGCGCCACAATCTCGTTTCTCATTCCGAAGGCGTCGACGGCGCCATCGCGCAACAGCAGGATCTTGTCGACATTCGCCAAGGTCGAGGGCCGGTGCGAGACGATAATAACAGTGCTGCCGCGGCGCTTGAGCTCGATCGCGCAGTCGCTCAGCGCGCGATCGCCATCGGCGTCGAGATTGGAACTCGGCTCGTCGAGAATGATCAGTTTCGGCGTTCCAAACACCGCCCGGGCAAGAGCAATCCGTTGCCGGTATCCTCCCGACAGCACGGCGCCGCCCTCGCCGATCTGCGTCTCGTAGCCCTGCGGCAGTCGGATAATCATCTCGTGTACGCCGGCGAGCCGTGCGGCCTCGATCACCTCCTGGTCGACATTGGTCTTGAAGCGCCCAATGTTGGCGGCGACGGTATCGGAGAAGAGTTCGATATCCTGCGGCAGGTAGCCGATGTGATCACCTAATGCGTCGTGCCCCCATTGCGACAGGTCGGCGCCATCCAGCCTGACTGTGCCGCGACTGGGTTGCATGACGCCGGCAAGGTGGCGCGCCAGGGTCGACTTGCCGGCGCCGGAGGGGCCAACGATTCCGAGCGCCTCGCCTGCTTCCAACCGGAACGACACGTCGCGCAGAAGCACTTTCTGCTGGCTTTGAATTGCAAAGCTTACCTGCTCGACGGAAATCATGCCGCTGGGCTTCGGCAGGTTGAACGCTCTTTCGTTGCGCGCGCCCCCGTCGACCAGTCTCTCAACCCTTGCCAACGCTGCCCGCGCCAGGACCAGGCTGCGCCAGAGGCCGACGATCTGCTCGACAGGCTGCAACCCCCTGCCCAGCAGGAGGCTCGCCGCGAACATGGTGCCGCCGGTAATCTGCCGTTCGATGACCAGATAGGCGCCGAGGCCGAGGATCAGCGATTGCATGGTGAGCCGCAGGAACCGGATGAGGCCCGACATCAAGGCGGCACGGTCGCTTGCCTCCGCCTGGCGCCGCAGCGCGAGGTTGCGGTCGCGCCCCCAGCGGCGGATGAGACCGTCGATCATCCCCATGGCGCGAACGACTTCGGAGTTCCTGAGGCTCATCTCCGTGAAGTTATAGTTGTTTGTCGCCAGCTCGTTGGCCTGCTTCAGCGGCGAGCGCACGAGATGCTCGTTGAGCACCGCCATGCCGATCAGGAGCAACGAGCAGCCCAATGCGAAGAAGCCGAGCCACGGATGCAGCAGGAAGATGATGCCGATGTAGATGGGCGACCATGGCAGATCGAACAAAGCGTGGATGCCGCTGCCGGTGATGACCTGTCTGAACGTATCGAAGTCGCGGATCGGCTGGCTCGGCGAGGAGCCGGGCGATGGGGTTTCGACTGACGCGGCCAGGATCTTTGCCGAAAGCAGCCGGTCGAGCCGGGCGCTGGCACGTGTCAGGATCCAGGCGCGGACCAGGTCGAGCCCCGCCAGCGAAAGGAAGGCCGCCAGCAACACCAGTGTCAGCATCACCAGCGTGGTTTCGCTGCCGCTGGTGACAACCCGGTCGTAGATCTGCAGCATGTAGAGGGGGGAAGCGAGGTAGAGCAGGTTGATCGCGAGGCTGAATGCCGCCGCAACCAGGAAATAGCGGCGGCATGCCCGAAGCGCATCCTTCACAATTCGAGACTTGCTATCCACTTCCAGAACCCCACTCGATACTCGTCAGGTCAGGGAGCCGCCGTAGCCGGCGGCCCTTTTCGCTCACACCACGAAGTCGCTTGAAATCGCTCCATTGCCGATGCCGGTCAGCGTGAATTCCGCCGGATTGTACGAAACGACGGTATGACCCTGGCCGTCATCGGCAAGCTTGAAGGCGTTCGCATCATAATTGCCGACCAGATGCAGCGCGGCGCCGTGGGTGCCGTCCGAAACGGTCAGCGTTCCGCCGCTGCCATCCTGGTTTGCCTGATAGACGGCCGTCGTTCCCGCACCGAACAGGATATCGCCGAGGTCCAGCCTGTCATCATTGGTGATGCCCCCGATCCGTCCGCTGTAGTCGAAAGAATCGTCGAGTTGCAGCATGCCGGCAGCGTCGTGTCCGAAGGTGACGTCCGTCGACGAGGCGCCACCGAATTCCAGCTTCGACAAATTGCCGATGGTGGCGTCGCCGTCGCCGGTAACCTGGCCGTGGATCACGATGTCGCCGCCATTGGCCCAGAGCATGCCTGAATTCGCCAGGCCGCCGGAGACCGTCAAGCCGCCTGAACCCGTTGCCTCGAGCGTTCCGGAGTTGGTGACGACGCTGCCACCGGTATCGATGACCAGCGCGTGCGAGCCGGTGGCGATAATGGTGCCCTGGTTGTCGATGCTGAGCATGCCGCCGCCCAGCTGGCCGGCGCCCGAGATCGTGTTATCGACGTTGACCAGAGTGACGTCCGGCCCTGTGCCGGAAATCATGTTGGCGGCGCTGTCGGACAGCAGGATCTGCCCGCCCCCCTGCAAGGTCACGCCGTGCTGGATGACCTGCAGCAGCGTATCGCCGCCGGTCGAGTCGAGCGAGATGAGGCCGCTATTGTTGAGAATGCCGCTGAGCGGCAGCAACGCGCCGTCGCCGATCGTCATGGTGCCTGAATTGTTGACCACTGGCGTCTGGTCGAACACGAAATTGCTGGCTGTGAGTGCGCCCGAATGCACGCCGTCCAGCGTGATCGACTGTCCGTCGCCGAGTGCGATCACCGCATTGCCGTTGGCATCGTCGGCGATATGCGTCTGGAGGTCGGCAAAGTCCGCCAATCCGTTATAGCCGATGAGGTCGATCTGGTCGGCCGCGGTATCGAAATTGTGCACCGTGTCGGCGCCAATCGGTTGCGAGAAGACGAAGAGATCGTTGCCGTGCGAGCCGGTCAGCACGTCGTCGCCGGACCAGGCAAAGATCGGCGAACCCGGTGCATAGGCCTCGACATTGTCGGCTATCGACGCTGTGCCCAAGGTGCCGTCGGCATTGATCCAGGTCATCTGGACATCGAGAACGGCGGCGCCGGTAAAGTTCACCGGCGTGGTGACGGTCAGCCCATGCAGGTCGTTGGTCTGCGTCGTCCAGCTTCCGTCGGCATTATGGGTTGCGCCATCGATGGTCCAGCCCGAAGGCACGTCCTTCACCGTGACGGTGATGAGCGCGCCCTCATGCGAGGGGTCGGTGAGGGCAAGGTTGATGGGCTCGCCGGACGTGCCGGCGGGCAGACTGAAAGCTGGAGTGCCGACCCCAGGGTTTCCGGCTATGTCAGTCCAGAATGAGATACCGGTGCCACTGGACAGGACTTGGACGGTATGCGCGCCACCGCCGACTGGCTTCGTAACATCCAAGGTGTAGATGTCGTGCCCGGTGCCGTCGATGCCGACATGTATGAAGGTCCCGGCTGTCGCAGTTGCCCCTACCAGCGCGATGTCATTGATGTCGAAGCCCGAGACCGCCTCACTGAAGGTGAAGGTGATCGTCTGCTTGGCACCGTTGTTGTCGTGCGAGATGACGACGGTAGGCGCTGTGGTGTCGCCGCCAGTCACATTAATCGTCGCAGTGGTTGTGGCTGTGTCCGTACCATTGTTGGCCGTGCTGTCTCCGTCGACCAGAGTGTAGGTCACCGTCTTGGCGATGGTGGCGCTGGTGGCGTTCGAATAGAGGATGTGGCCGACAAGGGCGGCCGTGGCCGCTTGCGTGGCATTGGCGTTGAAGGTGACGACCAGAGGGGTCCCGTTCGTGCCCCCGGCGAAAGTGCCGATGGTCGTACCACCATAGGTGACATTGCTTCCGCTGACGCCGATCTGCCCGGCGCCGGCACCTTGGTTCTGGATCGTCAGTTGGTCGGCGGACGTGCCGTTTGCCGTGACCGCAATCCTTAAGGATCCACCATTGAAATCGGTGGAGTCGATATCCGTCACAGTCGCCGAAGGCGCGAGCGCCGTAGCGACCGATCCGGCTGTGTAGTTGATACTTGTGGAAGTCCCTGAGGTTCCACTGTTCAGATCCAGTGCTGGCGCGTCATTGGTCCCGAGGATGTCTAAGTGCACCGAAGTGTGAGTGCCGTCCGCGCTGACAACGTCAAAGTCTTCATCGTAATGCTGACCGGCGACGAACTCGTCATGTGCCGAGGACGCCGCATAAGTCCAGGCGCCGGCCGCGTTAATGGCGAAGGTGCCATAGGCCCCAGCGGTGCCGCCCTGGGCCACGAAAGTTGCGGGGCTGTCGACGTCCGAGATTGTCAGCGAACCGCTGGTGCTGATCGCCGCCGTCGTATTGCCCTCGGTCCGGTTGACCGAGGCGGAGGAGAGCGCCGCTGCGTCATTGGCGCCGTTGATGGTGACGGTAAGCACGGCGGTGTCGGTCAGGCTGCCGTCGCTGACGGTGTAATTGAAGGTGTCCGTGGTCGAGCCGCCCGTATTGAGCGCCTGCACCGTCGCGTCGTTCTCGTTGACGACATAAGTATAGCTGCCGTCGCTGTTGAGCGTCAGCGTGCCGTGCGCGCCGACCAGGCCGGCGCCGACCGAACCCGCGGTGCCGGCGCCTTCGACGCCACCGGTGCGGATGCCGCTGACCGTCAGGCCGGCGCTGTCGATATCGCTGTCGTTGGTGAGCACGTTGCCGGTGCCGTTGTTGCCGCCGGAGCCGTTGAGGGTGCCGCCCTTCTCGGTGGCCGCGACAGCACCGAGGCTGGCGCTGGTGTCGTTTACACCAATCGGTGCGTCATTGGCGCCGTTGATGGTGACGGTAAGCACGGCGGTGTCGGTCAGGCTGCCGTCGCTGACGGTGTAGTTGAAGGTGTCCGTGGTCGAGCCGCCCGTATTGAGCGCCTGCACCGTCGCGTCGTTCTCGTTGACGACATAAGTATAGCTGCCGTCGCTGTTGAGCGTCAGCGTGCCGTGCGCGCCGACCAGGCCGGCGCCGACGGAACCCGCGGTGCCGGCGCCTTCGACGCCACCGGTGCGGATGCCGCTGACCGTCAGGCCGGCGCTGTCGATATCGCTGTCGTTGGTGAGCACGTTGCCGGTGCCGTTGTTGCCGCCGGAGCCGTTGAGGGTGCCGCCCTTCTCGGTGGCCGCGACAGCACCGAGGCTGGCGCTGGTGTCGTTTACACCAATCGGTGCGTCATTGGTGCCGACGATGTCGATCGACACCACCTGGGTGACGACACCGCCATTGTGGTCGTCGACCTGCACCGTGAAGCTGTCGGCCAGATGCTCGCCGACGGCGAGCGCATCGACCGCGCCGCTGTCGCTGACCGTATAGTGCCAGGTGCCGTCGGCATCGACGCTGGCCGTGCCATGAGCGGCCGCCACGCTCACCGACAGCGTGTGCGTGTCGCTGGTGTCGACATCGCTGAAGGTGACCTGGCCGGTCGCCTTCTG
>NZ_VFUR01000045.1:0-9919 GCF_006441095.1 Mesorhizobium sp. B2-5-4 | reverse complement strand
GCCAGTTGGCGGTGCCGATGTTCTTGGCGCCAACCGAGATCAGCACGCCCCAGCTGGTCATCGGCTCCTGGATGCCAAGGCCGAGGAACGACAGGAAGCTCTCCAGGATGATGACCTGCGGCACCAGCAGCGTCATGTAGATCACCACGGGGCCAAGCAGGTTGGGGATGACATGGCGCAGCAGGATGCCGCGCTGGCCGATGCCCATGGCTTCCGCCGCCTGGACATATTCCTGCCGGCGGATCGACAGCGCCTGGCCACGCACGATGCGCGCCATGTCGAGCCAAAGCACGGCACCGACCGCCAGGAACATCAGCACGAAGTTGCGGCCGAAGAACACCACCAGCATGATGACGAAGAAGATGAACGGCAAGGAATAGAGCACGTCGACGATGCGCATCATCACCTCGTCGACCTTGCCGCCGGAAAAGCCGGCGGCGGCGCCATAAATCACACCAATCACCACCGCCACGAGGCCCGCGAGCAGGCCGATGGCAAGCGAGATGCGCCCGGCCATCAGCGTGCGCGACATGAGATCGCGGCCAGTGTTGTCGGTTCCGAACAGGAAATACTGCTGCTTGACCGACGCGCTCATCGTCACTTCGAGGCCCTCGGGCGACTTGCTCTCGATCTTGGTGTCGTCGAAGGCATCGGAACGGTCGAGGTAGCGGATGTTGCGGTCGTCGATCGGCTTGGCCGACTTGACCGTGACGAAAACCTGATTGCCCTCCTGGTGCCACTCCTTGATGTCGACGCGCATGCGTTTGATCGCTTCGGTGAGCGCGGTCTCGATCATATCGGGTTTCGGGTAGGCCGACAGGCTTGGCGGCATGCGCACATAATCGGCGTAGATGGTCGTGTATTGATGCGGCACGAACCACGGGCCAAAGACGCTGACCACCCCGATCAGAACGAGATAGTAGAGGCTGAACATGGCGGCGCGGTTGGCCTTGAGGCGCGCCCAGGCATCACCCCAAAGCGAGCGACCGACGATGGCGGGAGCGGTGGCTGCGATGTCAGTCATAGCGCACCCTCGGGTCGACGATCGCGTACATGACGTCGACGATCAGGTTGAAGACGATGGTGAAAATGGCGATCACCACCACCGTTCCCATCACCAGAGTGTAATCGCGATTGAGCGCGGCATCGACGAAATAGCGGCCAACGCCCGGAATGGAGAAGATCGTCTCGACGATGACCGAGCCGGTCAGCAGTGCCGCCGCCGCCGGGCCGGTGAAGGAGACGATAGGCAGGATGGCGCCGCGCAAGGCGTGCTTGACCACCACCGACCAGTCGGAGAGGCCGAGCGCTCGCGCCGTTCGGATATGATGGGATCGCAGCGACTCGATCATCGAGCCGCGCATCAGGCGGGCGACGATGGCGATCTGCGGCAAGGCGAGCGTCAGCACCGGACCTACCTTGTTGATGAAAGCGCCATCGCCCCATCCCCCGATCGGCAACAGCCTCCAGGTCAGCCCGAACAGGAGCTGGATCACCGGCGCGATGACGAAGGTGGGGATGGTGCTGCCGGCGGTCGCCAGCGCAATCACCGTATAGTCGCCAAGCTTGTTCTGGTTGAGCGCGGCAATGGTGCCGAGCACGCTGCCGAGCAGCAGCGCCAGGATCAGCGCCGAGGCACCGAGTTGGACGGAAATGGGCAGGCCCTTGGCAAACAGTTCGGTGACGGTGAAATCCGGCATGTTGTAGCTCGGGCCGAAATTGCCGCGCAGCAGATTGCCGAGATAGTGGACATATTGCAGCCAGAGCGGATCGTTGAGACCGAACTGGGCTTCAAGATTGGCCTTGATCTCGGGGCTAAGTCCCCGCTCCTGGTTGAATGGACCGCCCGGCGCGACGCGCATCAGGAAGAACGCCATCGTCACGATGACGAACAGCGTCGGGATGGCGGTCAAAAGCCGCCGGAATACGTATCGCAGCATCGGTGCCCCGCTTGATCCGGAGCCCGCCCGTCCACCCGGACGATTGCGCTCCAGCCTTCAAATCTTCGCACCGAACGTTCCGAGAATCGATTCCGCTTCCCGGGCCGATGCGATGGCAAACCAGCGCCGCCGCGCATACAGTTGCGCGGCGGCTTGGCCAGGGATCAGTCCTTGCTGACGAAGCGTGACGGATGCACGTCCATCACATTGTCGACGAAGCCATGCAGCTTCGAGGAAACGATGTCGTGGTAGCTGTAGTAGAGAAGCGGAATCTGGCCGACATCGTCGATGAGGATGCGCTCGGCCGCGGAGAGGTCCTTCATGCGCTCGTCGGGCTTGCCGCCGGCGGCCGCGGCCTTGTCCATTGCCGCTTCGTATTGCGGACTGTTGTAGTTCGAATAGTTGTTGCCGCTGGCCTTGCGCGTGATGCCGAGGAAGGTTTCCGGATCCTTGTAGTCGGCAATCCAGGCGGCACGCGCCACGTCATAGTCGCCCTTCTGCTCGAGGAAGGAGTAGTGGGTCTTGGTGTCGGTGTTGAGCAGCGTGACGTCGACGCCAAGCGGCTTCAGCTGTTCCTGGATCGCCACAGCGGTGTTCTTGTGGTTTTCCGAGGTGTTGTAGCGGATCTCCATCTTCAGCGGATGCTCGGGCGTGTAGCCTAGCTTCTCAAGGATTTTCTTGGCCGCGTCCTCGCGGTCGATCTGCGGCATGTCGGCGTATTTGGCCATTGCGGGCGTGTAGCCCTCGATGCCGGGAGGCACCATCGAATAGCCGGGAAGCATAGAGTTCTGCCAGACCTTTTCAGCGATGAAGTCACGGTCGATCGCCATCGAGATGGCGTTGCGCAGCTCGGGGTTGTTCCACGGCGCCTTGTCGGTCTTGATCGCATAATAGTAGGTGCCGAGATACGGCCCGACATGGATCTGGTCGCCGAACTTGGTCTTGAGGTCGGCGAGCTGTTCGGTCGGCAGATCGTCATAGCTGTCGAGTTCGCCGGCCTCGAAGCGCTTCATAGCCGATGAACGATCCTCGGTCGGGATGTAGTTGACGACGTCGAACTTGACGGTCGCGGCGTCCCAGAATTTCGGATTCTTGACCAGTTTCATGTGGTCGTTGGGAACCCATTCGGCCAGCGTATAGGCGCCGTTCGAAACCAGATTGCCGGGCTTGATCCAGTCGGCGCCGAGCTTTTCAATCGAGGCCTTGCTGACCGGATAAGTCGCCTGGTGGGTCAGCATCTCCAGGAAGTATGGCGTCGGTGCCTTCAGAGTCACTTCCAGGGTGTTGGCGTCGATCGCCTTGACGCCCATGTCCTCCGGCTTGCCCTTCTTGGTGTTGACGTCCTCCGCACCCTTCACCGGATAGAGCATCGAGGCATATTCCGCGCCGGTCGCCGGATCCTCGAGCCGGTGGAAGGCGTAGACGAAGTCGTCCGCCGTCACCGGGCTGCCATCCGACCACTTGCCGTCCTTGCGCAGCTTGAAGGTGTAGACGGTGCCGTCATCCGACACCGTCCAGCTTTCGGCGGCGCCCGGAATGAGGTTCGCCTTCTCATCTTGCATGACCAGTCCCTGGAACAGGTCACGCAGCACGTTGGCTTCATAGACCGTCGAGGTCTTGTGTGGATCGACCGACTCCGATTCAGCGGCGGTGCCCCTGTTATAGACGGTCTCGGCAAAGGCTGGCGTCAAGAACGTGCCGGCAGCCAAGGTCATGGTCGTGGCGAGTACCGTCGCCTTCAGCATATTTTTCAGCATGAAGTTCTCCCTGTCGGCGCTGCCATCGGCGCGCCTTTGCGTGTTGACGCCCCGGAACCGATGTCTGGCTCCTTTGAGCGCGCCACCGGTTCCCTCCGGCGGCTGGTGGCAGGAGACTAGACAGGAGGTAAGCTCTTTTCAACTGAGTACTGATTGACCCTAAGTCAATCCTCATTATCGCAGAAGCAACGGCTAAATTAGAAAGACGCTTCAATCGAGCACATCCCTTGGTTGCACCCGGAGTTTCCGCTTTCTGCATGCGAACTTGAGCATGCTTGTGCCATGGTCCACAACCTCATTTCCAAGGCCCGAAGGCGCCAGTTCCGAACAGACAATTCGGGAACTTCAGCGGTCGAGTTCGCACTGTTGTCACCGCTTTTCATCCTTCTTTTGCTCGGAATGGTTGCCTACGGCATCTATTTTGGTGCCGCCAACTCGATCCAGCAAATCGCAGCCGACGCCGCCCGGACGGCTATCGCCGGGGTGAACCAGACCGAGCGGCAAACGCTCGTGGCCAGCTATCTCACCAACAACGCCGGCGGCTACCCTTTCGTGGACGCTAGCAAGCTGACCTACCAGGCCAATGACAGCGTGGCCGACGGAAGCCAGTTCGTGGTGTCCATCTCGTATGATGCCCGCAACCTGCCGATCTGGAATCTGTTCCCGGGCATAGCCATGCCAGGGACGACCATCAAGCGTCAGTCAACGATCAGGGTCGGGGGTATCTGAATGCTGCAGCGGGCGGGCAAGGGCATCGGCCGGCTTGCACGGTCGATGATGGGAGACAAGAAGGCGAACTTCGCCGTCATGACCGCATTGAGCGCGCCGGTTGCGCTGGCGCTGGCCGCGGTGGCGATAGACGAGGCCTCCATCTATACCGAGCGCCGGGAAGCCCAGGCGATGGTCGACCTGGCAGCGATCACCGCCGCCTCGAACATCAACAACGTCAACACAGCGGTCGTCACCACGCTCACCGACAACGGCATGCCGGGTGTCGTTGTTCAAGCTTCGGGCCAGACCATCCCAGCGGCCGCCGGAAAGACGGTGGTGACGGTCACGCGGGGCCGATATGCCTCGTCGACCGCCAATGTCAGCCAGCGCTTTCAGGCGGGCGTGACGCCTTACAATGCGGCGCGGGTGACTTTGGCGAAAATTCCCCAGCGCTACTTCGCAAGCTGGCTGATCCCCACTCCCGTCATCGACACCCAAGCCACTGCCAGCATGACGCCGCAGGCGACATTCTCGGTCGGGTCGAGATTGCTTAGCGTCAATGGCGGCATCCTCAACGCACTTTTGAGCGGACTTCTCGGCGGCAACATCTCGCTCAGCGTCATGGATTACAACGGGCTGATCTCGGCCGATGTCAGCGTGCTTTCCTTCATCAGTGCGCTCGGCACACAACTAAACATCACGGCCGGCACCTATTCCGACGTTCTGGCATCGAAGGCGACCGTCGGCCAGATCGCCACTGCCATGGCCAATGTTCCTGGCCTCGGCAATACCGCCAAGGTCGCCTTGCAGACCATCGCCTCCAAGTCGACCAGCACCGTCAAGATCCCACTCAGCGGACTTGTCGACCTTGGTTCCGTCGGCAGCCTGGGCCTCGGCCAACAGCCGTCCGGCCTTGGCGTAGACGCAAGCGCCATGGGCATGTTGTCGGCCGCCGCCGTGCTCGCGAACGGCACCAACCAGGCTGCGGTCAATCTCGGCGCCACCATCCCGGGACTGCTCTCGGCCACAGTCACGATTGCCATCGGGGAGCCAATGCAATCCTCGCCCTGGTTGTCGATCGATGATATCGGCACTGTCGTGCGGACCGCCCAGACGCGCATCAAAGTAGCCGCGACGGTCGGGGGCGCAGGCGGCAATATCGGTGGGGGCATTACTCTGGTGTCGGTCAACCTGCCACTGCATGTGGAAGTCGCCTACGCCGAAGCCAAACTCACCGACATAAGCTGTCCTACGGGTCCCGACAGCATCAAGGTCACCGTTTCTGCCCGCCCCGGTGTTGTGGAAGCGCATTTGGCCGACAGCAGTAGCTCCGGCTTTGCCGATTTCACCAAACCGGAATCGTTCTCCGACACTGAAATCGCAAAGGTCAGTCTTCTGATCAATCTACTCTCAGTGACGGGCTCGGCGGCATTTGAGATGACCAACAACGCGCCGACCGCATTGACCTTCAACAAGGCCGACATTGACGCCAAAACGATAAAGACAGTCTCCACGCAAAACCTGACACAGTCTTTGACGACCTCCCTGGTCAGTGATCTGTCGCTGACGGTCAATTTGCTGGGCCTGCCGCTGCTGAATCTGAAAACCCTGCTTTCAACCGTGCGGCCGGCAGTGGTTGCGCTCTTGAACGGCGTGGCGGCGCCGGTCGACGAGCTGGTTTACAATTTGCTCGGAGCCCTTGGTGTGCGTGTAGGCCAGGCCGACGTGCGAGTCACCGGCGCGACCTGCGGCCGCGCCGTGCTCGTTCAGTAGAGCCCCAATCAGTCGAGCCGACCAAGGAAAGAGCCGAGCACGGACAGCGATAGTTCGCCGTTCTCGGCGACCGCGCTGCCGGCGACCGCTGTTAGAGTGCCGACATCCGCGGGCAACCGCCAAGTCGCCGGCTCTCCGGCGAAATTGAAGACACAGAGCAGCCTCTCCCCACCATCCTCGCGGATGAAGGCGAGCACGTCGTCCTCGGCATCGAGAAGGCGGATCGAGCCGCCGACCAGCGCAGGATGCTGTTTGCGCAAGGCGAGCGCCGAGCGGTAGGCCGACAGCACCGATTGCTCCTCGCCGTTCTGCACATCGACCGCGCGGGCGCGATGGCCTGCCGGCACAGGCAGCCAGGGTTTCGCGGTGGAAAAGCCCGCATTGTCGGCGCCCGCCTCCCAGACCATCGGCGTGCGGCAGCCGTCCCTGCCCTTCACGCCGGGCCAGAAGCGGATGCCGACGGGATCGCGCAGATCCTCATAGGCAAGCTCCGCCTCCTGAAGGCCGAGCTCCTCGCCCTGATAGAGGCAGATCGAACCGCGCAGGCATGCGAGCAGCATGATCGAGAATCTGGCCACCGCATCGGGATCGCCACCCGGCCTCGTCCAGCGGCTGACATGGCGCACGACGTCATGGTTGGAGAATGCCCAGCAGACCCAGCCATCGGCAACCGCATTTTCGAAGGCCTCGACGCAGCCACGTACATGCGCCGCGGAGAATTGCGAGCCGAGCAGGTCGAAAGTGTAGCTCATCTGAAGCTTGTCGGCGCCGGAGGTGTAGGCGGCCAGCGTCTGCAAGGAGCGGCCTTCATCGCCGATCTCGCCGACGGCGGCGCGGCCCTCATACTCGTCCAGCAATGCCCGAAAGCGCCTGAGGAAATGGAGGTTTTCCGGCTGCGTCTTGTCGAACAGATGCTCCTGATAGAGGTAGGTGCTGGTCTCCGTATTGGTGCCGGCAACGCTCGAAGCCAAGGGCGGATTGCTGCGCAGCCAGTGGTCGTGGACATAGTAATTGACCGTGTCGAGCCGGAAGCCGTCGACACCGCGCTCTAGCCAGAACCGCACCGTGCCCAGCAACGCATCCTGGACCTCCGGATTGTGGAAATTGAGGTCCGGCTGCGAGGCGAGGAAATTGTGCATGTAATATTGCCGACGGGTCGCGTCCCATTCCCAGGATGGCCCCCCGAAGACCGACAGCCAATTGTTGGGCGCGCCGCCGTCCGGCCTGGCGTCGGCCCAGACGTACCAGTCGGCCTTGGCGTTGTCGCGGCTGGCGCGGCTTTCGATGAACCATTCGTGCTTGTCGGATGAATGCGACAGCACCTGGTCGATGACGACTTTCAGGCCGAGCCTGTGCGCTTCGGCGACCAGCGCATCGAAATCCGCCAACGTGCCGAACATCGGGTCGACGTCGCGATAGTCGGATACATCATAGCCCATGTCGGCCATCGGCGACTTGAAGAAGGGCGACAGCCAGACAGCGTCGACGCCGAGCGAGGCGATATGAGCGAGCCGTGACGTGATGCCCTTGAGATCGCCGCTGCCGTCGCCGGTGGTGTCCTGGAAAGAGCGCGGATAGACCTGATAGATGACGCAGCCTCGCCACCATTCGGGCCTCTGCATGGCATTGTCGTCGGACATTTACGAACCCTTCCCGGCGCCACCGTTTCCGGTCCGGCCCTCGATCATGAAGTTGACGCCGCGACCCGGGAGCGGGCGTAGAAGGTCGATCGCCTGCGTCTCGATTGCCGGGCGCCAAAGGAAGCCATCTCGCGCTGGCAAGGTGAAGACGCATTGGCGGCGGTCGCCGTTGATCATGACGGCAAGCCTGCCATCGTCGCCGCCAAGCAGCATGACGAGGCGATGCCGGCTGGAGTCGTTCCAGTCGCTCTCGTTGAGCGGAGCGCCCGTCTCGGTCAGCCATGAGACATCGGGGATGTCGGAACCGTCAACCGCTTGCCCGGTCAAGAAACGCGTGTCCGACAATGCCGGCACCGCCTGGCGAAGAGCTGCGAGCGCCGATGCGTAACGCTCCAGCGCCTGGTCGCGGGCTGGCCAGTCAAGCCAGGTGATGGCGTTGTCCTGCGCATAGGCGTTGTTGTTGCCCTTCTGGGTGCGGCCGAACTCGTCGCCTGCGGTCAGCATTATGGTGCCGCGCGAGGCGAACAGCGTGGCGAGCAGTGCGCACTGGTCGTCGAAGCGCGACTTGGTGATCGCCGCGTCGTGCGTCTCGCCTTCGGTGCCATTGTTCCAGGACAGGTTTTCGTTATGGCCGTCACGGTTCTGCTCGCCATTGGCGCCGTTGTGCTTGCGCTCATAGGACACGATATCAGCCAGCGTCATGCCGTCATGGGCGGCAATGAAGTTCACGCTGCGGCTTGCCGGCCCCCCTGCCCCGTTGAACGCGTCGGACGAACCGGCAAGGCGTGTGGCGAGAGCACCGACCATGCCGGCATCGCCGCGCCAGAAGCGTCTGATATCGTCACGGTAGCGATCGTTCCACTCAAGGAACGGCGGCCGGAAATTGCCCAATTGGTAGCCGTCTGCCCCGATGTCCCAAGGCTCGGCGATCAGCACGCGGTCGCAGAGCACCGGATCATGGATGATGGCCCGGAGCAGCGGCGCTTCCGGATCGAAGATACCATCGACCCGGCCCAGCACCGGAGCCAGATCGAAACGGAAGCCGTCGACGCCGGCCTGGCACACGAAATGACGGAGTGTGTCGAGCACCATTTCCCGCACCACCGGATGGTCGCAAGCGATCGTGTTGCCGGTGCCTGTGTCATTGACCAGCACGCCATCCGGCCGGTGCCGATAGTAGGCCTGGTTGTCGAGGCCGCGTAGCGAGAGCGTCGGCCCCAGCCTGTCGCTTTCGCCGGTATGGTTGAAGACGAGGTCGAGAATGGTGCCGATGCCGGCCCGGCGCAGCGCAGCGACTGTATCCTGCAATTCCGTCAGGCCGCCGGGCGCGAGGCGTTGGTCGAGCGCCATGAAGGTCACGGGATTGTAGCCCCAGGCGTTTCTTAAGCCCAGCGGCGGCAGATGCCGCTCGTCGATCGACGCTGTCACCGGCATCAGTTCGACAGCGGAGACACCGAGCCTTTGCAGATGCTCGATGATGGCTGGATGGGCAAGTGCGGCGATCGTACCGCGCTGTTCTTGGGGCACATCCGGGTGGAGCTTGGTGAAGGCGCGGACATTCAATTCGTAGATCAGGCCGCCCGGACGAAACAGCGGCGGCAGGATCGGTGGGGCCGCGGGCAAGGCCTTGGCCACGGCCTTGGGCATCACCGACGCGGTGTCGGCGCCCTCATTGCGCCGCGCGGCGAGCCGCCAGTGATAGGCATAGGGCCGGTCGATCTCGACGGCGTAAGGATCGGTCAGCAGCTTGTCGGGGTCGAACCACAGCCCACGCTCGGGTGCATAGTCGCCGTCGGCTCGCAGGCCATAGCGCGCGCCCACGGCCAGGCCGGAGACGAAAAGCGCATGCATGCCGTCGCCATCCGGCGTCAGCTCCAGCCGGTCGAGTTCACGGTTTCCCTGCTCGTCGAAGATCGAAACCCAGAGGCGATGGGCCGATGAGGACCATGCGGCAAAGCGGATGCCTTCGCTGGTGATGGTGGCGCCGAGCGGCGTCATGCGCGCGCCTTCCCTTCTCACCATGTGAGGCCTTTGCACGGAACCGGGTTGGTGATTCCGTGCGTAAGGAATGAAGAGGGATGATTCGGATGGTCGATCG
>NZ_VFUR01000044.1:0-10681 GCF_006441095.1 Mesorhizobium sp. B2-5-4 | reverse complement strand
GGTGCGACAGGCTCGACTGGGGCAACCGGCTCGACTGGAGCGACAGGTTCGACTGGTGCTACCGGCTCGACTGGTGCGACAGGCTCGACCGGCTCGACCGGAGCGACCGGAGCAACTGGTGCGACAGGCTCGACTGGAGCTACCGGCTCGACTGGAGCGACAGGTTCGACTGGTGCAACCGGCTCGACTGGAGCGACCGGCGCGACTGGCTCGACCGGAGCGACCGGAGCAACTGGTGCGACAGGCTCGACTGGAGCTACCGGCTCGACTGGAGCGACAGGTTCGACTGGTGCAACCGGCTCGACTGGAGCAACCGGTGCGACTGGCTCGACTGGCTCGACCGGGGCAACTGGCTCGACTGGAGCAACTGGCTCGACCGGGGCAACTGGCTCGACTGGAGCGACAGGTTCGACTGGAGCGACAGGCTCGACCGGAGCGACAGGTTCGACCGGTGCGACCGGGTCGACCGGAGCAACTGGCTCTACCGGAGCGCCCGGTCCGACAGGTCCGACCGGAGCGACGGGGCCTGGCGGTGAGACCGGTGACCACCACCATGGCAACAACGGTGGCGGCAACGATCCTGACCACAACGACAGCAGCAATCCGGGGAAAGGCCATCCCAATGATGGCACTGACGCCGATGGCCCCCCTGACGGTCACACCGCCACGGTCACGGCCAGCACTCTCGGGCTCAAGGACTCGACGCAGTTCCTGCAATCCGGCTCGACCGACAATGATGCCGTAAGCCCTGCGTCGTTCCGCCAGCTCATCGGACTAGCGGCCGGTTCGGTGACGACCGACCTCCTGAACGTGCTCAACACGATCAGGGGATTTGGCCAGAACCAGAACAAGCCGCTGGGTGCGAGCACCGACCTGACCTCGGATCCCAAGCATGGTGCGGGCAGCGCCAACAGCGACGACACGGTGAAGAAGGCTCTGAAGGATATTCTGAAGCCGCATGAGTGAGCAGGAATGGTAAGTGGACAGACCACGACAGGAACCAGTCCAAGGCTGAGAAACGGGCGCGCGCGCTCTGCGGAAAGCAGGGTGCGCTCGCCCGTCATTTCTGACCGGGGACGGGTCCGTCCGACCGGCCGGCTCGGCGTGGATCAGTCCCCGCTTGAGGTATCGGTGTGACGGTTCGCCTGGGGTATCGGCGCTTGCGTGTCGGAGGGAAGCCCATGGTGAATATCCCTCTGAGCGCCGAAATCCAGCCGGTGGCGGTCCGCGCCGGCATCGAGGCCGATACGACCGAACCGGGGTGGCTTCCCGGTGGTCCCGCCGAGTTTGAAGAGGTCGGGCAGCGCCTCAAGGCGATGTTGCGGGTCGCCCGCTATCACGGGGTCGAGCTCGACCCGAACGAATTCAGGGCGGCGAGCGCAAGCCTGTTTCCAACCTCCGCTGACCTGTCGGAGTGGGCGCGCAACGGCGGTATGTGGTCTCGCGCCGTCCGCGTTCGCTGGTCCCACCTCTTGCGCTTCCAGGATACCGGGCCGGTCGTCCTGCTGTTCAGTGATGGCGGCGCGGGGATCCTCACCGGGGCCAGTGCCGAGCGCAACCTGGTCTTCCTCAAAGGCGTGGACGCGCCTGATGACGGTGAATCCACCGCTATCGACGAGTTGCGCCTGTCGCAGGTGTGGACGGGGGAGGCGGTGCTGCTGCGAAATGCGCGATCCTCTGTTGCGGCGGACGCGCCTTTCACTCTCGGCTGGCTCGCCGAACTGGTACGGCTCGAAAGCCGGCCTCTGCGTGACGTCGCCATCGCCTCGTTCACGCTCAGCGTCCTTACCATCCTGCCGCCGCTCATCGTCATGACGGTGGTCAACAAGGTGCTGCAGTTCAACAGTGTCTCGACGCTGTTGCTCTTGTCGGCCGTAATCGCCGTCGTCTTCGCCTACGAAACGCTCTTGGGCCACGCACGGCGGCTGATCATCAACGTCGTCGGCGCCCGCCTGGACACCAAGCTGCAACTGCACATTTTCAGTAGGCTCCTGCGCCTGCCGCTTGACTATTTTGAGCGTCATCCGGCCGGCGAGACGCTGTACCATCTCGCGCAGGTCTATCGCATCCGCGAGTTCCTGACCGGCAAACTCCTCAGCACGTTCCTTGATCTGATAACGCTCTGCGTGCTGGTACCGGTGATGTTCTACATCAACGCCAAGCTCGCCTGGATCGTGATTGCCTGCGCAGGCGCGATCGTACTGATCATTATTGCCTTCCTCAAGCCGCTGCGCCGGAGGTACCAGCGGGTGATTGAAGCTGAGACATGGAAGTCGGCGGCACTCGGCGAAACTGTCGTCGGGATAAAGACCGTGAAGGCACTAGGTCTCGAGCCGCAACGCAAGGCGCTTTGGGACGAGCAGGTGGCGGAGGCGGGAAGGGCGCGTCTGGCTTTCGGGCAGTTCGCCAGCTGGCCGCAGACCCTGGTAACGCCGATCGAACGTGCCATGGTGCTCGGCACAATGCTGATTGGGGCCTATCTCGCGATGAACGACAGTTCCGGCTATATGGTAGGCGGCCTGTTCGCCTTCATGATGATCTCCCAGCGCGTCGCCCAACCGCTTGTCGGGCTGGCGCGGCTGATCGAAGACTACGAGGAGGTCGGCGCGGCGATCGGCGAGGCGTCGTCGGTCCTCAACCGACCACTGGAGAGCAGTTCGAATTCCCAGGGCTTAAGGCCGAGGCTCGTCGGCGAGGTCACGTTCAACGATCTGACCTTCAGCTATATCGGTACCAGGACGCCGGCGCTCGACCGGGTCAGCTTCAACATTCCGGCAGGCACCATGTTCGGTATTGTCGGGCGCAGCGGGTCGGGAAAGTCGACGATCGCGCGCCTTCTGCAGGGGATCAATCGCGACTATAGCGGTTTCCTCAAGCTGGACGGTGTCGACCTCAAGGAATTCAACCTGCGCCACCTTCGCCAGGGGCTCGGCGTGGTGCTCCAGGACAATTTCCTGTTCCGCGGGTCGATCCGCGAGAACATCATCGCCGGGCGCGCAGGCCTGACGCTTTCCGACGCGATGCGGGCCGCGCATCTGGCAGGCGCCGAAGAATTTATCGAACGAATGCCGAATGGCTACGACACATACATCGAGGAAGGGTCGCCCAATCTGTCGGGCGGTCAAAAGCAGCGGCTGGCGATCGCGCGCGCCCTCATCCACAATCCGACCGTCCTTATCCTCGACGAAGCGACCAGCGCCCTCGATCCCGAGAGTGAAGCGGTCGTCAGCGCCAATCTCATGCGCATCGCTAGCGGGCGAACGATGATCATCGTTTCGCACCGGCTTTCTTCGCTCACCGAGTGCGACCAGATCCTTGTCATGGAGCAGGGCAAGGTCCTCGACGTCGCTCCGCACGCGATCCTGCTCGAACGATGCGCGCTCTACCGCCAGCTGTGGGCGCAGCAGAACCGGCACCTCGATGGCCGCCACGGCCGTCCGGTCGCCGTGCCGCCGCGGTCGGGTTGACCGATGTCGCGCGGCGGTCGATTCGAGCTTTCAACAATGATCGCCCGCAAGACGGCGAACCGTTCCTTTGGCCATCGCGCTTCGACTGAAGATGGAATGGATGGGATCGGTTTCATTCGAGACAGTTTGTACTTCGAGTGCTTACACTCCAGGTCCAGCAAGCCATGACCACCACCTCTCTCACCATCCACCCCGCCCGCTTGCGTCGGATAGAACCGAGCGATCCGACGACACCAGCCATTCTCGAATTCCAATGGCCGTCGACAGCGGTCGCCAATGCGCCAATTCCTCGGTCGGCGCGCGGTGTCGTCTGGATCATTTCGAGCATGGTGGTTGCCTTGATTGCCGTGGCGGGACTGATACCGGTCGACCAGGTGGTGACGGCCAGAGGGCTGGTGGTTTCAAAATCGCCCAACATCATTGTGCAACCTTTGGAGACGGCGATCGTCCGCTCGATCGACGTGCGCGAAGGTCAGCACGTAAAAGCCGGGCAATTGCTTGCCCGCCTCGATGCTACCTTTGCCTCGGCGGACCTCCAGTCGCTGGCGATGCAGGTCGCGACGCTTGAGGCAGAGGTGGCGCGGTTGAAGGCGGAGGCCGACGGCCAAGCTTTCAACTATGACGGTCTCGACCCGAGCTGGACCCTGCAGGCGTCTATCTTTGAGCGCCGCAAGGCAGTCTATGAGGCCAAGCTGGAGAATTTCGACCGGCAACGCGATGAACTCAGTTCGGTGATCTCGCGTTCTCAATCGGATGCCTTTGGCTACCGGCAGCGGCTCTCGGTCGCGGCATCGATAGAACAGATGCGCAAACAGCTGGAAGAAAGACAGGTGGGAAGCCGCCTCAATACCCTTATCGCGGAAGACAATTCGGCAGAGATGTCGCGGGCGCTCGGCAATGCCGAGCAAACAGCAGAGGCTGCCAAGCGCCAGCAGGCTGCGGTGGCCGCCGAGCGCGACGGCTACATTCAAGGCTGGCGAGCGGAAGTCTCACAGGGTCTGTCCGACGCGACCTCCCGGATGTCCGACGCTCGCGAACTCCTCAACAAGGCAAGGCTCCGTAAGCAGTTGGTAGAGTTGAAAAGCGAAGCAGACGCCATCGTCCAGTCGGTGGCGAAAGTCTCGGTCGGCTCGGTCCTCCAGTCGGGTGAGCGCTTGATCACGCTGGTGCCGGCCGACGCGCCGCTTGAGATTGAGACAAACGTGGTCGGCCGCAGCAGCGGCTTCGTGCACGTCGGCGACCCCGTGGTCATCAAGTTCGACACCTTCCCCTATTCCCAATACGGCCTCGCCCACGGCACCGTGCGATCGCTCAGCCCGGACTCCTTTTCTGCGCAGGAGCAAGCACGCGACCCCAACAGTTCCCTGGCCATGCTGCCCTCGGATGCCGAGCCATTCTATCGGACTCGCATTTCCATCGACCAGGTCGCGCTGCACGGGGTACCCGCCGGTTTCATCGTCAGCCCCGGCATGCCCGTGACCGCTGACGTCAAGGTCGGCCAACGCACGGTGCTCAAATATATTCTCGGCGCGATGCTGCCGATCGGCCAGGAAGCCATGCGTGAGCCATAGGCTGCGGCGCGCCAGCGGCCAGATGGAGGACGTCAGGGGACTCGGATCGATGACAATTCTGGATCGGCTGACTGGTTTCGCCAACCCTGCGGCAGCATTGCGGCGGGCAGTGCAGCTTTTTGACAGCGGCAGGCCTTCGGAAGCTTTTCCGCTCATGGCGATGGCCGCGCGCGCGGGCATCGCCGACGCCGAATATCGGGTTGGGCGTTGTTATCTTGAAGGCTCGGGTGTGCCGCCGAGCCGCGTGGAGGGGACGCGGTGGCTCGGGCGGGCGGCAAAACGCGGGAGCGCCGATGCACAGGCGCTCCTCGCCGCACTCTATGTGAGCGGACTGGCGACATCTGAAGCTGATGTCAAGCGCCCTGCATCGCAACGCCTGTTCGAACAAGACACCTTGGGTGAGCCGGACTTCGTGGCGGCACGCGAGCTTGCCACGAAGGCGGCCGAGGCAGGCTCGGCAACCGGTCAAGCAGTCCTCGGCTATATCCTCACCAGGGGTCCCGGACCGATGCGCGATGCGGATGCAGCGCACCGCTGGTATGAGCGCTCGGCCGCGGCCGGCTGCGCCGAAGGACGCCTCGGCCTTGCCCTTTCCCTGGCCCGGCAAGGTGGTCTCGCGGAACGGGACAGAATTGCTGACGAGGTACGTCGTGCCGCCGACGCTGGCCTGCCGACCGCAATCTACCTCTTTGCGATCTTCACCGAGCACGGGCTGGGCGTCGCGGGCGATCTTGCTGCCGCAGCTCGGCTGTATCAGGCGGCTGCGGAGCAAGGCCTGCCCTCGGCCCAATTCCGATTGGGATTGGCGATGATCGAGGGGAGCCTCGGTGACCTCGATCCTGTGGCCGGGGAGGCGTGGATGCGACGTGCCGCATTGGCCGGCAACATCGAGGCGGCGTACCTCCTGGGGGAACGTAACGTGAAGTACCGACCGCCGGATTATGCAGAAGCCGCAACATGGTATCGACGGGCGGCCGAGGCGGGTCATCAGGCCGCCGCTCGCGCCCTAGGCTCCCTTTACCTAACGGGAAACGGTGTTGCCAGGGATGAGCAGGAGGGGACACGCTGGCTGCGCACGGCCGCAACCAGCGGGAATCAGGCAGCACAAGTCGATATGGCCAACCTCGCTCTGCAAGGGATTGGCGAGGCGGACGACACCACAAATGTAGCAGGATGGTTCGAAGCCGCCGCATCTTCAGGCGATCTGATCGCCGCATTCAATCTCGGCCTCTGTTTCGTCAAAGGCGTCGGCGTGCCCCAGGACGAAGGTCAGGCGGCGCAATGGCTAAGGCGCGCTGCTGAGGGCGTGGCCGAGGCTCAATATATGTATGCGCGCATCCTCAGGGATGGGCGCGGGGTGGCGGCCGATGCGCAGCAGGCCCGCGCCTGGTTTGCCCAGGCTGCCGACGGCGGCATACTCGACGCGCAAGTGGCACTCGCGGAGATGCTGCTCAATGGCCGTGGCGGCGATCATTCGCCAGAGGCCGCGGTGCAGTTGTTCGAACGAGCCGCCGCCGCCGGTCATGTCGGGGCAATGTTTGCGCTCGGAGCGCTGCACAGCTCCGGCCAGGGTTTGCCGATCGACCAAGTGGTGGCGCAGAAGTGGTTCTCGGCCGCCGCCGAATGTGGGCATGGCCAGGCCCAACTTATGCTGGGCCGATATCTCGCCAAAGGTATCGCCGGAGAGCGCGACCCGTTGGCCAGCCGCCTCTGGCTCGAGCGAGCGGCTGCACATGGCATCGTGGAGGCGGGCGAGGAATTCGCTGAGGCTACCTCGGGTTGAGGTGTAATGGAATATGAGCACGCGCGCCGCTGATTTCCTACGCGAATGGATTTGCGACCATCTACCGCCGCGAATTGACGACGCAGCCCTCGTCGTGACCACCATGGCGGCCGACGCCGTGCGGGCGGCAGAGGCTCAAGGCATCGCACGCCAAGAGATCGACCGAGAAATCGGAAGCGTCTACGAAGCGACCATGCGCACGCTCCAGGATCGCACGTCCGGTTTGCCGGATTAGGCACAACGCCACGACCTCGGGTGCAAGAGTTACCTTAAGCCTTGGGTAGCCGATCGGGCTTGGGATTTCCAAAGAGGAGGAAGCACTCTCATAAGCCTAGACGTGTTGCCATAATTGGCGGAATCCCGTTCAGTCGCACTGAGGGGCAGGGTGTATTTGCGGCGCAAATAGGTCGGTCATAGCAGGAGGCGCGGCTTCTCGCCTCGATGCTCCTTGGACAACCGCAATTGTCGCATCGCCTAGCCCGTTTGCGTTCATCATCATGGCCATCAAAAGAATCTCAACTGGTGGCATCGCAACACCGTATGATATATACAGATTGTCTAATGTGATCGTTTGCCCCGGGTGCGATTTAGATGCCCAGTTCTACAAACAGAAGGGTGCTGTCGAGGAGTGTGGTCGAAATGGGCCTCTTCTCCGCGGCAATGAACACCCTGGTGTTGATTCTGCCTCTCTACATGCTGCAGGTATATGACCGGGTTTTGCCTGCGGCCAACCTCGACACGCTCGCCTATTTGACCTTGCTTGCTCTATCGTCGCTCTTGCTGTTCGGCGTACTCGAAGTCGTGCGCAGCGTATATGCGAGCCAGCTCGCCGCTCGGCTGGATGTCTCTTTGGGTGCATCATCATTTCTTGCGGCAATGAGCGGTCCGCGTGCCGGTCTCGGCGACGTCCAGGCCCTGCGCGACTTGGCGACCCTGCGGGGATTCATCGCCTCGCGAACCATCTTTTTTCTATTCGACCTCCCTTTTGGGCCGATCTTCGTGGGCCTGCTTTACTTCGTCCATCCGTTGCTCTTCCTGGTAACGGTTATCGGGGCGGTTCTCATGGTTGCCATCGCTGTGCTGAACCAGATCGCGAGTTCGCGACCCAGCAAGGAGGCGGCGGACAATCTTAGCGCCTCAATGAATTCGGCGCAGGCCTTCGCGCGAAACTTCGAAACGGTCCGCGCACTCGGGATGGTGTCCAACGCGATAGAGTTCTGGGGGATCCGTTTTTCCGACTCACTGCACGCCTCCGACGGACTGGCTCGCATCAACGCGTTCTATGGTGGTGTGTCCCGCACGACGCGGTCGGTGCTGCAAATCGCGATATTGGGCGTCGGTGCATATCTGGTTCTGCACAATGAAATGACCGCAGGCATGATCTTTGCCTCATCGATGATATCGGCGCGGGCCTTGCAACCTCTTGATCAGATCGTTGGAAGCTGGCGGCAGATCACCGACGCCAATCTTGCATGGAAGCGGCTTTCGGTATCCCAATCCGGGCCGGACAAGCAGGAAAACCCGGCATTGCCGAGTCCCGATGGAGTGTTGAGCGCAGATCAGATAGTCTATCATCTTCCAGGTTCGGCCGACGGTGCGATGCCGCTCATCAAGCGGGTGACTTTCGAGGTCCCCGCTGGCCAGACCGTCGCGATCGTCGGCCCGAGCCAGGCAGGAAAATCGACGCTGGCGCGGCTCATCGTCGGTGCAATCCAACCCCGTTCGGGCGCGATCCGTCTCGATGGCGGCGATATTCGAAACTGGGATCCGGAGGAACTCGGCCGTCACATAGGCTACCTTCCACAGGATGTGGAACTCTTCCCTGGAACCATCGCACAGAACATTGCGCGCTTTGAGCCGGACGCATCCGACGAGAAGTTAGTTCAAGCGGCCCGGAAGGCGCAGGTACATGAGCTGATCATGGGGCAGAGGAACGGATACTCGACGGTGATCGGCCCCGCTGGCGTTCGCCTTTCAGGCGGCGAGCGTCAGCGCATTGGCCTTGCACGCGCTTTTTACGGCGATCCCAAGATACTGGTTCTCGACGAGCCCAACGCGAATCTTGATTCCGACGGCGAAGCCGCGCTCGAGCGGGCGATCATCCAAGCGCGGTCGCGAAAGACGACCGTCCTCGTCATTACCCACCGGCCCTCCCTCGCTTCCAAATGCGATCGCATCCTCATGCTGCTAAACGGTCAGGTCGAGATTTACGGTTTGACCAAGGACGTGCTCGACGAACTTGCTCAGCGACGGGCCCGAGCGGCAGCAGCGGCGACCGCTCAGTCGCATGACAATGAAGGAGTGGTGCCTTTCCCGTCACAGGCTCGCGTAGAGGTAAAAGTCGCAAATGACGGCCCCTAGCCAAACCATCCAGGCTGGCGCCAAGGCTTATCGCTGGCAGCGCAACATCGATACACGCACAGATCGGATCATGCTGGCGGGATATGCAAGCGTGGCCGTTTTCGTGCTCGGCTTCGGGTTCTGGGCAGCCACGGCGCCGATTGCTGGAGCAACCATTGCGCCGGGTGTGGTCGCCGCAGCAGGGCAGAATGTCATGATCCAGCACCTCGAAGGAGGCGTTGTCAGGAGCATTAGAGTTCGCGAGGGTGACAGGGTCTCAAGAGGCCAGGCCCTGATCGTGCTCGATCCGACGATGGCGCGGTCCCAGCTCAACCGGGTTCTCAAGCAGTGGGTTGCACAAAAAGCCGAGATTTCTCGGCTCGAAGCAGAGCGCGACGGCCTTGAGAGTATTGTCTTGTCCAGTGACCTCGGAGCCTATTCAGGCGCTTCCGAATATAGCGATGTCTTCGGCGAGCAAAACAAGGAATTTCAGGCGCGGCTAGCACGTTATGGCGCGGAACAGGGGATACTGAAGCAAAGGGTGGCAGCACTTCAGGACGCCATTGTGGGGTTAAAGGCTCAAAAGAAGGCAGCGGAAAATCAGCTTGTGATCGTCAACGAGGAGACGGAAAGAAAAAAAGACTTGCTACAAAAAGGACTCACAAATCGGTCCGAATATACCAATCTTCTGCGCAGTACCGCCGAGTTGGTAGGACAGGCGGGATCTCTGGAAGCGCAGATCGCCAGCTCGGCGACCCAGACTGTGGAAGCGCGTCAGCAGATTGAAAGGCTTACAACCAGCCGGGTCGAGGATGCCGTCACCGAACTGAACAAAGCACGGGCAGAGGTCGCGGATCTCGAGGAACAGATCAACGCTGCGCGATCAGTCCTGGACCGAACCACAATCCGGGCGCCTGTGGACGGCATCATCGTGCGCTCGCTCTACAATTCCGAAGGCAGCGTCATCCGCGCCGGGGAGATCGCGATGGAGCTTCTGCCGACCACGAACGAGCTCATCATCGAGGCCAGGATAAAGCCTGAAGATATCGACTCAATCAGGGTCGGGCAGGACGCAAACATGATGTTCACCGCACTCAACGCGCGCACGACGCCGAAAGTGTCCGGAAAGGTCTTTTACATTTCGGCCGACCGGCTGATGGCACCCAATACCGGACTGCCTTACTTCACCGTCCGGCTTAAAATGGCCAACAAGCTGCCACCGCAGGTTAAGCCCGACCAGATCTATCCAGGCATGCCGGTCGAGACATTCATCTCAACGGGCGAACGGACGTTTCTGGCTTATCTGACCAAGCCCTTGGTGGATTCGTTCCAACGCGCCTTCCGGGAGAGATAGCCCCCCGCATCTTGGATATCGGAAGCTCCGATGTGAAACGGCGCTATTATATTGGAACCTGCGCCCTTCGACGTCAGACGAAGTGGAAGAGGGCATCTACCATCTCTTCAGGCGACTTGCCGAGCGTCTTGAGATGGATCTCCGGGTTCTCCGGTGCTTCGTATGG
>NZ_VFUR01000043.1:0-14673 GCF_006441095.1 Mesorhizobium sp. B2-5-4 | reverse complement strand
GTAGGGGAGTAGGGGAGTAGGGGAGTAGGGGAAAAGTGTACACTCCGGAGACTGCAAACCTACTGCCCTACTCCCGTGACTCTACATCTTGTCGATCACCGACTGGACGCCTTCCGTCGGTGAATCGACCGAGGACCCGGCTACCATGATGGCGGCGACGATAGCCTCGGGATCGTTGACGACCAGCGGCTTCACACGCTGCGCGGTGTGAATGAAGCCCTCTGCCGCCATGTGATCAAGCAACGCCGTCATCGGGTCCCAGAATCCGTTGACATTGCCGAAGACGATCGGCTTGCGGTGATGGCCAAGTTGCGCCCAGGTCATGATCTCGACGATCTCCTCGACTGTGCCGATGCCACCAGGCAGCGCCACAAAGGCGTCGGATTTCTCGAACATCTTATGTTTGCGCTCGTGCATGTTGTCGGTGATCAACAACTCGTCGAGCCGGTCAAGCGCGGTTTCGGTTGCTTCCTTGTTGATGAGGAAGCGCGGAATGATGCCCGTCACCTTGCCGCCGGCCTTGAGTGCGCCTTCGGCGACGGCGCCCATGATGCCTTTGGTGCCGCCGCCATAGACCAGCCGCAGTCCTGCCTTGGCAATTGAGCGTCCAAGCAGGTGACCGGCCTTGGCATAGATTTCATCGCGGCCCGGAGACGAGCCGCAATAGACGCAGACGGATCGAATCGTGTTCATGCCGATGATTGGTGATTGGGTCTGAAAGCGCGGTCAAGCCCCAAGGGCTGAGAAGGCCGGGCTTTTTCTTGTCGGTCATGGCAAAACACGCTAGACCGGCGTTAGGTGGCTAAGGGGTAGGGAAATATGGCAATCAATCCACTGAAGGCGTTCCTGTTCGCGGCGGGTGGGACCGTCGCGGCCGTGGGAACCGCCTATGTATCGGGCGCGCTCGACCCGTATCTTCATCCAACGCCGCCGGCGGAAGTCGCGGCCTTGACGCCGCCCGCGGCGCCGAAGCCGGCCACGGAAGGGCGCCTGCCGGCTCCGGCGGTGCCGGCCGCTCCGGCCACAGCACCCCAGGCGACAGCTCCGTCAGCGCCCGCAACCGATGCGGCGCCTGCGGCGCCCGCGACGGCGGGTCCGATCGCCCCGACTTTCGACGTCGTTCGCGTTGAGGGCAACGGCTCGATCGTCATTGCCGGCAAAGCGGCGCCCAACTCGAAGGTCGAAATCCTCAACGGCACGATGGTGATCGGCTCGACGGTGGCTGGCCCCGATGGTGCCTTTGTCATCGTGCTCGATGATCCGCTGAAGCCCGGCGACTATACAATCGCCTTGCGTTCGACGGTCGGCACGGTCGTGACCGCCTCGACGCAGACCGCCGTGGCCTCGGTGCCCGCGAATGCGGCTGGCCAGGTGCTGGCCATGGTCGAGGAGCCAGGCAAGCCGGCCGAACTGCTGACGGTCCCGGCGCCCGAGACAAAGCCTGCGCCGGCAACCGGCGACCAGGCCGCCGCTCCGGCTGCTGAAGCACCCGCGACGGTCGCTCCAGCGACCGCCGCGCCGGCGGCGACCGCGCCAGCCGTGGTTGAAGAAAAACCGGATCCGGCGGCACCGGCCGCGCCCGCGGGGGCTGTGACCGAACCTAAGATCGTCGTCGAGGCGGTCGAGATCGAAGGCAACAAGATCTTTGTCGCCGGTCTCGCCGATCCGGGCCGCAAGGTGCGCGCCTACGCCAACGACATTCTGCTCGGCGACGCACAGACCTCGTCGGACGGCCATTTCCTGGTCGAGGCGACGCGCGACATTCCGGTCGGCAATTATACCATTCATGTGGATGGCCTCGATGCCGATGGCGTGAAGGTGGTGGCTCGCGCCGCCGTGCCCTTCGAGCGCGAGCCGGGCGAGGCGGTCGCCGCTGTTGCCCCCGCCGAGACCAAGCCCGCTGCACCTGCTGCGGAAGCACCAGCCGCTCCGGCGCCTGCTGTTGCCGCCGCTGCTCCAGCGGAGACCGCACCGGCCACCGAGGCTCCGGCCGTCGTCGCGGTAGCCACGCCGCCAAGCGAAGTGCCCGAAATCGTATCGCCCAAGCTCGAACATGCCGATGGCGCGGTCATCATCCGTCGCAACGATACACTGTGGCGGATTTCACGGCGGGTCTATGGTCACGGCACGCGCTACTCCACCATATACCTCGCCAACCAGGACCAGATCAGGAATCCGAACCGCATCTGGCCGGGGCAGGTGTTCAAAGTCCCGGAAAAGTCGAAGGAAGGCGAAGCCGCCGATTTCAAGGCGATGGGTGAACAGGCGACCACCGCGACGAAGACGGAGTAGGGAGACCGGCAATTCCGGCGATCTACCCATCGGCCTAGCTTGCCCTGTCATCGGTCATCGTCTATCGCCGATGAACGATGACAGAGTGCTTCCCCATACCAGACCACGCCGTCTCGGCACCGTCCGGCCGCATGCCGGACAGTCGCGTTGTCGCGGCGCGGTTCGCAGCGCTTTCGCATCCGGCCCGGATCGAGATACTGAAGCATCTGTCCGCCAGCAATTCCTGCTGCTGCCGTGAGGTCGTCGATCATTTCGATCTGGCGCAGTCGACCATCTCACAGCATCTGAAAATCTTGGTCGAGGCCGGCCTGGTCCGGTTCGAGCCCGACCGTCAGCGATCGCGCTATGCGGTCGATCGCGCGGCACTTGCCGACGTATCGGCATCGCTGGGCGCACTCATCAATTCCTGCTGCTCCGGCCGCTGATCCTCTCACCCAAAAGGCAAGAAAAGTGGCCGAAAAAACCGTCTCCGCCGACACCTCGACACTCGCGACATTGCGCAATCTCTGGCCCTATATGTGGCCGGCCGACCGCGCCGACCTCAGGGCACGGGTGACCTGGGCGACGCTGCTGCTGGTCGTGGCCAAGGTGACGCTGGTCGCCGGTCCCTATTTCTTCAAATGGGCAACCGATGCGCTGGCGGGCGGCTTCAAAACACCCCCGCCGCTGCCGTCGTTCATGCTCGCCCCGGTGATGCTGGTCGTTGCCTATAATGTGCTGAGGCTCGTCCAACTCGGCTTCAACCAACTGCGGGATGCGCTGTTTGCCCGTGTCGGCCAGCATGCGGTGCGCCAGCTTGCCTTCCGCACCTTCGTGCACATGCATCAGCTGTCGCTGCGCTTCCACCTGGAGCGCCGCACCGGCGGCCTGTCGCGCATCATCGAGCGCGGCACCAAGGGCATTGAGACGATCGTGCGCTTCATCATGCTCAACACGGCGCCGACGATCCTCGAATTCGCGCTGACCGCCGGCATATTCGGCTTCACCTATGGCTGGAAATATGTGGCCGTCGTGGCGATCACCGTCTGCGTCTACGTCTGGTTCACCGTCAAGGCGAGCGACTGGCGCATCTCGATCCGCCGCGATATGAACGACAGCGACACCGACGCCAACACCAAGGCGATCGACTCGCTGCTCAATTTCGAGACGGTCAAATATTTCACCAATGAGCGCATGGAGGCCGAGCGCTTCGACCGCTCGATGGCGCGTTACGAGATCGCCGCCACCAAGACCTGGACCTCGCTCGGCTGGCTGAACTTTGGCCAGGGCTTCATCTTCGGCGTCGGCACGGTCGTCGTCATGTGCATGTCGGCGCTGGAGGTGCAGGCCGGTACCCAGAGCGTCGGCGATTTCGTTTTCATCAATGCCATGCTGGTGCAGCTTTCGGTGCCGCTCAACTTCATCGGCTTCATCTACCGCGAAATCCGGCAAGGGTTGACCGACATCGAGCACATGTTCGACCTGCTCGACGTTCCGCAGGAGATCGTCGACAAGCCCAACGCCAAGCCGCTGGCCGTCAGCGCCGGCAAGGTCGAGTTCCGCGACGTCCACTTTTCCTATGATCCGAACCGCAAGATCCTGAAAGGCGTCTCCTTCGAAGTGCCGGCCGGCAAGACGGTTGCCATTGTCGGGCCGTCGGGCGCGGGCAAGTCGACCATTTCGCGGCTGCTGTTCCGCTTCTATGACGTACAGGGTGGCCAGGTGTTGATCGACGGCCAGGATATCAAGGACGTGACGCAGGACAGCCTGCGCGCGGTGCTCGGCATGGTGCCGCAGGACACGGTGCTGTTCAACGACACCATCGCCTATAACATCCGTTATGGCCGTGTCAGCGCCAGTGAGGAGGAGGTGCGCAAGGCCGCCGAACTCGCCCAGATCGGACCGTTCATCGAGAAGCTGCCCGACGGCTACAAGTCGATGGTCGGCGAGCGCGGGCTGAAGCTTTCCGGTGGCGAGAAGCAACGCGTGGCGATCGCCCGCACCATCCTGAAGGCCCCGCCGATCCTGATGCTCGACGAAGCCACTTCGGCGCTCGACAGCCACACCGAGCAGGAGATCCAGGCCGCGCTCGACCTGGTCAGCAAGGGCCGCACCACCATCGTCATAGCCCACCGCCTGTCGACGGTGATTTCGGCCGACGAGATCATCGTGCTCAAGGATGGGCAGATCGCCGAGCGCGGCACCCATGTCGAGCTGATGCGAAAGCACGGCCTCTACGCCTCGATGTGGGACCGCCAGCGCGAGGCGACCGAAGCCGAGGAGCGGCTGCGCATTGCCCGCGAAAGCGACGAACTGGGTGTCGTCGTGCGCAGGCGCACGTCGGAGATGTCGTAGCTCATAAAAAGCCGCTTGACCTCAACCTAAGTTGAGATTGTAGACCGTCGCCCGAGAGCCGAAAGACAGCATCCTCGAGGACGGAATCAAATGGATATCAGCTTTACGAATCAAGACGTTAATGGCGGCAGCGTGTTCAGGGTCGACAAGTTCGTCGTACCCGCCGATGCCCGCGACGAGATCCTCACAAAGGTGAAGACGACGCATGAGTTGCTGCGTCTGCAGCAAGGCTTCGTCCAGGACTTCCTGCTTGAGCAATTCTCCGGGCCGGGCGAGTTCAACCTCGTCACCATCGTCGAATGGGAAAGCCAGGCTGCCGTCGACAAGGTCGTGCCGATCGTCAAGGCGGCGTACGAGCGCATAGCCTTCAACCCGCAGGAGACGATCGCCCGGCTCGGAGTTCGGGCTGATATCGCCAACTATCAGCGCGTGCCTGGACTCTAACCAGGCCAACCCGCGCCAGGTGCCGGCGCTTCGATGCCGAGCACCTGGCCGGTGCGGGCGTCGCTTGTCATGTGCTCGAAGCCGCGCCACTGGGCGGCGGTGATGAACAGCGTTTTCCTGTCCGCACCGCCCAGCATGCAGGCAAAACAGCCGCGATCGGCGGCGACGGTTTGCAAGACGTCACCGCCTTCGCGCACCCGCACGCAGTGCTTGTTGGGAACGTCGGCATACCAGGCCGCCCCCTCGGCATCGAGGCAGATGCCGTCAGGGTATCCATCGAGATCGGCCCAGATGCGTCGGTTGGACAAGGAGCCGTCGGAGGCAATGTCGAAAGCGGTCAGCCTGTTGGCATGGGATTCGGCAATGATCAGCGTCTTGTTATCAGGGGTCACAGCCATGCCGTTGGCGAAGGCGATAGCGTCCGCCACTTGCCTGACCTTTCCATCCCGTGTGACCAAGACGATGGTGCCGGGGCCGAAATGCTGGCCCGCCGCCGGAGCCGGCCCGCCGCCATTGACATAGACATTGCCCCGCCCATCGACGACGATCTCGTTCCACGGGCTTTTCGAGAGGCCGCGCAGATCCGCATGATTGACGAGCGAGCCACCGGCTCCCTGCCGCAACAGCAGGCCCTCGCGGCCTGAGACAACCAGCAGACGACCATCCGGCAGCCAGTCGATGGAGTAGGGCAGGACAGCCGGAACCCTGAGCATGACTTCGCTGTTGCCGTGCGCATCGACGGCAATGATCTCGCCGGTGCCCCAGTTGCAGACCCAAAGGCGTCCGTCATGCCAACGCGGCGATTCGCCGAAGGCGAGACCGTCAACCACGACACGCGCTGGAGGAGGAGATTGGTTCTGCATGGCGAGACTCCTTGTTGCGCGACAGTCGTACCGGACGTCGCCGCCTCCCAAGGACGAGTAAGGGACGAATGTCCCGACATGATCACGGCAATTTTTATGCACCGGAATGCTGTCCACTCCTTTCTATGGCGAAGTGCGATGGATCAGGCTCTAGGTCAATTATCCCTTGTGCTGCTGATATTGTTTCATCACGATAATTCACTGAAACTTACTCTTGGCACCTAGGAAAATTTTTGGATGTTTGACTTATTCTCGCGAAAATCCAAGAGAAGTCCCAAAATTCCCTCAGGAGTTCAATCTCCCGCTGCGGCGCATGCATCGCGGGCCGAGTCCTTGTTGCCGGTGATCGTGCCTCGGTCGACTGTGGATCAGGCGAACGAAAAGCCTTTTGAAATCGTTTTTGCTGTCCAGAAATTCATCCACAGCATTGTTTCGGAGGGGCTCTACCGCAAATCGGAGCTCAACCCGAAGGCGATGCAGGTCTCGCATGCTGATTTGTATTCGGCGGAGATAGCGAACGGCGGCCATAGTCAATTCATTCATAATGCCGGCGGGGCGTTCGACACTATGGTTGCAAACGCTCGTGCCGGTCTCACGGCCATTGGAGCAAAAGGGCAGTTGGCGACTCTTGAAAAGATGTCCACCTGGGTCTCCGAACACCCTGACGAGGCCGAGGAACAGACTGGCTTCGAGGGTGGCCGCGCCGATTTTCTCGACACACTTGACGATGCCTTCTACGTCGCCGACGAAGCTTCGCCGATGTGCAACCTGCTGGCGCGCTGGATCGTGTCATGGCCTGACCTTCGAGTTGTGGAAGACGAGGTCTGCGATGAAGCCATACTTCAGTTGGCAATGGCCAATCCCCGTCGCGAATCTCGGCTTCTCCACCGGTCGGTCGCCGAGCTCGTCGGCCAGATGATCAGCAAGCGCCATGTTGGCGTAGGTCTCGCTTGCGCCAATGCAGCGCCACCCGAAGTCAAGTTATCGATTGGCATGGCGAGGATGTTGGATCTCGATGGCGAGAAGCAACTGGTTTTTCAACTGCTGACCAATGCGAATGAGCCTCGCCTGTGCGTGGCTACGGAAAGTCATGCGGCTGTTTATGAATGCGGAGCTCCCGAAACACCGTCGATTGCTCGCCCAGGTGAAAATATATTAGCGGCCGGCGCGCCTCGTGTTGGCCGCAGGCTCGGGCAGGTGGACGGGCAATTGGTGGCAAAATTGATTGAGCTGGCGGAGGAGTACCACGCGCCGGTTGCCGTCGATCTCCTGTTGCGAAAGATTGGGCTCGATCCAATGAAGGCTGTCGTATCGGCGAGTTCCGTTGCCCAGCGCGAGGAAGGGCCGGTTGTGAAGTGGGTGGTGATGGCTGGTGGTCACGCTTTTCTCTTCCAGTCGTATCCGGAGCGTGGTGTGCTGCTCCGCGGCGATAACGAGGAAAGTCCGGCAGAGGCTGATCGAAATGAGCTTGAGGAGTATTTTGACCTCACGGTAGCAGCTGGCGAATAGATTGTTTGTGGCGGCTCTGCGCGATCGTCCTTGCCGATGCCGCTCTGCTCGACGGCCAGCGCGCCCGCCATCGCGGCGGAAGCTGAAGACAAACCCGCGCCGCCCATTGTCGCGTTGCGGGCAGGGGGTGTTTCCGCTATTGAGGCCGGACCTGAAACAGGGACCGCCCCATGAGCCTTGTCGACACGGTCAAGAACGCGTTCGTACCGATCCATCGCGAAGGTTATCCCTTCATCGCGGCCTTTGGCGCGGCGACGCTCTTCCTCGGCTATTTCTCCTCGATCCTGTTCTGGATCGGCCTGATCCTGACCGCCTGGTGCGTCTATTTCTTCCGCGACCCCGAGCGCGTCACGCCTGTCGACGACCGCCTAGTGGTGAGCCCCGCCGATGGCATAATCTCGGCGGTCGGGCCGGCCGTGCCACCGCGCGAGCTTGGCCTCGGCAATGTCGAGATGACCCGCATCTCCGTGTTCATGAATGTCTTTTCCTGCCACGTGAACCGCTCTCCGGTTCGCGGCCGCATCACCAAGATTGAACATCGGCCCGGAAAGTTCCTCAATGCCGAACTGGACAAGGCGAGCACCGAAAACGAGCGCAACGGCCTGGTCATCGAGAGCCCCAACGGCACGGTGGCGGCAGTCCAGATCGCCGGCCTGGTGGCGCGCCGCATTGTCTGCTGGACCGAGGCCGGCGCTTCCATCGGCACCGGCGAGCGTTTCGGCCTGATCCGTTTCGGCTCGCGCGTCGACGTATTCCTGCCTTTGGCCGCCACGCCGCGTGTTGCCGTTGGCCAGACGGCGGTCGGCGGCGAAACCGTGCTGGCCGAGTTCGGCGGCGTCGTCGGCACGCCCCTCGTGCGGATTTCCTGACGGTGGGCACGCAGTATAAAAAATTCGAAGCCCATGCCAGCGGCGGTCCGCGCATCCGCGAGATCCCGATGCGCATGGTGTTGCCCAACCTGGTCACCGTGCTCGCTATCTGCGCCGGCCTGTCCGGCATCCGCTTCGGCTTCGAGGGGCGTTTCGAGCCGGCGGTGGTGATGGTGCTGCTGGCTGCTTTCCTCGACGGCATAGACGGCCGCTTGGCGCGGATGCTGAAGGCGACCTCCAAATTCGGCGCGCAGATGGATTCGCTGGCCGACATCGTCAATTTCGGTGTCGCGCCAGCACTGGTGCTCTATGCCTTCCTGCTTGACCGTGCCGGCTCGCCGGGCTGGATCGCGGCACTGCTGTTTGCGATCGCCTGTGGGTTGCGGCTGGCGCGTTTCAACGTACTCGACGACGAGAAAGCCGAGCGCCCGATATGGCAGACCGAATATTTCGTCGGTGTGCCGGCGCCGGCGGGTGCCGTGCTGGTGATGCTGCCGCTCTACCTCTATTTCCTTCGCCTTGGGGTTGAGCCCAGCCGGCCGGCCGCCTTCGTCGCCACCGGCTTCACCATCCTGGTCGCCTTCCTGCTGGTCAGCCGGTTGCCGGTTTATTCCGGCAAGAACGTCAAGATCCCTGGCGACAGGGTGCTGCCGGTCATCCTCGCCGTCGTCCTATACGTCCTCCTGCTGATGACCTATCCCTGGTACACGCTGACGGCATCGGTCGCGGGCTACCTGATCTTCCTGCCGTTTTCCGTGCGCGCCTACTCCAAGCGCGCCAAGCTGGAAGGCGAGAAGGTGCCGCCTTCGGATATAGGTTAGGGCCGCAGGCCCCGGATCAGCAAATCGGTCCAGGCGGACGCGAAGCGTTCGTCGCTGACCTCGATCGAGCGCTCGGTCCAGATCGCTTCGAAGACGCGGAACATGGCGACGCTGCCGACGATGACGGCGGCGACCGCGTCGCTGTCATGGGAGCGCAGTTCGCCTTGGCGCTGGCGCTCCCGCAGCCATTCGGCGACTGCGTGGTAGGTGCTCTGCATGATCTCGCCACGCGCCGAGGCTTTCAATTCCGGGAAGTGCTCGAGATCGCGCCACAGGATTCTGAGCATGTCGCGATTCGCGCCGAGTTTTTCCAGCATACCCTCCACGATCCGCCGTGCCCCCTGATCGGCAGGAAGCACCTGTTCGCCCAGTTCGGCCCGTCCCTCCCGTGCCGTTCCAACAAACCGGTCGATAGCCGCGGCAAGCAGCGCTTCCTTCGAGGGAAAGTGCTTGTAGAGCGCACCCGAGCCACGCGACAGGCCGGCGGCCTCCTGAATTTCGGGAACGCTGGTCCGGTCATAGCCGCGCTCGGCGAACAGGCGGATGGCTTCGCGTAAAATGCGCTCGCGTCCTGCGGATGGCGGCCTCATGGCTATTCCTGTTCACCCGATCCTGGCGGCGGGGGTTAGAGCTCGACAATACCATCCCGGTGCGAAATCAGGGCTCGCTCACCGCGCGCTTCCACCCTGCTCGGAAAGCCATGCCTTCCATGTTCTTTCTCCCAGCCGCTCGCTGGTTTCAACCAGACCCAGGCCAAGGCTTATCTTTTGACTGACTGGCAACGGCAGAATGAGACGCCGCAGCCCGAGCGCATCGCGGTACTGTCTAGCGAATGTCGAGAACGGCATCACCTCGGGTCCGCCGATCTGCGGGCGGACGCCGCGTTCCCCATCGCTGACAGCCTGGGCCAGATAGCTGGCGACGTCGCGCGTATCGACGGGATTTGAGGGCGAGGTCGGCAGCGGCCAGACCGGCAGCCATTTCAGCCCGGCCAGCATCTGCGCCAGAAGGTAAAAGAATGGCGTCGCGCGGATGACCGACCACGAAAGCGGCGACGCCCGCACAAGCTGCTCGCCGGCCAGCTTCACGCGGCTATAGGGCAGGGTGCTGAAGTCGAGGCCGACGATCGACACGAAAATGAAGTGCGAGACATCTGCGCGCTGCGATGCGGCAAGCAGCCGCCGCGTGCCCTCGACGTCGACATCGGATGGACTGGAGAAGAAATCGATCGGCCGCATACCGCGCCTGGCGATCGGCGACAGCGTCGCCGCATGGATGACCGTATCGATGCCGCCAAGGGCTTCATCGATGCCTTCGCCCATTGCGAGATCGCCGAGCGCCCATTCCACGGAGCGGTCCAGCCCAGCTTTCCTGGCCAGCAACCTGACGGCGTGCCCGGAAGCGGTCAGTGCCGACACGAGATCGCGTCCGAGATGTCCGGTCCCGCCGGTGACGAGGATTTTTGCCATTCAGGATCTCCTTGCCGTGCAAAGGAGGTGTCATGCCGCGCTGGCTGGAAACAGGCATGCTCAGCGTCTCTTTCCGTCGTGAGTGAATACTCTCTCACCTAAGATTTGCCCATCTGAATCGCTGCGGCACGACGGCGCAATCATGGGTCGGGCGATCTCGAAAGGAGTAGTTTATTCAGCGATTGTATCAAACTCTGAACGGCTCTAAGCCGCCACGCCAAGCCCCAGCCGGTCGATCGCCAGCTTCCTGGTCGATACATAATCGGTCTTGCCCGAACCGAGCACCGGGATTTCTTCGACCTTGACGATGTCGTTGGGCACCATCAGTTCGGCCGCTCCAGCCTTTTTGCCGAACTGTCGCAGCTCCTCGGCGCTTGCCTCGTCTGCGGTGGTGACCAGTACGATGCGCTCGCCGCGCCTCTTGTCCGGCACCGCTACCGCCGCATGGCGTTCTTCCGGCCAAAGCGACTGCACCAGCATCTCGACCGCGCCCAGCGACACCATCTCGCCGGCGATCTTGGCGAAGCGCTTGGCGCGGCCGCGAATGGTGATGAAGCCTTCGCGGTCGACGGCGACGATGTCGCCGGTGTCGTGCCAGCCGGTCAGCGGCTGTAGCTCGCCGGGTCGGTCCGCGGTCATGTAGCCCATCATCATGTTCGGCCCGTCGAGCCACAACTGGCCGGCATCATCGATGCCTTCGACCGGCTCCAGCTTCATGCGCATGGCCGGCAGCAGCCGCCCGACCGTGCCGTCGCGGCCGTGGATCGCGGTGTTGACGGCAACCACGGGCGCCGCCTCGGTAAGCCCGAAACCTTCGATGATCTCGGCCTGGAAGCGTTCGCGATAGACGCGGCGGGTATCCTGCTTCACCGCCTCGGCGCCGGCGACGACGAAGCGCAGGCTGGAAAAATCTCCGTCCTTGGCGGTGCGGGCATAGTTGGCGAGGAACGTATCAGTGCCGAACATGATGGTCGGTTTCACCTTGCGCGCAATCTCGGGGATGATCTTGTAGTGGAGAGGCGAGGGATAGAGGAACAGCTTCACCCCGGTGACCAGCGGCAGAATGGTGCCGCCCGTCAGGCCGAACGAATGGAACACCGGCAGCACGTTGAGCAGGATGTCCGCCGGCGAGATGGTGATCCGCGCCTCGGCCTGCATGGCATTGGCGAAAAGGTTCTTCTGCGACAGGACGACCGCCTTCGGCGTGCCTTCCGAACCCGAGGTGAACAGGATCACGCCCGGCTTGGCCGCATCCTGTCGCTGCAGCGGCAGACGCCACAGCAAGGCGGCTGTAAGCTTGTCCAGCGCGGTGACGCTCTGGCGTACGTCTTCCAGCCACAGCAGCCTGGCGCCGCCCTTTTCGACCGCGGCGACGATATCGGCGAGATCGGCCTTCTCGACGAAAGCACGCGAAGAAACAACGGTGCGGATGACGGCGGTGCGCACCGCTGCGGTGACGCTTGCCGGCCCGGCCGTGTAATTGATCATCGCCGCCACCCGGCTCGCCGAGAGAAGGCCGACGAATGACAGCACGACACCATTGGCGTTGGGCAGCATCAGTCCAACAGCCTCTCCCGGCGCCGTCACCGCCTCGAAGCGCCTGCCCAGCACGCGGGCGCCGATGAACATCTTGCGGTAGCTCAGGGCCCCCGAGATGACATCTTCGATGATGGTATGCGAGGCGCCGACATGATCAGCGGCATCGCGCATGGCCAGGAACAGGCCTCGGTCGAGGTCGGTGCCGAAAAGCCGGGCTTCGGCAACCCGGTCGAACAGCGCATTGGTGTTCGAGGCCTGGTCCGGATTGCGCGCCACCAGTTCGGCGATCGTCATCGGCTCCAGAACACTGATCGACAGCTGTGGGAACCAGTGACGGGGTGCCTTGTCCTTAGGCGTCAGCGAGACCGGCAGGTTGCGTGCGCCAGCGACGAAGATCGGCACGATGCGGGCATCGGCCTGCATGGCGATGCGGGTAACGGCGCGAAACAGCCGAAACGTCTTGACGTCGGGCTCGACCGCGTCCGGCAGATAGACGGCTAGCCGGCCCTTGCCCTTCAGCACGCGTACCAGCCGGCGGCTGACGAAGACATGTTCAGCGTTGAAGGCAATGGTGCGGCCGAGTTCGCGCCATGGCTCGAGCCATGGCGAGCGCGCCGAAACCTCGTCGAGTATATGCAGCGTGTCGTCGGGCAGCAGCGACAGCATCAGCGCCGGCTCGAAGCGCGACTGGTGCGAGATGACATAGATGACCGGCACCTGCGCCCTGCGGGCGAGCCTGATGCGATTGTCGCTGATCCGGTAGGCGAGCTTGAACGGCACGTAGAGCAACGTCTGGGTGAAGCGCAGGCCGAGGCGGAATTTCTCCATCACGCCGATCAGCAGCCAGGCCACAACCAGACCCGCAAGCAGCGCCAGTGTCAGGACCATGCCGCGTCTCTCCCAGCGATTTTGTCATTGCGGCTCTTGTACGGCCGCTTCGGGAGCAGAGCCTAGCGGAAGTCGGGGCAAGGTCAATGCGGAAGGGGCGCCCTCACGCCGGCTTCAGCCGTCCGCTGATGAAACGGAACTCCTGCGTCTTGCCGCCATAGCCGTAGGCGGCTGCCGGAACCTCGTGCACGAAAGCATAGCTTTCCTGGTGCACGCCGCCCAACAGGCGGCCAAAGGCGTCGAAGATCGCTTTGAGATACGCTTCCAGTTCGAGCTTGGTGTTGGTGCCGTCGACCACCTTGATGTCGAGCCAGAACGTGTTGGTGCCGTGCTCGGCGAGCGACTTGCCGCCGGCGAACCAGTGCTGCGGATCGAGATAGGACACGGCCACCGCGGTGATCGTCGGGTCCTTGCGCAGGTGCGCGGCGGTGATTTCGGTTATTTCCCTGGCGATCTCGGCGGACAGGGTGGCGTCTGGCTTGCCGGTGACGCTGACATTGACGATGGGCATTTTTCTTCTCCTGATTTGACCGGCGCCGGTCGCCGTTGGAGAGACCGTGCCATCATTCTAGAATCAAAAAAATCGAATTGTTTTCAACCCAAGATTCGATAATATCGAATTATGGAAACGCTCGATCCCGACCTGCTCAGAACCTTCCTTGCGTTCGTCGACAGCGGTTCGCTGGCGCGGGCGGCGGCCAGTGTCGGCCGCTCGCCGTCCGCGGTAACGGCCCAGATGCAGCGTCTGGAAGAGATTGTAGGCGAGCTGCTTCTGGCGCCGCAGGGCAGAGGTCGCGGTCTGACCCTGGCAGGCGAGGACCTCGTCGGCCATGCCAGGCGCATTCTTGCCGTGCATCGCGAGGCGTGGCTGGCGCTGAAAGGCGCACGCGCTGCCGGGCGCGTCGCCATCGGCACGACACAGGATTTCGCCGATAGCGGCCTGCCGGACCTGCTGCGTGCCTTCGCCTCCAGCCATCCGCGCGTCAGGATCGAACTGCGTGTCGGCCGCTCCGCCGAACTGGCGCAGGCGCTGCAGGCCGGCAGCCTCGATCTGGCGATCGTCATGCGCCAGACGGCGGCACCGGACGAGGTCGGGGTCCTGTGTGAGCCGATGATATGGCTGTGTTCGAGCAAGGGGCTGGGCTCGCGGCAGGAAGAATTGCCGCTGGCGCTGCTTGATCCCTTTTGCGGGTTTCGCGAGGCGGCACTCGCCGCGCTCGATGCCGCCGGCCGCCGCTACCGCATCGCTGCCGGCAGCGCCAGCCTGGCCGGCCTGCGTACCGCGGTGAATGCCGGCGTGGCGCTGACCTTGCGAACATCACGCTTTGCCCATTCCGGCATTGTCGAAGCACCGCGCGAGCTTGGCCTGCCGCAGGTGCCGATGGCTGAGTTCGCGATCCGGCTGCGCGCCGGCGCCGATGCGTCCGCGAGCGATCTGGCGGTGTTGCTGGGTGCCAACCTGGCTCTCTCCGGATCGCCTGGTTGAATTCAACGAGGCCACATTCCGTCATCAGCCTGTTGGCAAAGAAAAAGCCGACCTTGCGGTCGGGCCGGTCTATTGCAAAGAAAAAGCCGACCTTGCGGTCGGGCCGGTCTATTGCAAAGAAAAAGCCGACCTTGCGGTCGGCTTGGGAGTGAGACGGGC
>NZ_VFUR01000042.1:0-15078 GCF_006441095.1 Mesorhizobium sp. B2-5-4 | reverse complement strand
AGACCCTCCCCGTCCCCAACGACCGGGTCAAAGGAGCCGGCCCCGTCCCCGGGCCGGCTCCACCATTTCTGGAGGAAGCCGCTAAAACTGACCCGATGACACGTGGTGCATCGCGCTGCCCCTGCCTTTCCACGCGCAACAGATCGATGCACAATCGGCCGTTTCGTTTCCTGGATCACTGCCGATGCTGGAAATCCCGGAAGATCGATGCGAGCGCCACAGGCTGTTCAAGGCAATCGACGATGCCTTCAAGGCTGGCGACTTCGGGGCCCTTGGCACCGCCTTGGGCGGCTCGGGGGGGTGGTTCGACGAGCACATGCCGTTCGAGCTCGGTCTTGGCCATCCGCTGGAATACGCGATCTACTGGAGCCCTCTCGCCTTCGTCGCAATGCTGATCGAGGCCGGGTCCAGCCCGAATTACGAGGATCATGCCGGATTTCCCTCCATTATCGCGGCGCTGTCCACCAAGCGCGCGGACAAGCTCGACATCATCGGCATCCTGATCGATCACGGCGCCGATCCGGACATGCGAGGCGTCAACGACTGGACGCCGCTCCACTACGCCGTCGCCACGCGCGACGCGGAGGCGATCCGCCTGCTTCTTGCCGGCGGCGCGGACCCTTCGTTAAGGACCCGTATCGACGACTGTACGACAGCCCTTGAAGAAGCAGAGATTGCAGGATTCGAGCTGGGCGTGTCGCTGCTGCGAGCAGCCATTGCCGAGCGCCTAGCGGGTAGCCGGGAACCATAAGCGCAACCGGTGGTCGAAGGCGTGCGTCGGCCGAGAGTTCAGACCTTCTTCAGCCCCGTCTTGAAGCGCCTGGCGTTGGCGACATAATGCGCGGCCGAGGCTCGCAGCCGCTCGACCGCCGCGTCGTCCAGCACCCTGATCGCCTTGGCCGGCGAACCGACGATCAGCGAATTGTCCGGAAACTCCTTGCCTTCGGTGACCAGGGCGCCGGCGCCGACGAGTGAATTCTTGCCGATCCTGGCGCCATTCAGCACGATGGCGCCCATGCCAATCAGGCTGTTGTCACCAATCGTGCAGCCATGAAGCATGGCGCGATGGCCAATCGTACAGCCCTGTCCGATGGTCAACGGAAAGCCGGGATCGGTGTGCATGACGGTATGTTCCTGCACATTGGTGTCGGCGCCGATGACGATGGGCTCGTTGTCGCCCCTGATAACGGCGCCGAACCAGAAGCCCGCATTGCGGCCGATCCTGATGTCGCCAATCAGCGTGGCATCGGGCGCGATCCAGTTCGAGTCCGCGTCGGCGAAGCTCGGCTCCGTTCCATCGATCGCATAAAGCGGCATTGTCGGTCTCCGAATCGTCTCAGGCTGGAAACCCTAGGAGACGGACCGCCCATGAAGCAATGGCGAGCACGACGATGCCCAGCGCCAGGGACCAGGCAATAGCGGTGCAACCGCATGACAAGAGCGCCACTGTCGAAATGCGGTTCTGGCGCCGCGCATCAAGGGCATCGTTGATCAGCATGAACGGCCCGGCGCCGGCAGTGGCAGCCAGCGAGCGCAGCACATGCGAAGGCGACACATAGGGCTCGGTGAAGGCGACCTTGCGACCCGATACCAGTTCCATTGTCGAACCGGTCAGCCCGCAAACCGTCAGCCCGACGACAAAAGCGAACAGCAAGAGCTCGATCTGGACCATATTAACCCTCCATTTACCATGAAATCGCACAGTCGTTTCAGGACGGCAGCAAGAGCCGTGCCGTGCGATGTGTGCCGTCGAGGGACACCCGGATGGCGGACAGGTGGTGGGACGAGGACCGAGATGAAGCAGGCAGCGATCGCCGACGGCCCAGAACTCACCGTGGTCGATTCCATGCTGATGAAGCGGGTGTTCTACGCGTTCGCCGCACTTGCCTTGCTGTCGATAGTCATCAGCCTTGGCGGCAAATGGTTCGGCCGTTCCATTGCCATGGCCGGCTACACCGACGACGCGACGGTGCGCGAGGTGGTGATCGGCAACAACATCATCACCGTGCCAGCCAATTTCATCCGGTTCGAGCAGGCCCGGCGCGACGGCATCGCCTCGCGCCTCGACCTCTATTTGCGCTATCCCCAGATGGACGGCTACAGCGAGGCGTCGCGCGATGATTTCAATCACGCCGGGGCCAACAGGAACATCATCTTCCTGTCCTTCGAGCAGCAGATGATGTCGCGCGACATGAGCGGCCGGTTCGGGCCGATCTACAGCGCGCTGATCGTCCAGCCCGGCATTCCAGGACCTGGCGGCACGACGGTCTACGGCTTCAATGAGAAATCAGGCTATCTGAACGAGATGCTGGTCGTCGGCAAGCGTGGGGGCAAGGACCTCTTCGTGGCCCGCTGCCTCAGCGGGCCGAGCGCCGGCGAATCGCTGGCTCCTTGCGAGCGGGACATCCATGTCGGGGATGATCTCAGCCTTACCTATCGCTTCCCGAAGGAATTCCTTGGCGACTGGCAGACGCTCGATGCGGCGATCGCGGCCGAGGCGGGGCGAATCCTCAAGACCGGACATTGACCGGCTGAAAGCGGCCCGGCCGCGCTCGACGCGGCCTGCCGTGGCATTGCTGGCTCAGGCCAGGTCGATGTCCAGGATCGCCATCGAGAAATTATAGTCGCCATCGTCCTCGTCCTTGAAGACGATGCCGAGGAATTCGTCACCGACATAGACTTCGGCCGAATCTTCCTTGCGCGGCCGTGCCTTGACCTCAAGCTTGGGGTTCTGGAAGACGCGCTTGAAATAGGCGTCCAGCTTTCTGATTTCGTCCGGCTTCAACAGTCTTCTCCGATCATCGGCTTGCTCGTTTGAACGGCGCTTCTGGCACGTCGACAATGGCGATGTAAAGGCAAGCCGGCCTTATTGCACCGGAAGCGGCAGCACCACCGGGCAAATCGCAATCATGCGGGGCAACTGCCAGCAAATCAGATATCGAAACTGATCACGTGGTCCATCTTCTGCGACGGCAGAAGCTGGTCCATCTGGCGCGAAGGCTGGTCGCAACCGGTCTCGCCGACCACGCGGGCCGGCACGCCGGCAACCGTCTTGTTGTGCGGCACAGGCGACAGCACCACCGATCCGGCGGCAATCTTGGAGCAATGGCCGACCTCGATGTTGCCGAGAATCTTGGCGCCGGCGCCAATCAGCACGCCATGGCGGATCTTGGGATGGCGGTCGCCACCGGCCTTGCCGGTACCGCCCAGCGTCACGCCGTGCAGGATGGACACATCGTCCTCGATCACCGCGGTCTCGCCGACGACGAGGCCGGTGGCGTGATCGATGAAGATACCCTTGCCGATGCGCGCGGCCGGATTGATATCGGTCTGGAAGACCGCGGACGAACGGCTCTGCAGGTAGAGAGCGAAATCCTTGCGGCCGTGGTTCCACAGCCAATGCGCCAGCCGATGGGTCTGGATGGCGTGAAAGCCCTTGAAGTAGAGCACCGGCATGATGAACCGGTCGCAAGCCGGGTCGCGGTCATAATAGGCCTGGATGTCGACGCGCACCGTGGTCGGCCAGTCCTTATCGTCGGCGAGCATCGACTTGAAGGTCTGGCGGATGAGATCGGAGCCGATATCCTGATGGGCAAGCCGCTCCGCGATCCTGTGGACGACAGCCTCCTCCAGGCTCTCCTGGTTGAGGATCGTCGAATAGAGGAACGCGGCCAAAAGCGGGTCGCGGTTGACCGCTTCCATCGCTTCGTCGCGGATCGAACGCCAGATCGGATCGACCGGCTGCAACGCGCTGTGGCGGGAAATGCTGATGCTGTTCATCGACGTCTCGTCCTGCGTCCTGCTAGTCTGCTGTCATCGGGGCCGCACATATAAGCCAGATCATAGCACGATTGAACTCAATTTTCCTTAGTGCTGTGTCAAATGGATTTGGTTCGCGGGAATTCAAGCAGCCATGGAAAACGAACCCTTGATCGACGACGCCCTGAAAACCGAAATTTCGGCGCTCTACGCCGCCGGGGAACGCCACTATCACAACCTCGCGCATATCGAGGCAATGCTGGCGCTTGCTCGCGACTATCGGGGAGAGCTCGGCGACCCCAAAGCCGTCGAAGCGGCGATCTGGTTCCACGACGCCATCTACGACAGCAGGGCCAGGGACAATGAGGCGCAAAGTGCCGCCCTTGCCGAGAAAAAGCTCGCCGGTCGCATCGATGCCGGCCGCATGGGCCGCATCAGCGCTATGATCCTCGCCACCGCCACACACCAGCTGCCGCTGTTCGACGACGCGGCGGCGATACGCGACGCCAGCCTGTTTCTCGACATGGATCTTTCGATCCTGGGTGCCGCGCCTGAGGCGTTCGACGCCTATGAACGCGCGGTCCGCCGCGAATATGGCTGGGTGGAGGAGTCGATATGGCGTGCCGGCCGCGGTGCGGTGCTGAAGACCTTCCTTGCCCGACCGCATATTTTTCACACGCAGGAGTTCCGGCAGCGCTTCGAACCACAAGCCAGACAAAATATCGCACGGTCCCTGGAGGCCTTGACCTAGGTCAATTTCGCGCCCCGAGACCCTTGGTCCAAAAGAAATCGAAGCCTCAGAGCGGATTTTCGGCGTAGAACTCCAGCACCCGTTGCTTGAAGGTCTTGTCCCCGACAGCCAGCATATGGTCGCGGCCCTCGATGTGGAAGGCCCTGGCGTTGGGCATCAGCGCCGCAAGCTCGTCCGGCGATCCGCCAATGTCGTCGGTGGTACCGACCGCGACCAGCGTCGGCTGGGCTATGCGGGCGATATCCTCTTCACCAAGCAATTCCCGTGAGGTGACGATGCAGGCGGCAAGCGCCCGGCGGTCGCTTCGGGTCTGGTCGGCGAAGGCGCGAAAAGAGCGGCCGCGCGGATGGGTTGTCGCGGCCGGATCCTCGGCAAGGAGAGCGGCGGCGATCGGATCCCAATCGCCGACGCCGTCAATCATGCCGATGCCGAGGCCGCCAAAGACCAGCGTCGCCACCTTGTCCGGGTCGGACAGTGCCAGGAAGGCAGCAATTCGCGCGCCCATCGAATAGCCCATGACATGGGCCCGTTCGATGCCGAGGTGATCGAGCAAGGCAGCGGCATCCGAAGCCATTTTCGCGGGTGTATAATCGGCCTCGTCGTAACTCTTGGATGACGAGCCGTGGCCGCGATTGTCGAAGGCGATGGCGCGATAGCCGGCATCATTGAGCGTCTTGAACCAGCCGGGCGACACCCAGTTGACATAGTGGCTCGAGGCGAAGCCATGGATCATCAGCACCGGATCGCCCTCGCCCGATGCCGGTTGGCGGTCGAGGAAGGCTAGATCGAACCCGCCATGGGAAAAAAACTGCATCGGAAGGCGGTCCCGGCGCTCAATCAGAATCGACGTTCGGAGAATCGCCCTTGTCCGCGGGCGGCATGCCAGGACCCGGTGCCGTGCCGATCGCCGGATGGCGCAGCAGGTCGCCATCCGCGATGCCGTCCCTGGCGGCAGTGCCAGCCTTGAGTTCGAGCACGAAGCGAACCGGCTCGCCCGGCGAAACAATTGCCTCCGACTGCGGCTCGCCTTGCTTGATCGCGCGGATCCTGCCGTCCTGACCGACAAAGATCAGATCGAGCGGCATCGGCGTATTCTTCATCCAGAAACTGACGTCGCGTGTCTCGTCGAAGACGAACAGCATGCCATGATTGGCGGCCATGTCCTCGCGAAACATCAGGCCGGCTTCCCGCTCGGCCTCTGTATCGGCGACTTCGATCGAGAAGGAGCGTTTGCCATTCTTGGTCACAACCACCAGCGGCGCGGGATCGACCGGAAGGATCATCGCCCGGCCATCGGCCGCGCTGGGTACTTGGAAATAGAAGAATGCGGCTGCAGCGACTATGACGGCGGCCACAGCGCATACCACGCCCGTCGTCAGCCTGTTCCTGTGTCTCATATGAAATCCTCGGCCGGATCGCCCTAGTGCGAGACCGGCAAGGTGCCCATATCGGGGTGAATTTCGGCAGCCATAAGGCCTTTGTCACCGCGGCCGAAACGGACAAGTACGACCTGGCCCGGCCGAAGCTCGGTGATGCCGTAGCGGCGCAAGGTCTCCATATGAACGAAAATGTCCTCGGTGCCCTCGCCGCGCGTCAGGAATCCAAACCCTTTGGTGCGGTTGAACCATTTGACCAGAGCGCGTTCGAGCCCGCTCTCCGGCGTCACCGAGACATGGGTGCGCTGTTCCTGCATTTCCGCGGGATGGACGGCGGTGGTGACATCCATGGAAAGCACACGGAAGGCCTGCAGCCCGCGCTCGCCCTGCTTCACAAGGCAGACCACGCGCGCGCCTTCCAAGGCGGTCTGGAAGCCGTCCCGTCGAAGACAAGTCACATGGAGGAGGATATCGCCCGAAACACCGTCATCCGGAAGGATGAAACCATAGCCCTTGGCCACATCGAACCACTTGATGGCGCCGGCAATTTCGGCAAGGTCGGCGGCGTCGCCGCCCTCGTCGCGTGTCAAGGCGTCGCCAAGGGTATTGGCCCGCCCCGTCAAAGAGGCCTTTTCCCCCATAAGAATGCCCCCTTTATTCAAGAACACCGCAACTGATTCTTGACACCAGATTAACACCGCGGCTTCCGGTATGTGCAAGACCTGACGTGCCTTTTTTCACGGTTCATTGGGGGAATACCGGATTTGTTCTTTGCCGGCGCTGCCTGACCCCGGCGATTGCCCTTTGACCGGGCCGACCCTATGTTGCGCCGCAACCCAACAGATCGAGGAAAACACATGCGCTATCTGCACACCATGGTCCGCATCGCCGATGTCGATGCCTCGCTCGATTTCTATTGCAACAAGCTCGGGCTGAAGGAAGTTCGCCGCTATGAAAACGAGCAGGGCCGCTTCACGCTGATCTTCCTGGCCGCTCCGGAAGACGAGCAGAGCGGCATCGCCGACAAGGCGCCGCTGGTCGAGCTGACCTACAATTGGGATCCGGAAGACTACAAGGGCGGGCGCAATTTCGGCCACCTCGCCTACGAGGTCGACGACATCTACGCCACCTGCCAGCGACTGATGGACAATGGCGTCACCATCAACCGGCCGCCGCGCGACGGCAACATGGCCTTTATCAGGTCGCCGGACGGCATCTCGATCGAGCTTCTGCAGAAAGGTCCGGCCAAGGCCAAGGCGGAACCGTGGGCGTCGATGGCGAATACCGGAAGCTGGTAATCGATCGCCTTTTCAAGTGGCCGGCGGCCACTCCATGGTGTTTTGCCAGGTTGTGCCTATCTATGCGCCTATGGCGCCTGCCCTGAAGAGCAGCGCCACGTCTTGAGATAGCTTCGGAGAACCCTTCATGCCGATCAGCCACGCCAATGTCTCCACGGCGCACGCAAGCCGCTATCTGCAGCAGCTGTGCAAACATTGGGCGCACAAGTTTCCCGTCGAGTTCGACCCCAATCACGGCGTCATCGACCTTTCACTGGGCCGCGCGGTCATGGACGCCGACGGGGCAGCGCTGCACATCACGGTTTCGACCGACGAGTCCGCTTCGATCGAGCGCCTCGAAAATGTCGTTGCCGACCACATCAAACGCTTTGCGTTCCGCGAAGAACTGGCCTTCGACTGGAAACGCGCCGAGGCGGCGTAGTTCGTTCATGCGTGTCGCCGCGCATTTCCGGCGAGACGCGTGGATCAATCGCTTCCGGACTTGCGCGCCATTTCCAGCAGCGCCAGCACTGAGCGCCAATTGCGGGCCGTGCCCGGCACTTTCAACGTGCGCGGAATGAGGCTGGCGAACACCGATTTGCCGAGCCCGTCCGGCGCGCTGAGATAGAGCACATCGCCCTTGACCTCGAACCGCTCGGGACCCGTGCACTTTTCCGCCAACCGCGCCACCTCATCGGCGGTCGGCTCACGCTCCAGCGCATAGGCGTGGAGCTTCGTGTGATCAGCGGCCGCTTCCGGATAGGGATTTTCGCGCACCAGCCGTTCGAACCATTCGAAATCGCGCACCATGATGCGCGAATGGAAACCCCATTTTTCCTCGAAAGCCGCCTCGATCTGTTTAGTCAGCGCGGCGGCGTCGCCCTTGTCAGCGCGGAATACGGCATTGCCGCTCTGCACGTAGGTGGAGACATCGGAACAACCGAGGCCCTCGAAGAACGACCGTAACTCCGCCATCCTGACGATGCGGTTGCCGCCGACATTGATGCCGGAAAACAGCGCGATGAAGATCTTGCCGCTCATATTATGAAACCCGCCAGTGTCTCATTGTCGGTGATGTCCTGATACTGGACGCCCTCGGCCTCGAAATTCGCCTTCAGCAAGTCGAAATTGCGCCGATCCTTGGTTTCGATGCCGATCAGGACCGAGCCGAAATTGCGCGCCGACTTCTTCAGATATTCGAAGCGGGCGATGTCGTCGTCCGGACCCAGCATGTCGAGGAAGTCGCGCAACGCGCCCGGCCGCTGCGGAAAGCGGATGATGAAATATTTCTTCAGGCCTTCGAAGCGCAGCGCCCGTTCCTTGACGTCCGGCAGTCGCTCGAAATCGAAATTGCCACCTGATACTACCGCTACAATGGTCTTGCCCCGGATTTCCTTCCTGGAAAAATCCTTCAGCGCATCGATCGCAAGCGCGCCGGCGGGTTCCAGGACCACGCCTTCGACGTTGAGCATCTCGATCATGGTCGCGCAGAGCCGGTTTTCCGGGACCAGCCGCACGCTGTCTGCGGCAAACTCCTTGAGATAGCGCAAAGGTTCGCGGCCGATCTCGGCGACCGCCGCGCCGTCGACGAAGTTGTCGACCTTGGCGAGCTTCAGCCGTTTTCCCGCCGCAAGGCTCTCGCGCAGGCTCGGCGCGCCGGCAGGCTCGCAAAACACGAACTGGGCCTCACGGCCCTGATCGGCGAAATAGTGTGTCACCCCGGCAGCCAGACCGCCGCCACCCACCGGCAGCATGACCATGTCGGGCATGCGCGCGCCCGGCATCTGGTCCGCGATCTCATGGGCGACCGTCGCCTGGCCCTCGATGATGTCCTTATGGTCGAAGGGCGGCACCATATGGCCACCGGAGCTCTCGGTGAATTCGAAGGCGGCGCGATAGCAGTCGTCGAAGAAATCGCCGACCAGCCTGATCTCGACGAAGTCGCCGCCAAACAGCCTGGTCTTGTCGATCTTCTGCTGCGGGGTCGTGACCGGCATGAAGACCACGCCCTTCTTGCCGAAATGGCGACAGACAAAGGCAAAGCCCTGCGCATGGTTGCCGGCGGACGCGCAGACAAACAGCTCGGCCTGGTTGCCTTCGCCAAGCGCCTTGCGGAAGAAGTTGAAGGCGCCGCGGATCTTGTAGGAGCGCACTGGACTCAAATCCTCGCGCTTCAAAAGCACCCGGGCGCCGGTCTTTTTCGACAGATAGTCATTTTCCTGCAGCGGTGTCACCGGGAATATCTGGCGGATCGCAGAGGCGGCGGTGGCGACGCGCGAGGAAAAGCTGGTCATGACAAGGTCATCCCGGGATCGCCCGCGGGCGAGTTAGACAATAACCCTATTACACATCCGGCCCGGCAAGGCCATTGCCCGGTCGAGCCCGCGCCCGCGACGGCGCCGTCCCGAAATGCTAGCAGGCACTTGGGGACGTTTGTTCATGTTTTCTCGCATCGAGCCGAGCCGCGCATTGGTGGGCGCCTGAATTCGACATCCGGCCGAGATGCAGGCGCCTGCCCTCTGCGGCGTTACGGCCTTGCTGCCGCTTTGGCCTTCGCGCAACAGTGCGAAGGCCGTCGCGAGGCGCCGACCGCATTTCGGCTGGACGCGACTTACTTCCGCCGCACTTGGCCTGCTGGGGAGATATCGCGGAGGGTGGACGGCCCTTGTTTGGGATCGAGTGGAATTTTTATCGTGCATTTGAAGACGATTTGCATTCTTGCGCTTGCGCTGCTGGTGGCGGGCTGCGGCGGCCGCAAAACCGAGGAACTGCTCGGCAGCGCGGTCATGTCGGCGCCGGTGACGGAAATCGCGGGCAACCACTCGATCTTCATTGCCACGACCCGCAAGCCCTCCGACGACCCCAACAAGGTTTTCGACGGCGAACGCTCGGCGACGCTCAACTACGCCCGCGTCAACGTCACCGTTCCCGGGCTCCACACGACCGGCCAGATCGAGCGGCGTTCACGCGGCAAGTCGGACGATCCGGCAAAGTACTTCATGGCTTCCGAGGTCGTCGGCTACGATACCCAGCCGAAATTCTCCAGCGCGCTCAACGCCGACATAGCGGCGCGCGGCGGCCGCGTGATGGTCTTCGTCCATGGCTACAACACCGGCTTCGACGACGCTGTCTACCGCTTGACCCAGATTGTCCATGATTCCGGCTATCCCGGGACGCCGGTGCTGTTTTCCTGGGCCTCGGGCGCCAAGACCACCGACTATGTCTATGACAAGGAAAGCGCCAGTGCCGCTCGCGACCAGCTCGAAGTGACCTTGCGAATGCTGCAGCAGTCCGGCGCGCGGCGCATCGATATTGTCGCTCATTCGATGGGAACTTGGGTGACAATGGAAACGCTGCGCCAGATGGCCATCAGCGGCGATCGCGATCTTGGCGGCAAGCTTGGCGATGTGGTGCTGGCCTCTCCCGACATCGATGTCGATGTGTTCAAGAGCCAGATGCGCCGCTACGGCAAGCCCGACAAGCCGTTCATCCTGCTGTTGTCGGACGACGACCGCGCGCTGAGGTTGTCCGGCCTGATCGCCGGCTCGCGGCCGCGCGTCGGCGATTACAAGGATGCCGCCGACCTTGCCTCCTACGGCGTGACGGTCGTGGATCTCTCCAAGGTCAAAGGCAGCGACAGCTTCAATCATACGAAATTCGCCGACAATCCGGCACTGGTGAAGATGATCGGCCAGAGGCTGCGCGAGGACGATGGTTTCGCCAGCGACCGGGACGTGACCGACCGCATCAGCCTGCTTGGACAGTAGATGCGGCGCCGCGGTTTTCGCCGTGCCCGTTCACCATCGCCGAACCATTGGCCTACTTTGAACTGGACCGCGCCCGTCTCTGGCCTTATCGGAGTATCGAGCGACGTCATGCGTTTGACGTCCCCTTATGCGGGAGCCGACGCGTGGCCTTGCGCTTGAAGAGTCATGGTGTCGTCGCGTTCGCGCTGCTGGTCGCTGGCTGCGCTGGAAATACGCATGATCTGCTCAACAAGACGACGGTCACCGTGCCGGCATCCGATATTGCGGCCGCCCATGAAATATTTGTCGCCACCACCCGCCAGAAGGCGGCGAAGGACCCACGGCAGGTCTTCGACGGCGACCGTTCCCTGACCACCAGCTTTGCGCGGGTCGATGTCACGGTTCCGAAGAGCCATCAGGTCGGCAACATCGAGCGCGCCAAGGGTTCGGCCAACAGCAACCCGGCCAAGGATTTCACAGCCAGGGATGTCACCTTCTACGAAGGCGCGCCGCAATTCGCCAAGGCGGTCGGCGCCGACATCGCCATGCGCGGCGACCGTGCGCTGGTTTTCGTGCATGGCTTCAACAATGGTTTCGACGACGGCATCTACCGGCTGACGCAGATCGCCCACGACACGAACTATCCGGGTACGCCTGTGCTATTCTCGTGGGCGTCGAGCGCCAAGACGACGGGCTATATCTACGACAAGGACAGTTCCACCGCCGCCCGTGACGATCTCGAGGCAACGCTGAGGATGCTCGCCAAGACGCGGGTCAAGAGCATCGACATCATCGCCCATTCGATGGGGACATGGTTGACGATGGAGGCGCTGCGCCAACTCGCCATCACCGGCGACCGCGATCTCGGCGGCAAGCTGGGTTATGTCATCCTTGCCTCACCGGATATCGACGTCGACGTGTTCAAGAAGCAGATGATCCGTTATGGCAAGCCCGACAAGCCGTTCGCCGTGCTGCTTTCAGGCGACGACCGGGCTCTCAAATTGTCCTCGTTCATCTCTGGCGACAAACCGCGCGTCGGCGACTATGGCAATGCCGCCGACCTCGCCTCCTATGGCGTGTCAGTGGTCGACCTGACCAAGACCAAGGGCGGCGACGGCGGCCTCAACCACGCGAAATTCGCCGACAACCCGTTCCTGGTGCAATTGCTCGGCAATAGGCTGCGCACGCCGGCGGGCCTTGCCGCGGATGAGGACCCGGCACAGCTCACCGATATCGGTCAGGGCCTGGGAAAGGTCGTCGGCTCGGCTGCCGAAGTCATCATCACGACGCCGTTCAAGGTGCTGACCATCGCCACCGGCGGGTGAGCAACCAAGAGCGGACGGCTGGTTTCAGACGAATAGATCGACTTTCTGGAACGTCGTTACGTCGATCAGCCCGACGTCGGAAATTCTCAACTCCGGAATTACCACCAGCGCCAGCAGCGAGTGCTGCATGTAGGCGTTGTTCAGGGAACAGCCCATCTTGCGCATTGCCTCGGTCAGTTTCTCAGTCTTGGCAGCGACGATCTCGGCGCGCTCGTCCGACATCAGCCCGGCGATCGCCATTTCGACCAGCGCCAATTCCTTGCCCTTGGAGAACAGCACAACCCCCCCGCCGACTTCCCCCAGCCGGTTCACGGCCAGCGCCATATCCTGCTTGTTGGTGCCAACGCAGATGATGTGATGGGCGTCATGGGCCACGCTGGAGGCCATGGCGCAGTCGGCCATGTAGCCGAAACCGGAGACGAAGGCATTGGTGACGGCACCCGTGCCCCTGTGCCGCTCGACCAGCGCGATCTGGCAAATGTCGTTGCGGCGATCCATGGCGACCAGCCCATCCTCGACTGGCAGATCGGCCTCCAGCGCGCGCGTGGGTGCCTGGTTCTCGATGACACCGATCACCCGCACCCGCACTTCGTTGGCCCCCTTGGGTGCCGCGATATCGAAATCGCCGGCCTTCAGCTTCTTGCCCAATTTGACGGTGTTCTTCGCCGTCTTCGGATAATCATAGGCCGGGATATCGATGTCGAGCTTGCCGCCCTTGGCCAGCCTGACGCCACGCGCATAGACCTCGTCGATGCTCATCTGGGTGAGATCGGAGACGATCAGCAGGTCGGCCAGCCGCCCGGGCGCGATCGAACCGATCTCACGTTCCAGCTTGAAATGAAGGGCGGTGTTGAGCGTTGCCATCTGGATCGCGGTCACCGGCTTCAGACCTTGGCTGATGGCGTGGCGCACCACCCGGTCCATGTGTCCCTCATGCACCAGCGTGCCGGAATGGCTGTCGTCGGTGCACAGGATGAAGTTGCGCGGATCGATGCCGCTTTCCGTCACCGCCTTGATCTGCGAGGCAACGTCGTACCAGGCAGAGCCCAGCCGCAGCATTGCCTTCATGCCCTGGCGTACGCGGGCGATTGCGTCCTCGGCGCGCGTGCCCTCGTGGTCATCCTCGGGTCCGCCGGCGACATAGCCGTGGAACGGCAGACCAAGATCGCGCGAGGCATAATGCCCGCCAACCGTCTTGCCGGCTTTGACCGTCGCGGCGATCTCGCCCGACATCACCGGATCGTTGGCGGCGACGCCCGGGAAATTCATCACCTCGCCAAGTCCGATGATGTTTTCCCAGCCCATCGCTTCCGCGACATCGGCGACCGTCAGTTCGGCGCCGGCATGTTCGAGCCCAGGCGCCGAGGGCACGCAGGACGGCATCTGCACATGCACGTTTATGGGCATGGCCACGGCCTCGTCATGCATCAGCCGCACGCCCGGCAGGCCCAGCACATTGGCGATCTCGTGCGGATCGATGAACATCGAGGTGGTTCCGTGCGGGATGACGGCGCGGCAGAATTCGGTGACCGTCACCATGCCGCTCTCGACATGCATGTGCGCGTCGCAAAGGCCGGGCACGAGATAGCGTCCGCCCGCGTCGACCACCTTGGTGCCCTGCCCGATCGTGTGGCCGGCATTCGGCCCGCAATAGGCGAAGCGACCACCTGAGATGGCGATGTCGGTGCCGGCGATGATCTCGCCCGAATGGACGTTCACCCAGCGCCCGTTGCGGATGACGAGATCGGCGGGTTTGCGGCCCATCGCGACATCGACCAGATCGGTCGCCATTTCGGTCCACGGTTTGGGTTTCGTCGCGCGGGCGGGCGGCTTCGTGGCCATCAAAGACTCCTGTTTGCCCGACTGTGCCAAGCCGACGGCGTTTTGGCCAGCGAGGAAGAAAGGATTTGCCTAGAGATTGCCGGATTACTCGGGTTTCAGGTCGACTTCGACCTTGGCGTTGCCGGCTGAAATCCGCTCGGCGATGCGCTCGACCTCGCCCTAATCACCTTTGCAGAAATCCGATTCCGTTTTGCCGCAGATCAGGTTATGTTCCGATCCAGGATATTTGACTCTTCTCGGGGGGTTCGATGCATCGCCTGGTCGCAAGTGCCGGTCTTCTTGCAGTCCTGTCCGTGCCGGCTTTCGCTGCCGACGCGACAGTCGACGTGCCGATGACCGCGCCTGGCTTCGACTGGACCGGCTACTATGCCGGCCTGCAGGCGGGATATGGCTGGGGCCGCTCCGAGATCACCACAACGGAAGGCGCGCCGTTTTCCATCACGCCCGACGTCGACGGCGGATTCGTCGGCGGGCATGTCGCCGGCCTCTGGCAGTTCGATCAGGCCGTGCTGGGCGCCGAGGCGGACCTCAACTATTCCTCGGTCGACGGCACGGCGCAATCGGTCCTGGGAGACACATTCGGCGCCGAAATCAAGTGGTTCGGCTCGGTCAACGCCAAGGCCGGCTTCGCCATGGACCGCCTGCTGGTCTACGGCATCGGCGGCATAGCCTTTGCCGACATCGAGACGTCGCAGACCTCGGGGCCAGGGTTTGACAACACGCGCACAAATGTCGGTTGGACCGTGGGCGCGGGCGTCGACTACGCGCTGACCGACAAGTTCGTCGTCGGCGCGCAATATCGCTATTACGATTTCGGCTCAGAGAACCATGAGGCGCCGGCCCCCTTCAACGACCGCGATCAGAGCGTGAAACTGAACACGGTCGGCATCAATCTCAGCTACAAGTTCTGAACGTGGCCACCGGCGTCGTTGCTGGACAAGCAGCGCGCAGACCTGTCTTGCCGGATGTGGGGGCGGCCGGCGCTCCCAAGTGGGCGGGGGG
>NZ_VFUR01000041.1:0-15351 GCF_006441095.1 Mesorhizobium sp. B2-5-4 | reverse complement strand
TCGAAAATCTGCTTGGTGTCGGACAGCAGGCGTCCGATCAACGTCGACTTGCCGTCATCCACCGAACCGCAGGTCAGGAAGCGCAGCAGCGACTTCTTCTCCTGCGCGGCCAGATAGTCGCGGACGCCGTCCGTGGGAGCGAGGCTTTTCGCCTTGATGTGGCGCATGGTCAGAAGTACCCCTCGCGCTTCAGGTTGAGACTATCGGTCCTGCAAGCCCTGATGTGAAGCCCATCCGCCGCTGGGCCAAACGTGACCTGTTGCGGGTCAGCACGCTTGGGACCGCAATTGCGTCGGTAGATATGGCTAGGGCGTATGGCAGTCGCCTCGCAGATGGGGTGGCGGCTTCAGTCTGGATGGAGCGGCCCGGCAGCCCTTGTTGGGATGGGGCTAGGACACCGGCTAACCGACGGGCAGTTCGTGAGAAACGGCACCGGGGGATAACGGACTATATGCGCTCATACCCAAGACGCGCAAAGCATACGAAAGAAGTATGAGGACAACATTCGGGGCTCAACCGATGACCGATCAGCCAGTGACGTGCAGGCGCCGCCTCACGCTCTCTTCCGGCGATTTGCGGGATCAGGCTTGCAGCGCTGCTACTATCCCTCGTTCACGCCTTGGCGGGAAACAGCTGACCAAGTCACCATCGATGTGTTGGTCTTGCCGAGGCGCTTGGCCATGGCGGCGAGGTCGAACCAATGTGCACCTCGGTCGCCGAGTTCGCCGCGATTGGCGGCCGTATGGTTTGTTGGCCGGCAAACAGGAAATCACCAGTCGCAACCCCCGTCTCAGCTTATTGATGCGAGACAAGATAACGCAATTACAGGTTGTAATACCTTTGGACATATTAGCTAGCTAATATATAATTACCAATTGTTAACCAGGATTAATGCGGCCTTTCCACAGCATTGTAGTATGCCTTTTAGGTTGGGTTACCTCCATAGGGCGGGGAGGCCATACGTCCGTGCGTTGGGGCGGCGTATGCTCTACTCCTTGAATCCAATCCCCGGTTAAATCTAGGCAGCCTGACACGATGGAGCGTATCAGTTCACGCGTCTGACAAGCTTTGCGGGGCCCAATCAAATGGGAGAAAAGCAAGTCGGCGACGGAGAGGAGTATGTAAGGCGATGGGACCTCACCAAATTTCCGATTCCTGGAATGATGCAGCAGTACCGCTACACAATGGACATCTGCCGGGCGCGAATGGTCTAGGCAGATCCGATGTCGAAGAAGAACACCGAAGCGAAGGCCTCGTCCTGATTGTAGACAAGCGAGCGCTTGAACGTGAATGCCTTGCTCGTGGCCTTATCGAACACAATCCCACTTTGCGCGTTAGCGCGGTAGGATCGCTTGACGAGATCCAGCACATTGCCGGGAAAGAGGAGCCATCCGCGGTCCTGGTCATTCTTGGCGCCAGAAAGGTCTCCGAGCAGAGTGTTCGGGCGGAACTTACGGACTTCATTGCTGAGATTGGCACCGTACCCGTAATCGTCGTGGTGGATTCCGACGACCCGGGGGAGGTTCTCGCCGCACTCGAATGCGGAGCCCGAGGCTACATTCCCACAAGTGTGAAGGTGAAGGTCGCTGCCGAGGCCATTGGTCTCGCTCGCGCCGGAGGGATCTTTGTACCCGCCAGCTGCGTGCTGGCGCTTCGAGAGATCATCCACTCGACGGCAAACGGTGCCCGACCGCTCGCCGGCATGTTCACGATGCGCGAGGCTGCGGTCGTAGAGGCGCTCAGGAAAGGCAAGGCGAACAAGATAATTGCCTACGAACTCAATCTCTGCGAGAGCACCGTCAAGGTCCATATCCGCAATATCATGAAGAAACTGAAGGCTACGAACCGCACGGAAGTAGCCTACAAGCTCAGACAGATGTTGCTATGACGGCTGCTTCGGACTTTGCCTAGCTGGGTCCGGCAACAATTGCCGGACCCGTTGAGATTGGACACCCGTCCGGATCGTTTTCGCTAAACAGACTCGCTCGCGCTGGTGTCTAAGTGCGTTGCCTCGCAATGGTCGCGGACCTTGCCTTCACGAGGAATCCAACACTGTCCTCGCCCAGTTCTGCGCCCCGATATGCTGCTTCGGCGGCTTTCAGCCCTCCCGTCAGCCTGCGGACCGTCGGAGCTGCTCCGAGTACGTCAAGTGGCAAGCCTAGCTGATCGCGGCCGGGCCTCTTCGGCGGCCAAACCGTGAGGCCGAAATAGCTGGCGGCCGAGCGATCGATCCCGCCGCTGAACTGCACCAACAGCGTTTGGCTCGAGTTCCGGCCAATTCGGCCCAGGCTGTTGATGTCCATTGGTGGTTTGTCGCTGGGTCGCATCGCTACGACGATGACATCCCATGCATCTTCGGTCAGCAGCACCGGGTGCGAAAAAACGCTTACTCCCGCCCCGCGCTCGCGGAGCGCATATTCAAGGGATGATGCACAGGGCGTGTCGCAGACGATGGCGAGCTTTGCCGCGCGTAGATCGACACCGGCATCGTCCAGCAAGGTGCAGCATAACCGCGCGAACTCTGGCAGCAGGTCTACGGCTGGATGGTTGAGATTGAGAGCCGCAACCTTAATGCCAGCCTCGTCACAGGCGTCGAAGTCCACAGTTCCAGGCCGAAGCTCCCATGGTCCAGCCATTAGCGAAACAACAGCATGAGAGGGTAAGAGTTCGACAAGCGATCTAGAAATCGGCCCGACCTGGAGGGAGTTCGTGACGAGGTCGACGTCCTGCCATTTGCGGCTGTCGATGCGGTCCGTCACTTCCACGCATTCCGACACGTTGGCAAAATTGGCAAATGCCAACGTCGCGGTCGCGGCTGCTGCCAGGCTCGGATGTCTGGAGGATATGCGAGTGAGCGCAACGACTCGGCTGGCCTTAGCGAGCGCCGCCGCTGCCGCAGTCACTGCTTGGTATCCTGTCGCAGCGCCAACGACCACGGTGAGGCCGGAGAGATCGAGATCGAGCAAGGCTATTTGCTTGCGCACGAGAGCAAGGACTTCGGCACGGTCGATCTCGGAAATATCACGAGCAAACGACCTTGCTGAAAAATGACGTGATGTAGGCATGAAGCTGGGCACCACGTTGCGCGCTCTCACTATCTGGTAGGCCGGCAATGTCCTTTAAGCGGATCCGCTGCCCTGCCGGTCTCGTCTGGGCGCGATGCGCGTGCATTTCCTGCATTGCGTTGGCTGACGCGTTTGCGGCCTTCGCATTTGGTAAAGTAGTTCCTGTCTATTCTATTCTCGCCCAGGCGAGTGACGGTCCAAATTTGGTTGGCCCTCTGACCTTTTGGTGGCCGAACCCGTTCCAATGCGCGCTTTGGCAATACAGCCGAACCTGCCCGAACTGCTACTGCAGCAAACGGATGCTAGGTGATACCCCGTTTGATCGGAAGACTTACCGAGGCTACGCCTGCGACGCTCGGATCAGGCTAAGGGGGTAACGAGCGCTGGGTACGGCGCTACCTCCTTTGCTTCTCTTGCCGAGAATGACGCGCCGCTGTGAAGTTGGGCAGCAAAACCAGCAGCGTTTCTTGGTGACATCCGTGACAATAAGCGCCTTTGACATAAAGCACCGCGGGCCAGGCATCCGCGTCGGCCAAAACCTCCGTCCGCTTGGAGGCCGGCGCAAGAGGATGATGGACATGACCGTCGCATTGATCGCGCTTGTCCTCGCTGCGCCGGTAATGTTGGCGGTTGCCCTTCTAATATTAGTGACCGACGGCGGACCGGCGGTGTTCTCACACACCCGGGTAGGGTTCAACGGCAGGCGCTTCGCCTGTTACAAATTCAGGACCATGGTTGCCAACTCGGAGCGGGTTCTGGCCGACTATATCGCGAGCAATCCCGAAGCCGCCAAGGAGTGGGAGCAGAATTGGAAATTCAAGAATGACCCGCGGATCACATTCCTGGGGCGGATTCTAAGGAAGTCGAGCCTGGATGAGCTGCCTCAACTCATCAACGTGCTGCGCGGCGAGATGAGTTGCGTCGGCCCTCGTCCAGTCGTTCCCGACGAACTTCAACGTTACGGCTCCTCTGCGATCGATTATCTAAAAACCCGGCCTGGGCTAACTGGCCTTTGGCAGGTGGCCGGCAGAGACGCAATGGACTATCCCAGTCGCGTCTCTATCGACAGCCAATATGTGCGGGAATGGTCCCTATGGGCCGATGTTGTCATTCTCGTCCGGACCGTGGGCGCCGTGATGAAATTCGACCGTGCGTCTTGATTAATGCGCATCGCAAATTCTTGCCCGATGCATTGCTTTGCCTAAAAACCGCGGCGTGCTGTCGCGATCGCAATGGCGAAAGGTGCGGCGCCGGCCGGCCGCGGCGAAATGGCAGCCACAGACCATTACTGCTCACGTGACATGCCTTGGCGCCAGATTACGCCCAGGAAGAGGCCGAGCAAGTAGGCACCCTGCAGAACGACAACGAGAAGCAGGATTGAGATGAGGTGGTGCCAATCAAATACACTGCCGATGCCGCCTGCAGCGACGCCGCCCACGACCGTCACCGCGGTCATGATGATGAGCGCGGCAACTCGAAAACGAAATCCCAGCAAAATGCCGATCACACCGACGGCGACAAGGCCCCAAAGCACGGCGATCTCCTATGGGTGGAAGACTCAGTGTGCCATCTCCAAGTCTCCCACATCTGCGAAATCGGTACCAACACTCAATCCGGCTGCGCCGCCTCGCCGACGAGCGGTCGAGGGGCGGGAAATCGCCGCACACTCCCCTGTGTTGCACAAAAGGCGTAGAGCACCCTGTCCGAATGCCCCCTTTTCGCTCATTTCCTTGTCCACTCGCCGAGCCTACGCTGCATGGAAATAGGTATGCGGAAGTTCACCCGCCGTGCGGCAGCATGCAATGATTTATGATCCGGAGGCCAAGCCTGTGTTTATCAGTGCAGCTATTCAGGACAACAAGACGCTGGACGTTGCGCATCAAGGCGAAGCGACGTCGGCGCGCAGTTCCCGCATAATGCCTCTAGTGTGACATTCTACCTATGCTTCAGGTATCTATCCTTTTGCTGATCCTGTCCATCTGGTTCCCTGGCGCCACGCGGATTGCCGGAACGGATGGCTCGCTTTCCTTCGTGCTGGCATTGTTCTGCGCTCTGCTAAGTGTCGGTGCCTATGCGGAAACAGCAAGACGCCTCCATCGGATTGAAGCCGCCCTGACGACTGCGGTGCTGACGATATCTGCTGTCATCATCGTTCTCTCTCTACTGTCGATGCTCTACGCAGACAATCCGATGAGGACGATGCGCGCGGTTTTCTCACAAGTGTTTGGTTTCGCGATCATTCCAGCAGTCGCGGCGATCTCCTTGAGACCGAAGGGTCTCGTGGCAATCGACAGGGTTGTGACGACCATAGTCATCATGACTGTCGTAACATCCTGTCTTGTCGCAATCGGGCTGGGCGATGCCAGATTCGCCGATCGGGCTGAAGGCTATTTCAAGCACTCGAACCAACTCGGGATCGCGTTGTCGGCTGGTCTGCCGCTTGTCGCCGCGAAGCTGGTCACATCCCGCCGGCACCGACTTCTCCTTATGGGCTGCCTCGCTGCGGTGCTCCTGGGTTTGGTGAAATCGGGTTCGAAGACCAACTTCGTTCTCGGCGTGGTGGGCCTTGGTCTTTTCTTTGCACTATACAGTATATATTTAATCAGAAGAAAGCAGAGTCCGTTAAAAGTAATCGTTGGAACCATTGCCGCTCCGGTATTGTTCGAAGCGAGCCTGCTGACATTGCAGTTCCTAAATCCACGGGCTTACGGCCTGCTGGCCCTTCAACTTTCCGGAGGCGAGGCGCATTCGGTGGTATCGCGGCAGCGACTGTGGTCTATATCGATCGATCTCGGCCTGTCGCACCCGTTCACGGGTGTGGGGGCAGGGCAATGGGTGGAAGATATCGCACCCCATAGCCATAATCTGTTCATTGACTTCTTTAGAACACTGGGAGTGCCCGGCTTGGCGTTGGTGTCGATGCTGGTTCTCGTGGTCATGGCATATCTGGTCAGGGTCGTGTTCTGCACATTGTTCGGCAATGACAGGGGGGGCGACCATGCGGCGGAAGTGAATGTGATGGTGCTTGGAACGTCGGTTTCCCTGTGGAACTACATCATCGCAAACCAGATGAGCGACTCCTTCGGTCCATCGACAGCGCCCTTCTTCTGGCTGCCGTTGGCTTTGCTCATCTTCTATCGCGGCATCCAACGATCACTGCAGACCGGCCCTGAGCGTCCGAAATTGTACGCGGTTCCGGGGTCCCAGCTCTTTCAACATTGAAATTCCCATGGCTTCGCACACAGTCCGTGATCTGACGGCAGGCTTGCCGCCAAGCGTCGAACCACGCCCACTTCAAACAGACATTCGATTTGTGGAATTCTTTGGTCTCCCCGGGATTGGAAAGACAACCGCAACCACCCTGTTGGCGAGCGGTTTGCGGCGGCACGGCCCGTTGGTGGGTGATGTGCGGGTAGCGTCGGAGACAAGAAAGTTCATCAGCCGCCAGATCTACAGAATAGGTATTGTTGCACCAAGGTTTAGGGATCGTGAGTTTCGCTCCCTGCTCTCGCGAATTACGCGCTTTGTCATCGAAGCTGGGCAATCATCAATTGTCGACACAGTCAGGGTCATCTGGAACCTTTCGTTTCTGATTGCTTACGTTCAACGCGAGAGACAGGGAAGAAATACAATTATTGTCATGGACCAGGGCCTGTTGCAGGGATTCCTATCCATCTTGCTTAAGAGCAGGCGTGGGGCAACATCCGAGAAGTGGCTTGATATCCTGTTCGCCATTGGCGTGCACGATATCGCTTTTGTCCATCTGCGCGGCGAGATCGGCGTGGCACGAGATCGACTTCTGAAAAGGGGCGATCGATCCTCGCGGATGCAAAGGACATCTCCTGACCGCGACCTTGATCTGTGGTCGACGGCGGATGGTGCTTGCCGCCAGATTGCGACCGATCTTGAATGGAGGATGGGAACGGAAGATCACGCCGGCGTACTGGTGGCGGTCAACGTGGAGAGGTTTGCGTCGCCCGAAGACGTCGCCGAAAGGGTTCTCGACGCGGTGCTACTGGCCTGCCTTGAACGGCATCGGCTGTGCGATGGGGTAGGTCAATGAGCACGAGAATGGACCGCCGTTCTTTCATGGGCGTCGCCGGCTTGTATCCTGTAATCGCTTTATTGCCGAGCTCGCTCCGAGCGCAAGGCGGCCAAACGCCGGGAGGCAACGAGTTCGTCCTGACGGGTGAGTATGGCTTCAAACAGCAAGTAATTCGGAACCTCCAGCCGGGAGCAACTATCAATGCTCGCAATGCTTCCTTCACGGTTGCCAACAGCAGAAACAGCGATCCCAACGCGACGATGGGCTGCGACGAGGGGACATTGCCGGTCAATCGCTATCCCGTCGTCATCCGCAACTGTCCAGGGGTTCGCTTTGTCGGCGGCCGCTTCGAGGGCCAGGTACCGCTAACGTCTGATTGGCGGGACACCTACTGCAACAGCGCGGCTCTGCTTGTCAGGGACGGAACCACCGATGCGACAATTGAGGGGGTGCGTGCCCGTCGCTGCTGGGATGGCATTCGCCTCGCCGAGCACGCCGACGGTTTTCGCCTAAAAGGGTGCTGGCTCAGCGAAATCAGGGATGATGCGGTGGAGAACGACTATCTCCTCAGCGGTATCATCGAAGATTGCCTGTTTGACGGATGTTTCTCGGGGATCAGCCTGGACCCTGCGTCAAACGAGCGCGACGGAACAGGGCAAACGGTGCGGGTCGACAAATCCCTCATTCGTATGCATGCCTTTCTGTCCAAGGGCGAAATCACACATCAGGCGCCGATCAAGGCTGTCGATCAGTCGCCCAGGTTGAGGATCACGGAATCGGTTTTCGCATTGGCCGCGGCCAACATGCGTGGATTCCATCGCCTGGAAAGAACATGGCGGCTGACGATTGAAAGCCGCGACAACGTTTTGCTGTGGCTGCCCGACGAGCCAATCCCCTCCTCGTTGCCGCTGCCGCCATCTGGTTTCAGATTGCTGACGGGCGCCAACGCCCGCGAATATTGGAACAAGGCGCATCTCCAGTGGATCGCGGCGCATCAGGACGTGGTCCGGTTCTCCGACGAATTGCTGTGAGAAGTCGCAGCGTCGGCAATGATTATCCGAAGAGCAAAGACAGGTGGCGCTCGCATGCACCCTGCTTGCAACAACAGCTTGGACCGTCACCGCGATGAACCAGCACGAGGCGATTGACAGAAGTGTGACATCAGGATCCGCCGATCACGGCCCTGGGAGGTTTGTGATCCAGGGGCGGTTGGTACGCGTCAGGGGACAAAATATCCTGTTCAGCCCTTCCCAGAAGGCCATTTTCGCCGTCAACGATACTGCTGCCGACATCTGGCGCTCTCTGGAGGAAGGCATGCCACCGCACGCCATCTCGGTCGAGATGGCGCGCAGTGGCGTTGATAGACTTGAGGCAGACAGGCATGTCGAGGCTGCACTCGAAGATTGGCAGCGGCTGAACCTGATACGGCCCTGCGCGCCCTTGTCTACTTCGTCAGCTCAAAAGCCTGTGAGCCAGGTGGTCGCGGTTGCGGGCCTCAACATACGCATCGTCTATCCGGCGGCCTACGCCTTTCCCGCGATTTCCGTATTTCGCCACCTCGAGGTCAAAAGAGATACTGCCGACGTACTGCTCGAGGTGGTTGGGCAGGGAGGGAGAGTCCATCTGTTGCGGGATGGCAAGTGGATTTTGTCCTGCTCCCTCGACGCACTACCCGTCATGCTGAAGGGGCAATTGCTAACCGAGGTTCTGGATTACGGCGCATATGAACTTGCCCTCCATGCGGCTGCGCTTCTCAGAAATGAACGCATCGTCCTTCTTTGTGGCAATCCGGGCGCGGGCAAGACGACGCTGACCTTGGCATTGGTCCATGCAGGATTTGGCTTTGTCGCCGATGATGTGACGCTGCTGGACTCTAGCGGGCATGGCGTCGGGCTTCCGTTTGCCCCGGCGGTCAAGGCGGGAGCATGGCCGTTGCTGGCCAAATACTGCCCCGGCCTCGATGCCGTTCCGATCTGTCGCCGCCCCGACCGCAAGCGTGTACGGTTTGCCGTGCCCAGGGCGTTCGTGCCCTTGCCTCCCGCTCCCCTACCCATTGGCTGTGTGGTCCTGCTGCGTCGAGGTCGTACCTCGAAAGCTAGCCTGGAGCCGATCGATCCAGCTCACGCATTGCGCGGCCTGCTCAACGGCGCGCTGGCACCCGGCGGAGAGCTCAGTGGCACCGCTTTCGAAGTGCTGACCCAACTCATCGGCTCGGCGCAAACCTATTGCCTGACCTATTCCGGGCTTGATGATGCGGTGCAGCTAATCTCGAAAGCGTGCGATGACGAGTAGAGGCAACGCGCTTAAGGCGTTGGTCGCTGGACTTCGCGGCGCTCCGACCGACAGCGCCGACTGGCAGGCCGTGATCGCTCTGGCAAATCACACTCTGCTCACAGCCGATTTGTTCTCGTCTCTCGCTCGGGCCGGACAAATCCATCAACTCCCGCAGGACGTGCGCGAGTACCTTCGGTTCGTTTACGACTGCAATCGCGAACGGAACCTGCGCTTGCGTACTCAACTGCGTGAAGCCGTTGCCGCCCTCAATGGCCGCGACATCGTACCGTTTCTGCTCAAGGGGGCCGTTCCTCTGTTCCTTTCGCCGGGCGGCCAGGTTCCCAGCAGGATGACGAGTGACCTCGATATAGCCGTGGACCCGCGCGAAGAGACGTTCGCCCGGACCTGTCTTGAAGAGCTTGGCTACGTCGATGTGGCGGGCGCCCGAGGCATGGCCCGCGAGCATGACGCCGGAATGCTGGAACTTCGGTCGAGCCAACCAACCTGCCATGCCCCTCCCGAACTCGTCCAACTCGGAGGACTTCGGGTGAACATTCCTCCCGTTCGGTCGCGCGCCCTGCATTGGATGGTGCACGACCTTCTCAAGGAGGGTGATTACTGGCGCGGAAGGATAGATCTCAGGCACCTTCATGATCTGGCCCGATTGGCGGAAAGCGAGGACGTGGACTGGATGTCACTGCAGGAATCCATGCCGGATCGGAGCGCCCGCAATGCGCTCGACACCCAGCTCTTGGCCTTGCATCATTTCTTTGGAACCAGAATCCCCGCAAAATGTACACAACGCCCGATGGTCCGTTTCCAGCACTGGAGGCGCGTCTTCACGGCGACCCACCCCATCATTGGCGCCCCGCTGCGCCTGGCAGGCAATTTGATGTGGGGCATATGGCGGTTTTCACGCGCTTACGGGTTGGCGAAACGTGGGCCGTCGGACCCCTTACATCGCATCGCTCGCACGCTCTTCAATTCTCGCACGAAAATCTAAGCCTTTTGGGGAACTAGTGCGCCTGTATGGAAAGCGTAAGATCAATCTGCGAATTTGAGAAAGTTTGTGGGAGGTCGAAATGTCAATAGAAAGCACAAAACGCTCGGAACAGACGCAAGAGACGCTGGTCTCGGAGGCTCAAGCGCGCCGTGACTTTCTCAAGAAGGCGGGGCGTTTTGCGGCGGTTACGCCGCCGGCTGTGACGCTTCTGCTCGGCACAAGCTTGAACTCCAAGGCGATTGCCAAATCGGGCGGCACACGCCCCGGCAATGGTTGGGGAGACAAGAACCATATTCACGTCGGCCCGCCCGGCAAGGCGTAAGCTCCTCGAGCAGGGTCGCTGAAAACAGCGCCTCGACCACATAGGGCCAAGGACATAGGGCCAAGCCCTTCGTGAAAGCCCAGACCGCTTGCGGCGCCCAGAGTGCCGCCGGCGGTCTGAGCTTTTTTTATCGGCGCTGAAATGCGTTGCATCGAGCATCGTCCCATTGCCGATTTTGTAACCGATGTTCCGCTCCCAGTTGTCGTTCTCTTCTCGCCGGATTGAACGACGTGATAAACGGCGCCTATGGGAATCAAGAACTACCTGATCGAAGGCGGTTCCGGCACTGGAAAAACGTCTGTCGCTACCGAACTGGAACGGCGGGGTTATCATGTCGTCCATGGTGACCAGGTCTTGGCCTATGTCGGCGACCCCGAAACAGGCAAGGCACTGCCAGGACCACCCGAAGGCCAGGATCACATCGTCTGGGGATACGCGCACTGGATTTGGCCCGTTTCCGGGCCATTGCTGCCGACACCACCCATCCTGCCACCTCGCGCAATTTCCATAAATTCCTGGACTTATTCGACAAGGTCTTTGTGCTCGACATAGACGTTGAGGAACCGACGATTGGATGGGCGACCGAATGAGCCAGGTTTCGATCCGGCCGAGCGGCGGCTGGTACTGCGCTGCCATCATACCCGGGAATATCTTCCCGCTGGCATCGATATCGACACGGCGGGCACGGTCCCAAGCGTTGTCGACGATATCCTCGCTCAACTCGCCTGAAGCCCTGAACGCATCGTGAATGGTTTGCCGGAAGACGCTAATCGCCTGAACGGCTCACTGGCGGCGCTGAAGACTAGCCGACCGGCAGCTTGCGGATTGCCGGACGCCCTAACGACCGACTTGAAGAGGCGAAGCCGTGCCGGATCAGGCGATTACCCAATCGTTCAAATGGAATTCATAGATCTTGCCGTCGTTCTCGTTTGGATCCGTGTTGTTGTCCACGCCCCGATCGACGATATAGAGGCTCATTTGGTGGCTCGGATCGTCGCTGCTCGGCGCCAGCGCCAATCCGGCCGGTTTATGTGCGTCGGCCGCCGAGATATCGAGCGTGCCCAGCAGATCCCCGGTTGGCGTTATCATTGCCACCGAGGTGCGTGACACGATGACGTAAAGCAGGTCGTGGACCGCATCATACGCGAGGCCCCCGTCAGCAGGGGATCCGAGCGATTGTACAGAAAAGCTCGTCACGACATCATCGCCTCCCGTGCTTGGGACGCCGTCGAATTTTCCGTTCTGGCCCGGAGCGATGGTGTAAATGTTATGGTTTGAGCCATCCTCGAGATAGAGCACTCCGCGTTTCGTGTCGTAGGCAAGAGCCTCCGAATCCTTGCTGCCGAACGCGGCGGTCTTGAATGAGGTCACGATATCGTCGGACGTGTTGTAAAGCCCATCCTTGCCTGGGTTCAACTCGTAGACGCTCTTCGTGCCAGTGTCGTCCGCGAAGAAGAGATGGTGGTTAGCAGGATTATAAGTGACCCCGGCCGGCTCGTCCGAGAAGTTGATGGTAGTGAGCGTTCCCATAAGATTGCCGGCCAGGTTCATCTGGTAGAGATTCTTGCCGGTGAAAATGGGCATTTCGTCGACTTCACTGTCGGCAACCAGCAGCGTGCCGAGATGAGAAATATAGACGATATCCGTAGGATCGGGGCTCGGCGGCGACCACTGCGAGGTCAGGATGGTATGGGCTAGCGTCACTGATGTCGGCAGCTGGCTGGTGACGTCAACAGTGAAGGTGTGAGTATCGAAGCTGCCGTCGGACGAGGTGGCTTTGACGTGGAAATTGATTGTCGGTTCGGACTGGGCGTTGAGCGTGCCGGTGCTCGATCGCGTGACGACCCCGGTGCTGGCATTGATGGCGAAGCGCGAGTCGTCGATCGTGTAGGTGACCGTCGAGCCGGCATCGGGATCCGAGGCCGAAGCGGTGATGCCGACGGCAGTACCGGCCGCGGCGCTCTGCAGAATCTGGTTGGCCGCGGTGTTGGCATCGGGCGGAGCGTTGAATGCGACCGATTCCGGGCTGTCGAGTACGGCGAGAGTGAAGCTCTTGTTGGCGGTGCTGCCGTCGGAAGAGGTCGCCGTCACCGTCAGGTTGATGGACGGCTGGGTCTCGAAGTCGAGCGTGCCGACGGCCGAGCGCGTGATGACACCGGTGCTGGAATTGATGGCGAAGCGCGCATCGTTGATGCTGTAGGTGACGGTCGAGCCGGCATCTGGATCCGTCGCCGAGGCGGTGATCCCGGTAGGGGCACCGGCCGCCGCGAGTTCGGCGATCTGGTTGGCGGCGGCATTGGCGTCGGCCGGAGTGTTGAAGGCCACCGGCATCTGGCTGGCCGTGACATTGACGTTGAAAGCATGGGTATCGATGCTGCCATCGGACGAGGTGGCCGTGACGGTGAGGGCGATCGACGGCTCGGACTGGGCGTTGAGCGTGCCGGTACTTGAGCGCGTGATGACACCCGTGCTGGCATTGATGGCGAAGCGCGAGTCGCCGATGCTGTAGCTGACCGTCGAGCCGGCATCGGGATCCGTGGCTGATGCGGTGATGCCGATGGTCGTGCCTGCGGCGGCGTTCTGGGCGATCTGATTGGCGGCAGGGTTGGCGTCAGGCACCGCGTTGAAGGCCACCGGCTCCGGGCTGTTCAGGACGGCGAGGGTGAAGGCTTGGTTAGCGGTGCTGCCGTCCGACGAGGTCGCCGTCACCGTCAGGTTGATGGACGGCTGGGTCTCGAAGTCGAGCGTGCCGGTGGCTGAGCGCGTGATGACGCCGCTGCTGGAATCGATGGCGAAGCGCGAGTCATTGATGCTGTAGGTGACGGTCGAGCCGGCATCTGGATCCGTCGCCGAGGCGGTGATCCCGGTGGGTGCGCCTGCCGCGGCAAGCTCGGCGATCTGGTTGGGGGCGGCATTGGCGTCGGCCGGAGTGTTGAAGGCCACCGGATTGCTGGATCCAGGCAGCAGATATTCAATGTGCAGCAGCGGTGCGCTGGCCGGATTGTATTCGTAGGAATCGGCCGTGCGCGTGCCGGTGCCGGTGACCACGAAGGCCATGTCGTTGAGCGCCACCCAGCCGGAGCGGTTGACGACCTCCTGGACGATAGCCGTAAGGTCCGGCGTGCGCTCGGCAAGGCCATGTTCGCCCACGATGGTCCACGGATCCGGTGTCCAGGCGGTTGATGCCGTCGTCCGGGGAAGCGAGGAGACATTGAAGGCGGCGCTGGTGAAGGGGCTGGCGTCGTCGGTGTTGTCGCCCTGGATCAGCAGCGAGGCCGCGCCGGTTTTCACCTCGTTGGCCTGGAACTGGATGTAGGCGCTGGTGATGATGGCGCCCTTAGGGATGTCGATGCCGGTGAAGCGAAGGCCGACGGTCTGGCGGGTGCTGCCGTCATAACCCAGCTCCAGATCGTTGATGTTGGTCCCAATCGTACCGGAGCCTTTCTCCTCGACGTCGTCGCCTGCGGTCGCCACCCTGGTCTCGAAAATCGGGTCGATCGCACTTGAGCTGGCGGCGAGAAGGCTGCTGGTGGCGACAGCGCCCCCTGTCGAGACTGTGCCGGTGTCTGCAAGGGCAGCGGCGGTGTAGGTGACGCTTCTGTCCGCATGATTCCGGGCGCTGTCGACAAAGGTGCTGTCCAGATGGATGGCAAGTCCAGCCGGAACCTCGGCCTGTCCGGTGAATTTCAATCCGCCATCGTCTACCGATGGCGGGATGATCCCATGGTCGGAAATGAGATCGAGCTTGCTCGCGGCTGGTTCCAGGTTCGGAGTGTGGCCGCCCTGGCCGGTTTCGGCAGCAAGCCCCTCGCCAAGATCGGAGAGCACATGACCCGTCTCGTTACCGCTTTCTTTTCCGCTTGGCTGGGTCCAATCGTCAATGTTCAGCCAGTCGCCGCCAATGCCTGCGTCGCTGCCGAATTCAGTCATCAGGAATTTCGCGCCAACCTCAGTCAGTTTGGTCATGTTGGATTTCCCTTCCCCAATTTCCCGTGATTAAAACCGGCATCGCGACACGCCCGACTGGAGGTCAGTTCCCATACCCCAGGCGCGAATGGCCACCGCATCGCAGGCGCATGAAAGCCGCGGCCCGAATGTCCTGCTGGTCAGTCTGTTGCCTTCTTCATCCTGGGCCAGGCAGGCGCCACGGCCGCGAGCAGGCGCAGCAGTGATAGGCCGTCCCGTCCAAGGAACAGCGACGGCAGGATCCAGCACAGCAGCAAGCCTCCGGCGGATGCCAGCAATGCCGTATCGATGAGCAGGGGAAGAGGAGATAGATGGAACTCGCGCAGCCAGTCCACGACTGCCCAGACGCCAGTCCCGACAACACCCGCGAGCGCGAGCCCGGGCAGGTGCGCCGCAAGGAAATCCCCCCACGTCATGCCGGTCACGCGGAGGCTCAACTGTGCCATGAGGAAGAAGTTGATCCCGAAGGCCGCGCCGACGCCGAACGCCACGCCTTCTATGCCCCAGAATTGCCCTATGAGGGAACCGGCGAAGACGCCGATGGTGAAAACCGCCTGCCGCCAGGCACGAGCGTAGACCGTCCCTGTTGCGCGCGAGACGGAATCGCTAAGCTTGTAGCTCGTGCGGAATAGCATGCTGAACGCTAGTATCTGGAGCGGCGCGACTACTCCCACCC